>JBGPKX010000145.1:0-13274 GCA_041486185.1 Bryobacteraceae bacterium | reverse complement strand
CGGGTAAACGCTTCATGGCCGGGCGTGTCGATGAACACGATCTTGCGGCCGTTCTTCTCCACTTGATAGGCGCCAATATGCTGCGTGATGCCGCCGGCCTCTTTCTCTGCGACACGCGCCTGGCGGATGGCGTCGAGCAGCGAAGTCTTGCCGTGGTCCACGTGGCCCATGATGGTGACCACCGGCGCGCGCTTCACCTGGTCTTTCTCTTCTTGCGCGGTCTCAACCTCGTGCATGGCTTCTACTTCGAAGCTCACGGTGGCCGTCGAGGCGCCAAACTCACGCGCTAGCTCGGTGGCCAGCTTGGAATCGAGCGTTTGGTTGATGGTGGCGAAGATGTTGCGATCCACCAGCTTTTTGATCACCAGGCTGGCCTTGACGTCCAGCTTTTCGGAAAGCTCCTTTACGGTGATGCCTTCCGAAATGGTGATTTCGCGGTTGACGGGCGGTGGAGCGGCAGGGGCTTCGCGCCGTACAGGCCGCAGCATCTTCCCTTCGTGTTCCTGAACACGGTCGCGCTGTGGACGTCCGCCCGGCCGGTAAGGGGCACGGCGTTGTTGTTCCACGGGAGGCGGCGCCAAACCGGGCGCTGCCATGCCGCCACGCGAGGTCGGATGCATGGGCCTCGGTCCGCCGCTTGGACGCATGCCCCCTGGGCTGGATGGGCGCGGACCCTGGCGCGCCACAAGTGGCTGCCCGGGGCGAATAGGACCCCGATAGATCGGCTGGCCCGGCACGGGGGAGCTCTGGGGACGCAGCGGCACCCCGGGGCGGGGCGCTACGGGTGCTCCGGGAGTGGTCGGGCGCGGTTGCGAAAGCTTGGCGGCCAGATCGGGCCGGGGTGGGACTATGGGACGCGCCGCGGGTTGTCCCGCCAGTCCTGGCCGTGTCGGCGCAGTCCGCACCACCGCGGGAGGCGCGCCTGGGGCCGAACCTGCCGGTGACTGCACTGTGGGCGCGGTAGAACGGGCCATAGGCGCCGCCGGCCCTGCGGCTACGCGAACTGGTTCTGGCAGTCGCATACCTCCGGGCAGGGGCTGGCGCGGCCCCGACAGGATTTGTCCCGGCCTGGGAGCAGCCGGCATGGGTGGTGGCGGAGCCGGACGGCTGGGCGCTCCGGGTACCGCCGTACTGGCGCCCGGCCCCTGGGCCGCAGGCGCGCCCGGCGACAAGGTGGCGAGCGGGGGACGCAGCCGCTGTGCTTGACCACCCGCCATGCGCGGCGGTAATTTCTCTTCAACGGCGGCCTCACGCGCCGGCTGGGCCTCGTATGCGGCTGGGGCAGGTGCTTGCGGCGTCTCGGGCTGTACCGGCGCCACATAGGGCCGCTCCTCTTCCACCGCCGTCGCGGCGCCATTGGAGGCGGCCTGCTCGGCCCGCTCGGCAGCGCCGGCGCTGCCGCCGAAAATGCGGCGAAGCTTGTCCGCCACATCGTCATCGACGGAACTCGAGTGAGTCTTCTTTTCCGTAACGCCCAGCTCGGGAAGTTTTTCCAGCAGTTCGTGAGCTTTGACTTCCAACTCACGGGCCAGCACGTTAATGCGAATCTTGTTCATATATGAAACGACTTAACCGCTAATTAGCCTTTCTGACCCTCTCCAATTCGCTCCTCCGTACTCCCGTCCTTTGCGCCCTGCCGGGAATCTTTTATCGTATCAGACTCATTCGCAACAGGCTCGGGATTTAGGTCGGTTTTGGCGGCGTCCAGTTCCGGCGATTCGGCCGTTTCCTCGGCCGCCGCCTGTTCTACAGCCGCCCCTTCTTCAGGGCGGGCCTCGTTGAGGCCGGGATCCGCTTGCGGAGCGGACGGTTCGTTCCTTGGCACGGCGCCCGGGTCGACGCTACCGGCGGCCTCTGCGGGCGGCGGCCCGGTCTCGAACTGGCCGTAGTAGTTATTGACCGCGAGCTGAATCTGCTCCACCAGTGTGGGCTCAATGCCTGGAATCTCTTCGAGTTGCTCGGGCGTCATGCTGCCCAGTTTCTCCACCGTGGTCACTCCGGACTCGAGCAGTTGCTCCGCGATCTTTTCGCCCAAACCGTAATCGATCAAGACGGATACCGGCGCGCCTGGAACCGTCAGCGCGGCCATGGCAGATTCCACCTCCTGCCGTTTCTCCACTTCGCTCTTGATATCTATTTTCCAGCCCAGCAGTTTGGCCGCGAGGCGCACATTCTGCCCCTTCTTGCCGATGGCGAGCGAGAGCTGGGAGTCATCCACGATGACTTCCATGTGCTTTTCCACCGGGTCGACGATCGTTACGCGGCTGATCTTGGCCGGGCTGAGCGCGTGCGTCGCAAAGTTCACCGCGTCTTCCGAATATTCAATAATGTCGATCTTTTCACCGCGCAGTTCGCGGATGATGGACTGCACGCGCATGCCCTTCATGCCCACGCAGGCGCCCACGCTATCCACGTCGCGGTCGCGGCTTTGCACGGCGATTTTGGTGCGCTCTCCGGCTTCGCGCGCGCAGCCTTTAATCACCACCGTCGAATCGTAAATTTCAGGCACTTCCTGCTCGAACAGGCGCATGACCAGTTCCGGCGCCGCGCGCGAGACCACTACACCCGGCCCTTTGCTGGATTTATCCACCAGCCGGATGACGCAGCGCACGCGATCGCCCACCGTGAAACTTTCCAGGCGCGACTGTTCCTTCTTGGGGAGCCGCGCTTCGGTCTTTCCGAGATCCAGAATGAGGTCCGGCCCCTCCACGCGTTTCACCGTGCAGTTGACCAGCTCTCCGGTGCGTCCCGAGTACTCGTTATAAACGGTCTCGCGCTCGGCTTCGCGGACTTTCTGAAAGATCACCTGCTTGGCGGTTTGCGCGGAAATGCGCCCCAGGGTGTCGGTGGGCTTCTCGATCCGTATTTCGGAGCCGATGGCGGCTTCCGGGTTGATCTTCAGGGCCTGATCGAGCGTCATTTCCTTGACCGGGTCGGTCACCTGATCGACGACTTTCCTTATCGCGAACAGTCGAATGGCCCCGGTCTTTTCGTCCATTTCCGCGGCGTAGTCTTCCTCCGTGCGGAAGTGTTTGCGGGCGGCAATCAGCATCGCGTCCTTGACGGCGTCCAGAACGATCTGTATATCGATGCCTTTCTCCTTGCTTAAAATCTCAATGGACTGATAGATCGTTTCCACGGTGAATCCTCTTTCGCTCTGTCCGCTTGGCTTATTACCTGGAGGGAACTACCACTCGAACTTCAGGTTGGCCCGTTCTACTTGGTTGAGAGGGAACCGGAGGACGCGGCCCGCGCCCGTATCGAGCGAAACCGTGCCGTTTTCCAGGCCCGCCAGCGTGCCCTGCAAGTGGCGCTGGCTCTCGACCGGCTCACGCAACACGATTTTCGCCTTCTTTCCCTGAAACCGGATGTAGTCGCTCGGTTTGAGCAGCTTCCGCTCTACGCCCGGCGAACTGACCTCGAGCGTGTAATGGCCCGGCACGACGTCCTCGACGTCCAGAATCGTCCCCACTTGATGGGAAACCAGCTCACAATCGGCGTGGCTGACGCCCTCGGGTCTGTCGATCGAGATGCGCACGAGTTGGTTCCCGCCGCCGCCCTTAAATTCGACCTCGACCACCTCAATTCCCTCCGAGGCAGCCACCCGCTGCGCGATTTCCTCGATTTTGGAGACTACTTCCTGCCGCATGCGCTTCCACAAGGCGCCGTCCAACAAAAAAGTGGGCTTTCGCCCACTCGTATCGTTCGACACCTACACCTTCTATTTTAGCGGTTATTGGGGAAAAGGCAAGGTGGATGAAACCGGTCCATCGTAATACCTCAAGTCGCGACCCTAGCGCATGACCGATACGCAGTTCTATCTGACCGGCGTTCCCACCTCCGCCGCGCTAATCAGCATGCTCGTGAACGGCCTCCTGTTCATGGCCATGAATTCGCTCAAGAGCTAAACGCCGCGGCGCGCTCCCGAAGGGGCGGATCGCCGCGGCGCCTGGTTCACTAGCGAAGTTCTCGTCGATCGATTCGCTACTCGCCCTTGGACACGGAAGCAGTCATGCTGGTATCGCCATCGACCGGCAGAAGCAGGTATCCGGTCACGGAATCCTTGGCCACATTGGTGATCACCATTTCGCGGCGTTTGCCGTCCTGGTAGCCGTAGAAGACAACCGGCTGACCGGCGCCTTGCCCGCGGAGCCAGATGGTGCGGCGGTCGGGCATCAGCCACATCCAGCCGGAGATGCGCCGGTGGCTGACGTCGGTGCCCGTGACTCCGAGCGAGACCTCCTCGGTGAGTTGCTGGCTGTGATTGCGCGTCACTTCGAAATCGACGCGCTTCACGGCAAGCTTCCTGGACAGGCCTTCGACATCACGCGTCGCGCGGCCGAGCTGCTGGTTGAGGCTCGCCAATTGCTGGTCGCGGGTTGCGCCCGCACGATCAAGCTCGCTCCGCACGTTGCGCAGCTCGTCGGCCTGCTGGGCTGCCTGCTGCCGCAGCGTAGTGACTTCAGCTTCCAGTTTGTCCACGGTAGCGCGGCCGGCCTCGCTCGCCGATTCGACTTGCGCGATTTTGGTCTCGATGCCCTGCGTCTGGGTCGCCATCTCGGCGTGGACCCGCTTATACAAATCCGCGTTCAGATCCCGCGCCTGCTTGCTTGCCGCGCGCAAGCGGGACATCATTTCAATCCGGAGCTTGGCGAGTTGCGCTTCGAGTTCTTGCTGGCTGCCGCCCCAGCTCTTCAGCCTGGCTTCGGTTTCCGACAGACGCGCGTTCATGCCCTCGATCGATTTCTGAAGGACGGGAAATTGCGCCAGCGTGGCCGGCATCCGGCTCAAAGCCGGGTAGCTGTACCAGCACAGGCCGGCAGTGGCTGCCGCCAGCACCGCGATGGCGATCCAGGGGCCGGTGTGCCGCTGTTTCTTGGTCTCTTCGGTGAACTCCTGGGAAAAGTTGGGACGTTTGGTTGATGATTCTTGGTCGTGACGAAGGTCGTACATATGGGCACCTCTCACCGGTCAGAAATGCACTTGTCCTTCCATGGCAGGCTGAGGCAGGCCAAGGTGTGGCCCAGGCCGGGAACTCACTGATATTTCAATGACTCGATGACGGTGACGTGCGCTCGGGGCCAGTTTTTACAATGTAAGCGTAGAAATCTCCACACGGTTCGTGTGCGGAATCGCACGCCCACGAAGCTCGCGCGCGGCGTCATCCGGGAATCGCGTGCGCGCGGCTCGATAAAAGCACGCGATTTCACCAGACCAGTCTATTGGGCGCCCTGTCGATCACCGGAGACTGGGCTATTGGATTTGTCGGCCTCAAGCGATACACCGCGGACAACGCGGACTGATACACCACTTCGATTTCCGGTTCGTGCGACAGAATGCGCCGCACTTCAGCGCGTTCGGCGTCCGGCAAATCGCGGTGGAAATCCGCAGCGGTGAACAGCAGGTACGCGAGGTGCTGCTCGCGGGCGAAGGCGGGCATGGCGCGGAACGGACCCACGATGGCGTCACGATCCTCACGATAGAAGGGCATAGGCGCAACGGGCAGACTGGCGGCGTGATGACCGGTGTAAAGGAAAAATACCGGATCGTCGTACGCATAGAAGGCGCCTTCGGGCACGTGTTGCGCGATCCACGTAAACGCGGCTTCATTGCTCGCGAGCACCGTGCGGTGTTGCGCTATGATTCCGGGAAACTCGCGGAATATGGCGCCGGTGTTCACAACAATGCCGAATCCGGCGAGCGTGGCGGCGCCGGCGATGGCTCCAGTGGCCACCACGCGGTTCGCGTTGCTCCGCGCCCACGCGATTTTCATCACGCCGGCCAGATGAATCAGTTCAGTGCCCATGCCGGCCAGTAACAGCGGAAATAGCGGCAGCATGAAACGCTCGTTGGGCGGGAAGTGCCAGATCAGCAGGATCGCCGTGTACATGGCCGCAAACCAGTGGTAGGGTGTGATCCCGCGCTGGCGCGCCAGACGCACCGTGCCCACAATCGCGCCAACCGCGAGAGCGCGCGAGAGGTACGCGCCAAAGGTCGAATTTTCCAGATCGAATATCAATAAGCCGGCAATGCCCGAAAACACGCCGTCGAGATTCTTCCACATGACCACAGGCAAATCGCGCCAGCCGATGTTGTAGATCTGGTAGCCGAGATAGTTGGTGTAGTAGAGCGAGACGATGTCGCGCGCGCGCGTCATGTGACGGCCGGCCCACAGCATCCAGCACGCGACGGCCGGGAGCATGGCGCAGAAAAAAACTGCGGCGCTACGATACCTCCGCCGCCAGGCCAGCCACAGCGGGCCGGCAACAACCAAGGGCAGCGCGGCGGTCTTGATCAGGTAGGCCGCCGCGGCCAGTATGCCCGCCGCCAGTGCCAGCCATGCGTTCTTGCGCGCAGGGCGGATCGCCAGGAGCGCCGCCAGGAGCGCCACGGAAAAAATCAGCTCACTCATCAGTGTGGTGCTCAGAAAGACGACCCACGGGCTTAACGCGAGCGCCGCGCAAAGCACAGTCCGCATGGCCGGCCCGAATCCCGCTACGCGAAACCAGCGCCACGCAAGCGACACCAACGCCGGCAGCATCACCCAGGCGAGCACCATCCCGATCCGGAGGTTCTCGGGAAACCGGGGATCGATCATCCAGATTCCGGCAAGAAGAAGGGGCCAAAGAGGCGGATATTTGGTTTGGAACGGCTCGGCGGGCAGGCTCAGAATACGGTAACCGCGGCCTTCAGCCAGCGACTTGGCCGCCACCCAATAGATGCTATCGTCATGGAGATGCCCGAAATGCGGCATGTCGCGCGCCACCCAAGCCAGATGTGCGGCAGGGGCAAGGGCCAGGAGCAGGATGACAACAGCGATCGCCTTTCGCGCCACATAAGCACAATCGCCCGCGAAGCTGCGCGCCGCTATGAGGGAAAAGGCTTAGCTGGCCGCGTACGACCCGAAACCTTACGATGAAACTCACCTTTTGGGGAGCCGCAAGGACGGTCACCGGCTCCATGCATCACCTGGAAGGGGACGGCAAACGCTATCTTCTGGATTGCGGCCTGTATCAGGGCCACCGGAAGGAAGCCGAGGAGCGCAACCGGCACTTTCCTATTCCTGCGGCGAGCGTTGACGCGGTGATTCTTTCGCACGCGCACAACGATCACAGCGGCAATCTTCCGCTGCTGGTGAAGAACGGATTCAACGGGCCGATCTACAGTACCCCCGCCACCGTCGACCTGGCGCATGCCATGCTGCTCGACACGGCGCACATCCAGGAGAAAGACGTCGAATTTCTCAACAAACGGCATCGCCGCGCGGGGCTGCCGCCCATCGAGCCGCTCTACACCACCGATGACGCCAACCGCGCGCTGCCGCTCTTCCAGCCGGTCCCCTATCACACGCCGAAACAGTTGAGCCAGGGTCTGAGTTACCAGTGTTACGACGCCGGCCACATACTGGGATCGTCAACCATCCTGCTGCGTTCCACGGAGAATGGCCGCGAGGTCCGGCTCTTATTTACGGGCGATCTGGGCCGCCGCGGCATACCGATCCTGCGCGATCCCGATCCTGCGCCTGCCGCCGATTACCTCATCATGGAGAGCACTTACGGCGGACGATCACATGAAGAGCCGGGATCGGCCAAGGACAAGCTGGCGGATGTGGTGAAGCGCACCGCCGGTCGCGGTGGGAAGCTCATTGTTCCGGCATTCGCCGTGGGCCGGACGCAGCAACTCGTAGTTCTGCTGCACGAGCTGACGAATGAAGGCCGCGTGCCCAACATTCCAATCTTCGTCGATAGCCCGCTCGCCGTGAATGTAACGGAAATATTCCGCAAGCACCCGGAGTGCTTCGATGAGGAGACGCGAAAATACCTGACGGACGGCGACGACCCGTTCGGTTTCAAGCGCCTCACCTACGTTCGCGAGGCCGGCGAATCGAAGAAGCTGAACGACCTGCACGGGCCGTGCGTGATCATTTCGCCATCCGGTATGTGCGAAGCGGGCCGCATTCTGCATCACCTGCGCAATAACCTCGAGAACCCGCGATGCACCATTCTGATCACCGGTTACCAGGCGGAGAACACGCTGGGCCGCAAGCTCGTGGACAAATGGCCTGAGGTGAAGGTGTTCGGCGAGCCGATGCGCGTGCGCGCGGAGGTTGACAGCCTGCAGGCATTGAGCGCGCATGCCGACCAGGGCGAGCTCCTGGCCTGGATAAAGCCGGTTGCGAATTCGTTGAAGAAGGTTTTTCTGGTGCATGGCGAACCCGACGGCGCCGAGGCGCTGCAGAAGGCCATTCAGGGGCAGTACGGAGTGGAAACGGTGGCGCCAGGGTGGGGAGAAAGGCTTGAGCTGGGGTAGTCACGCGGCCCATGCGCCAAGCTCGATAGACTACTAAGACAAGGTAAGACCATGCGCACTTTGCTGCAAGATCTTCGCTACGGATTTCGAATCCTCGCCGCCCATCCCGGTTTCACCTCGGTAGCGGTGCTGTCGCTGGCGGTGGGCATCGGCGCCACCACGTCGATGTTCAGCCTGTCCGACGCATTGCTGCTGCGGCCTCTGCCGGTCGAGCGGCCCGGCGACATCGTCCGCGTATTCAGCGCCTCCAAAGCCGAGCCGCTCGGTTCGGTCTCCTACCCGGATTACCTGGACTTTCGGAACCAGACCAAGACCCTGGCGGGCGTCGCGGGCTACAATCATATCCCGCTCGGGTTCAACGCCAACCCCAATACGCCGGCGCAGATCAAGCTTGGCGTGGCGGTGACCACGAACTTTTTTCGAGTGCTCGGCATGAAAACTCCGCTGGGACGCAGCTTTCAGGCAGACGACGATCGCGAGCTGGTGGCCGTTCTGAGTGATTCGTTCTGGGAATCTCAGTTCGCTCGCGATCCTTCCGTTATCGGACGAAAGGTGCGTCTCAGTAGTCTCGATTTCACGGTGATCGGCGTCGCATCCCGCAGCTTTTCCGGGTTGGAGCTCTTCATCCACGAAGCCATGTACGTTCCGATGGGCATCCGTTCCCGATTGTCGCCCGAGGCCAAAAATGTACTGGAGCATCGCGACCGCGGAAGCTTGTTCGTCTACGGACGGCTCGCGCCGGGGCGCACCGCGCGCGAGGCGCAGGCGGAGTTCGCGACCATCGCGCGCCACCTGGAGCAGGCCTATCCGGATACCAATCGCGGCCGCGGCGCCCTGGCGTTGCCCGAGCTGGAAGCTCGCTTGCGCATCGACCCTGAGGTTCCGGCGCTCATCGCTTTGCTGCTATCGATCGCGGGCCTGGTCCTTTTGATCGCTTGCGCCAATGTGGCTAATCTGCTGCTGGCGCGTGCGCGTGCAAGAGCGAGAGAGATTGCTATCCGGCTGGCCATCGGGGCCGGCCGCGGGCGTCTCTTGCGGCAATTGCTCACCGAAAGCTTACTGCTCTCCCTCTTCGGCGGTACGGCCGGACTGGTGCTGGCGGCAGCGGGCATGCAATTCCTTTCTTCCATCCGCATGGCGACCGATTTCCCTGTGGGCCTCATTGTCCCGCTGGATGAGCGCGTGCTCTTGTTCTCGATCGCCGCATCGCTCGTGAGCGGCCTGATTTTTGGCCTGGCGCCGGCGCTGCAGATGGCAAACACCGATTTGACCGGCACGCTGAAGGCCGGCGACCTGGCGGTATCCGGAAAAAAGCGCCGCTTGCGGATGCGCAATTTGTTGGTGGTCGGCCAGGTGGCAGTGTCGCTTGTGCTGCTCGTGGCAGCCGGATTACTGGTGAAGGACTTCGCCAGAGCGCTGCGCTTCCGGCCCGGCTTTCGCACCGACCACATGCTGGTGATGACGCTGGACCCCGCGCTGGTACGTTATCAGGAACCGCGGACGCGCGTTTTTTACGACCAACTGGTTGCGCGGCTCAGAACGCTTCCGGGTGTCCGGACGGTGGCTCTGGGCCAGCATGTTCCGCTGGGAGTTACCAGCTCCGTCAAGGCGGTGGTGGTTGAGGGATACGAAATGCCGCGCGATCAGCAGGCCCTTTCCATCCCTTCCAATATCGTGGACGAGCAGTATTTCGCCACCATGCAAATTCCGCTCGAGAGCGGACGTCCCTTCGGACGCCGCGATGCCGCCTCCGCGCCTGCCGTGGCGATCGTGAACGAGACCATGGCGCGCCGGTATTGGCCCAACCGCAACGCTCTGGGCGGGCGGATTCGCGTCGGGGATCAAACCCTCGAAGTGGTGGGGATTGCTAAGGACATCAAGTATCGCGAGATTTCGGAGCAACCGATGCCATTTCTCTATCTGCCCTTTTCTCAGCAGTATGAATCGCGGATGGCGCTGCACGTGGAGGCAACCGGTGATCCGGCGGCGCTCGCCCAACCGGTGATCGGGGAAATCCGCCGCTTGGATCCGGACCAGCCGGTGTCCGAGGTCGGTACGCTCCATCGCTTCTTCGAACAGGGCGCACTGTTGGTCAACCGGCTGATCATGCAACTGGTGACTACGATCGGCCTTTTCGGACTGCTGCTCGCGACCATCGGCCTCTACGGCGTCATTGCGTATTCGGTGAGCCGCCGTACGCGGGAGATCGGTATCCGCATGGCGATCGGCGCCGGCCGGCGCGACGTCCTGCGCCTGGTGCTGCGGCAAGGCGCGGTGTTGAGCCTGACTGGCGTCGCGCTGGGTCTGGGTTTGGCGCTCTCGGCCGCACCCGTGCTACAGAGCCAGCTTGTGGGCGTCAGCCCGCGGGACCTGTCCGTGTTCCTGGCCGTACCGCTGTTGCTCGCAGGGGTGAGCCTGTTGGCTTGTTATGTTCCAGCCCGCCGGGCGGCTGGCGTCGAGCCGCTCACTGCGCTGCGGGAGGAATAAGGCTTTCCGCATCGCAACCGGAGCCGCCTTCTTGACATTGGACAAGGGAATTGCAAACCGGGCGCGTTATCCACACGTATCGCACGCCCGAGTTTGTTTTGTTCTCGGTTTTGTCGAGTCAGGGGATTCTCGTTCCGGCCGGTCGATTGACGCCGTCGTCTATGGCCGGAAGGACTGATTTCGCGCGAATGCTACGTCGCTTGATATGATCCTCCCTTCACCCTCATGAGCTTTCTCGAAGAAAAGTTTTCCCTCAAGAACAAAGTAGCCGTGGTGCTTGGCGGCACGAGCGGCATCGGGCAGGCTATTGCTCGCGGCTTTGCCCGGGCGGGCGCCATCACCATCGCGAGCAGCCGCGGCCGGGAACGCGTCGAGACGCAGGCGGCGGAGATCGAGTCGCTCGGCGCCAAGACGCTGCGCATCCCGAGCGATGTTCAGGACCGCGCCAGCCTGCAGAACCTGTGCGATGAAACCGTGCTGGCGTTCGGCCAGGTGGACATCCTGGTGGTCACTTCGGGGGCGTTGAAGAAGATGCCGACGGTCGATGTTCCCGATGAAGACTGGAACCGCATCGTGGACACCAACCTGAACGGGACCTTCCGGGCGAACCAGATTTTCGGACGGCAGATGATCAAGCAGCAGGGCGGGTCGATTATCAATACCGGCTCCCTGACCAGCTTCGTCAGCTTTGGGGAAGTGACGGCCTACGCGGCCAGCAAGGGCGGCGTGGCCATGCTGACGCGGCAGCTCGGCTGCGAGTGGGCCAAGTACAACGTGCGCGTGAATGCCATTGCACCGGGAGTTTTTCGCACGCCTCTCAATTCCAAGGTGCTGGATATTCCCGAGCGCTCGGCCGCCATTGCCGCGCGCACGCCCATGGGCCGGGTGGGCGATGTCGAGGAACTCGTGGGCGCGGCGATTTTCCTTGCCTCCGATGCTTCGTCATACGTCACCGCTGGGATCATCGCCGTGGATGGCGGTTTTCTGGCGAAAGGAATATAGCGAAAGTCCGCGGCATCCCCGTCGCCAAGAATAAGCCTTGATGCTTGCTTTGCGTGGCGCCACGGCTACTTCTCGCCGTCTTTGCGCAGCTCCTGCGACCGCCGCATCATTTCCCGGCCTTCCTCCGCATGGCCCGTCTGCACCAGGGTTTGGCCCAGCAGGTAATGTGCGGAGGAGTTCAGCGCATCCATCTTCACGGCGCGGCGCAGCATGGCTTCCGCGTTCACCACGTCCCCCTTCTTCAAGTACGCTTTGCCCAGCAGGATGTAAGGGCCGCTGAAGGTGGGATTCAGCCAGATGGATTTCTGAAGGAGCGGGATGGCCGTGTCCCACTCCTCGCGCCGCGTATAGGCGTCGCCCAGCCGGTAATAGGCTGCGCCGAAATTGGGATTGATGGCAATTTCCGCGCGCAGTTCGGCAACGGCTTCGTCCAGGCGCGCGCGAAAAATGGCCAGCTCGCCCAGCAGAAAATGCGCTTCGGGAATTCTGGGGTCGATCTCCAGGGCGCGGTGCAGTTCCTTCGTGGCCAGGTCTTCGAACTCCTGCCGTACCATCATCTGCGCGGTCAGCAGGTGCGCGGCCGCGGAATCGGGAGCCACGTCGAACATGCGTGCGAACGCCACGCGCGCCTTTTCGGGATCCACCGACTGGATGTAGCAGTTGCCCAGCATGTAGAAGACGTCCGGCCCGCGCGCGCCGGTTTGCGCGAATTTTTCGAGCCACGGAATCGCGTCTTTCAAATGGCCGCTCAGATAGTAGCTAAGACCCAGCATCTGTACGGCCTCTTTGTAGGTGGTGCTCGACGGCGCTGCCTCAACAGCGTGTTTCAGAGATTCGATAGCCGCCGGATACTCGCGTGCGCGGTAATGCAGCACCCCGGCCAGATACGCCGCTTCGGGTTGTGCGGGATCGGCCGCAGTGAGTGCTTCGCGCGCCTCGCTGAGCTTACCGGCATCCAGCAGCGCCCTGGCGCGCTCGACCGGCGTCTGGGTCTGAAACAGCAGCGCCAGGGGAAGGAGAGCGGCGAGCACCTATTCAATATAGAGGACTGAACCCGCGATCCGCGTGCTGCCGGGTCCAGTGGTACGGACGAGGTTTACAGCGTCTTCAGGTAGGCGATCAGGTCGTCCTTCTCGTCGTCGGAGAGCATTTCCTTGTAGGCCGGCATGCCGTTGCCGCCTTCATCGATTTTCTCGCGCACGTTGGCATCGGTGGGCTTCTTGCCGTTGTTCATCTTTTCGCGGCTGTACAGACCCTTCAGCCCCGGACCCATTTTCTTCTCCGTGCTGTCCGCGTTGTGGCAGACGCTGCATTGCTGGAAAACGTCTTTGCCCTTTTCCGGGTCACCCTTCTTATCCCCGGCGAAAGCGGGCGCCGACGCCAAAGCCAACGCCACGCAACCTGTAACAAGCGTCAATCGATTCATACGAGAGAGTGTCTCCTGCTGAGCTGATAAACACATAGTTTACAATTTT
>JBGPKX010000144.1:0-13429 GCA_041486185.1 Bryobacteraceae bacterium | reverse complement strand
GCTGGGACTCGATCAGATTTACGGAAAGGGCTACTACGAAAGTCTGCTCGAGCAAGGTAACCGGCAGAAGTTTCTCACGTCGCTCTATGGCATCTTCGCGCATGGGATGTCGCAGAACCTGTACAGCTTTCCGGAAGTGGCCGGCGTGTTCCCGCTGCGCGTCAACAATGCGGCCATGTGGCGCGAACATCAACGCAACATCTGGAATTGGTATTTCGAGTGGGGATGGGGCTTTGAGGGCTGGCAAAACTGCGAGGGTGAGCCGCTCTCGGCCGGTCCGGGGATGGCGCTGCAAATGCTTCGCATGGCCCTTGTCCGCGAAACTGCGGAAACTCCCGCACAAGACACGTTGCGCTTGCTGGACGGTGCGCCCGCGCACTGGTTCGAGCCCGGTAAACGGATCGTGGTCCGCAACGCGCCCACTTTCTTCGGCAAGATCTCTTTTGAAGCGGAGGGTTTGGCTTCGGGCGTTCGCGCTCGCGTCACGCGGCCGGCCGGCTTTCACGCGCGGTCGGTCATTCTCCGCATGCCGCGTCCCCTGCGCAGCGTCTCAATCGGCGGCAAGCCGTGGAGCAACTTCAACGGAGAAGAAATCACGCTGCCGGACGGGCAATCCCTCGAGATTGTTGCCACGTTCCTCTGAGGTGAATCAATGGCCCGGCGAAAACTAGAGGGTCGCATCGCTTTGATCACCGGGGCCAGCCGCGGCATCGGCCGGGCAATCGCGCGGGGCTTTGCTGCGGAGGGCGCGGCGATCGCAGTGACCGCCCGGAGTGAAGCCGAGCTGCAATCCCTCGCCGCAGAGGTGGAGCAAGCCGGCGGCCGGGCGTTCGCCATCCCGGCGGACCTCAGCGATGCCTCGGGCCCGGCACGCGTCGTCGAGCAGGTACTCGAACGTTTCCGCACCATCGACATTCTCGTCAATAACGCCGGGCTAGGCAGCAGCTCGCGTCCGATGCCGGTGGTCGATTTCGACGACGCATTCTGGAATTTGACGCTGGCGCTAAATCTCACCGCACCTTACCTGTTCACCAAGGCTGTGCTACCTGTGCTGCTGGCGAAAAAGTGGGGACGCATCATCACCATCGCCTCCATCAATGGGAAGATCGGCTCATTCCATGGGGCGGCTTACGCGGCGTCCAAACACGGTGTGCTGGGGCTGACCCGCAGCGTCGCTCTCGAGGTAGCGCGCGACGGCATTACCGTAAATGCAATCTGTCCGGGACCGGTCCGGACGGAGATGAATGACCGGCGCGTCGAATACGATGCCAAACGTCTCGGCGTGTCATTCTCCGAACTGGAATCGCGCCTGACGCCGATTGGCAGGCGCCTCGACCCCGATGAGATCGTGCCCATGGCGATCTTGCTGGCGTCGGATGAATCGGCGGCGATCACCGGCCAGGCATTCAACGTGTGTGGAGGGGTGGCAACCTAGAGTGTTTGGTTGGTAATTATCCCCTCTGGGCAAGTAAGACTTGCGTCTGGTAGAATCTCACGGTTAACAGCCGTGTAGCTCAGGTGGATAGAGCAGCCGTCCGCTAAGCGGAAGGTCGCGGGTTCGAATCCCGCCACGCAATCATAACGGGGGTCGGAATCTGGACGGCCCTCCGTTCTCAAGACTGGAGTAGCCATCATGCCGCCGAATGTGATTTCCGCCAGTGTACTCGTCTGCGAGAAAGTCCTCACTGAACAAGACGGCGTGATGAGCGCGATTCGCATAGCGGATGTTTTCTACATCCCTGAGATGCCTGAACAGCCGCAAGGCTCCATGGCCATCGTCCAGGCATATGCTCTGATAATCCTTAAGTCCAAACCGGGGGAAGAGAGCGAGCACACTTTAGCACTGAAACTGGAACGCCCGGACGGAACCCTGGTCAACGTCACTGATAAACCAGAAGTGGTCGCCTTAAAGTCGAAACTTCCAGGTGCTCCGGGCGGCGTCAACATGATCGCCATATTAAACCTTCAGCCAAAGACTATGGGCACTTACATGTTGCGTGCGTACGTTGATAGTGAGGAGGTTGGAAGTGCCCCTATTACACTATTGAGAACTGTAGGCAAATCCGTGAATTAGTGGACAAAGCGCGAGGCTGATTCGATGCTGGACCGTAAATTACTGGCTTCAATGCGGGAATCAAGATCTCCAATGCTTCACGCAATGACTCCTCCGAGCGATGTCCCCTTGAGAACTCGGCGAGTGGGCCAACGATCTGGCTACACAATTTCGATGCCTCCCAAGAAGCGTTTGGATCTTGCCGAACCTGAACATATGCTCCTGCGAACCACTGTCGGAAATCATCCAGCGGCATCTCACCCGAGAGGCACAGCCGGATCGCTTGTTCAAGATGTTCTTTTCGCATGACGCCCCCCAAGTTTATTATCCCCCAAAAGGTCTCAAAACAACGCCTGAGAAATATATGGAATGATCCAATGTTCCAGGCGGATCTGCTACAGAGGACAACGCAGCAAGTCGATGTTTATGAAGAACTTGCGTCGCCGGAGGCGCAGCAACAAGAGGGTGCAGTTAGCTACATTTACGACCTTATGGATAACGTGAACCGTAAACTCCTCGGGACTTTTCATTGTTACAAGAATCGTGACGGGTCGATTGGGGCTTCTGGTTCTCGTGATCCCCAGTGGTTACTGGTGAACGATGTTTTGTTGTGTGATCCTTAAACCCGGAGAGGCGAGGCGAACCTAAATCAGAATTTCTTTGATCGGATTGCCGTAGTCGATATCCAGGCGTTTCTGACCTGGCACTTCCAGCCGGCGTGGATCGAGTCCCAGCTGATGGAACACCGTGGCGTGGATGTCGGTGACGTAGTGGCGGTTCTCCACTGCGTGGAACCCGAGTTCGTCCGTGGCTCCGTGGACAATGCCTCGCTTGATGCCCGCGCCCGCCATCCAGACCGAGAATCCGTAGGGATTGTGGTCGCGTCCGTTCGCGCCTTCACCGCCGGGTGTGCGGCCAAATTCGGTGGCCCACACCACTAACGTGTCGTCCAGCATGCCGCGCTGTTTGAGATCTTTCAGCAAGCCGGCGATGGGTTTGTCGACTTTGGCGGATTGCTCGCCGTGCGCCTTCTTCAAGTCTTTGTGGGCGTCCCAGGCGTTCCCGCCCGTGCCGTGATAAAGCTGGACGAAACGCACGCCGCGCTCGGAAAGACGCCGCGCTGCGAGGCAGATTTCACCGAACGGTTTGGTAACTTCCTGGTCGAGCCCGTAGAGCCGCTTGGTTTCTTCATTTTCCTCTTTGAAGCTAACGGCCTCCGGCACCGCCATCTGCATACGGAACGCCAGCTCGTACGACTTGATGCGCGCTTTCAGTGCAGCGTCGCCGGGATACTCCACCGCGCTCAGCCCGTTCAACCGCTTCAGGAACTCGAACTCGCGTTCCTGCTCCTGCTGATAGACGTCCTTTCCCGGGGAGGCGAATGGCAGCGGATCGTCTGGATTGATTTCCATCTGCACGCCCGCATGTTCCGGCCCCAGGTAACCCGATCCGTGAGTCCCCATGCCGCCACAACAATCGCTCGGCGGCTCACCCAACACAACGAACTCCGGCAGGTTCTGGTTCAGCGTGCCCAAGCCGTAATGCACCCACGAGCCCATGGTCGGCAGATATCCGTCAAACATGTGCCGGCCTGTATGAAACTGCAGGATGGCGCCATGATCGTTATCCGTGGTGTACATCGATCGGATCAAAGCGATCTCGTCGACCATGGAGCCGACGTTCGGGAACCAGTCGCTGACCGCCGCGCCGCTCTGGCCGTACTTGCGGAAACCCACCTGCATCGGGTAAAGCGTGAGCTTGATTCCGTGATCGCCTTTGACAAATTCCCGGACGCCTTTCACGTAAGGCGAGTTCAGAGTGTCTTTGTACGGCGTTTCCGAGATGTTCTTGCCCGCGTACTGGTTCAGCGCGGGTTTAGGATCGAATGTGTCCACATGGCTCACGCCGCCCAGCATGAACATCCAGATCACGCGTTTGGCTTTCGGCGGGAAATGCGGCTTGCCGTCAGGCGGCGCCCATACGTCGGCAGTCGTCGCCGGCTTGCCTTCGCGCTGAAACATGGCTCCCAACACCAGCCCCGTCAAGCCCATCCCGCAGTCTGCCAGAAACACTCTGCGGCTGGGCGTGCAGCAACCGGGCGAAAGTGCGACAGATTTCAAAGGCCGCTCATTCGATTTCATGGATGTTCCTCATCGAATCGTTACAAAATCCGTGTGGTTCAGCAATACGTGTACGAGGTCTTCACGCGCTCTCAAGTGCGGGTCCGACTCGGGCTTCATTTCACCGGCGGGGCCCGTGGCAACGGGGGTCAGCTTCTTTAGGTCCTGAAACAGTTCTTCCTGCTCGCGCAGGAATTTCAGCGATTCGCTGCGTTCCGCGGCAGAGGGGGGACGATCCACAATGACGTCGAAGGAAGCTGCAATGAACTTGGAATCCAAAGCCGCTGCTTCGCCGACTTGCTTGGTAAGCTGTCGCTCGAGAGTGCGCGCCACCTGCAGGCTGAGCTTGCTGTTGGCGAGCGCCAGCGCCTGGTGCGGCACGATGCTTTCATTCCGCTGAAAACACTCGTTTGGATTGGCTTCGTCGAAGACCTTCAGGAATGTCACTTGCACGTCCGGCGTGTGCTGGAAGTAGACGCTCCGGCGGTGAGATTCGAGTCCTTTTCCGGCATCGATCTCCGGGCCGCCCATGGTGGTATCGAGCTGCTCCGTAAGGGACAGCAGACTGTCACGGACCACCTCGGCCTGCATGCGCTGTTCGTTCATACGCCAGAGATACCGGTTGTCGGGATCGATCTTTGCGTTCGGGCTGCCGGCATCCTTGGTTGAGGACTGCATACGATACGTGTTGCTCGTCACGATCAAGCGGTGAATGGACTTCATGCTCCAGTTGTGGTCCATCAGCTCCAGAGCCAGCCAGTCCAGCAACTCGGGGTGGGAAGGCGGCTTTCCACTGATGCCGAAATTGAATACTGTCGGCACCAGCGCCTGGCCAAAATGCCGGAGCCAGATGTGATTGATGGCCACGCGAGCGGTCAGTGGGTTCTGCTTGTTTGCGATCCAGCGCGCCAGCGCCAGCCGCCGTCCGGTGCTCGAATCCGGATAAATTTTGCCGACAGGTGTATAGGCGTCCTGTGATTCCAGCGCCTTAGCAGCAGCCTCGAGCTGTGCCCGCGCCTCGCCTAGCTTCTTCACCGCCTCTTTGTCGTAGGTTTCCGATTCGGGCTTGGCGGCGGCGAGTTCCTGCTGTGCGCGCAGGAGGTTCTCTTCGGCTTTCAGCACATTCGCGTGACGCTCGGCCTTCAGCGCGGCCGATTCCAATTCTTCGAGATTCACCGGCGGTTTGGTCGAATACTTGGCCTCATCGGCGGCGATGCGAGCTTCCAGCGCGGGCAAGGCAGCTCGCGCCGATGTGAGTTCTTTCTGCCTCAACGCAACGCCGGCTTGGGCCTTAAGCACGGCATCCAAAGCTTTGTCATCGGACGGCGATGCAGGGGTTGAACGGTTTCCGGCTCCGGCTACCACACGAGCGGGCGCCACCGGCTGGGTGAGTCGTTGCTTGGCTTTTTCCAGCTCCTCCTGCGCCTTTTTGAGTTCAGTCTCCGATTTTTCAATGTCACCCTTGGCGGCTGCGATCAAGTCGCGGTGGACAAACGGCTTCGAGTCCGGATAATACACGTCCAAGGGGAGCGGTTCCGGCGTAATCTTCAATTCGGCATTCCCGAAAAATGCGGGGATGGCCGGCGTGAGCGGGTGCTCCGTATCCGGATTCGCATCGGCGCCGCGGATAAACCGGTAGGTTGGCGTCTCCGCATGCGCATCGTACACACGCGGGATGCCGTCCTTCCCGAGGTCCGGCTGGCCTGACACCCGATCGGTGCGCACGTCATATGGCTCAAAGAAAGCCCGCAGACGGTAATAGTCCTCGTGGGTGACGGGGTCGTATTTGTGCGAATGGCAGCGCGCACATTTCACGGTCAGGCCGAGAAAGGCCATGGCGGTGTAGTCTACCGTGTCCTTGAGCCAGACGTTGCGGTCGAACATGTACCAGCTCCGCGCCAGGAAACCGGTCGCGCGGGTGACATCCGGATCGTTCGGCGCCAGTTCGTCACCCGCCAGCATCTCAACGATCATCTCGTCGTAGCCTTTGTCCTTGTTGACGGATTCGATGATCCAGTCGCGCCAGTGCCAGATGTGCCGCTGGCTGTAACGCACCTGGTTCTGTGCGCGCCATCCATACCAGTCGCTGTAGCGCCAGATGTCCATCCAGTGCCGTCCCCATCGCTCGCCGTAGCGCGGGCTGACCAGCAGCTTGTCCGCTACTTTTTCGTAGGCGTCTTTGGAGTTGTCCGCGAGAAACGCATTCATTTCGGCGGGCGTTGGGGGAAGGCCGATCAGGTCCAGGTAGACGCGCCGCAGCAACGTTCGCTTGTCCGCCGAGGCCAGTGGCTTGAGGTCTCGCTTCTCCTGCTCGGCCGCGACAAATGCGTCAACCGGATTGCGCACCCAGGAGCGGTTCTTCACTTCTGGCACCGGCGGGCGCTGCGGCGCCTTAAACGCCCAGTGATTCAACGCTGCCTTGCCGGCAGCCAGAGGAGAGTCGTAGGGTGCGCCGGCGTTGATCCAGTCGGTTAGTTGCGTGATAGCGCCGTCGGGAAGTTTCTGGCCGCCGAACGGCATTCCCGGCTGCTCCATGTGGCTGACGCGCTTGTAAAGAACGCTCGCTTTGGCATCGCCGGGAACCACCACCGGGCCCGTATCGCCGCCGCGCAATAGCGCCTCGCGCGTGGATAGATCCAGTCCCGATCGTTTCAATTGCGAGTTGTGGCACTTGACGCAGTTGGCTTCGAGCAGCGTGCGAACATGCTCCCGGAATAACGCCACGCCCGCGTCGTCGCTTTCCTGGTACGGCGCACCCGACTTGATCCACTCCGCGATCTGGTCGATTGTCTCCTTCGGAAGCGGCTCGCTTTTGTAAGGCATATGCGGCTCGGTTTCCTGCGCCACCAGTTTGTAAAGAAGGCTGGCATTCGGGTCGCCAGGCACCACGGCCGGTCCGCGCGCACCACCGCGCAGCAATCCGTCGCGGGTCGAAAGGTCGAGACCTGCATTCTTGGTCTGCGGGCCATGGCACGGAAGACAACTCTTCTCAAAGGCCGGGCGAATGGAATCACTGAACAGCTTTTCCGTGCCCGGCGCACACAGCGCCGCGATGGGGATCAGGACCGCCAGCGCCACCGTTTTGAGGAGCTTTGTGGAATCAGAGTGGGACATGGGGTGCTCGCGCAAGTTGTTGATAATACTATACTGCAGCGAGTCCAGTGTCAATGCGCTGTCCAGAATGCTGGAAAGTGTTACCAGCGTAGTCTCGACCTTTCCGATGAAAGACGTGTCGGCACGAGTGCCGACACCGCAGGCCGAGGGCCCGCGCCACACAAAGAGTCGACTGGAGCGTTATAGTCGGGCGGGACTCAACGGTCAGATCAGTTCTTTCAGGGGCTCTGCGGTGCGGTCATCGAGCGCGTTGGCGATTTTGACGGGTCGCCCGGCCGGGCTCATGTACTCTTTTTCCCAATCGATTCCGAATGCTTTGTAGATCGTGGCGTAAATATCGCCCATGCTAGCCGGGCGTCCGACCGGATCAAATCCCCGCTCATCACTGGCTCCGACCACCTGCCCTCCGCGGATGCCTCCCCCGCCGATGGCGAGAGACCAGCAGTTCGGCCAGTGATCGCGACCGAAGGCCGGATTGAGTTCGGGCGTGCGGCCGAACTCGCCCATAGCCAGGACGACCGTCGAATCGAGCAGACCTCTCTCTTCCAGATCTTCCAGTAGAACGGAGAGGGTACGGTCGAGGGGCGGCGCCAGGCGTTCGCGGTGGCCTTGATCGTTGGCGCTGTGCGTGTCCCACGAATTGGCGTGAAAACCGGCGGTAGTGACGAAGCGCGTTCCAGCTTCCACCAGCCGGCGAGCCAGCAATGCGCTTTGACCGACGGAATCCCGCCCATAGCGGTCGCGTAGCTTCTCGGGCTCTTTCGAGAGATCGAATGCGTCGCGCACCTCCGGCGTCAGCAGCATCTGCCACGCCTGGGCGCTGAAGTGATCCATATTGGCGTGTTCGGCCGAGGACACAAGACTTCGATAACGCCGGTCTACGACTTTCAGGAATTCGTGCCGGCTTTCGACGGCCTTCTCAGAAACGGATTTCGGCAAACTCAGATCCGCCACGCGGAAGTCTTTCTTGCTGGGATCGGGGATGCACATCGGATCATAATCGGCGCCAAGGAACGCTGCGCGGAAATACTCCTCGTACTGTCGGTCGCCCTCCCAGCGGGGCAGCAGGGCGTTTGCCGGAAGATTGTGCCTCGCTCCGGTTTCCTTGGCGATGATGGAACCAAGGCTCGGAAAATTCATTGCGGCGTTGACTTCGTGCCCGGTGATGGCGTAATGCGTGCCTTGAGGATGGTCGTTGCCCTTGGTGTGCATGGAACGCACGATGGACAACTTGTCCATATGCCGGGCGAGCTTGGGCAGCAGCTCTGAAACCTGAATGCCGTCGATATTCGTGGAAATCGCTTTGAAATTGCTGTTAGGCTTTGGATCCCAAGTGTCGATGTGGCTAGGTCCGCCTTCGAGCCACATCAGAATGCAAGCTTGCGCTTTGGGTTTGGCTTTGTCGCTGGTAGCGGCCATGGCGCTTTGAGCAGCCAAAAACTGGCTCAGGTGAATGCCCAAAAATCCCAGCGAGCCCGCTTTCAGGAAGTCGCGGCGCCCGGCTTGAGCTTGCGTTAGTGTTAAACAGCCTGCCTTTGGCATGGCATCCTCATTTTCGATCCTAGTGGTTCTCGGCGAATTCCCTCGACGAGATCAAAGCCCAAATAAATTCTTTCAGGGCCTCTTCCCGTGCACCTTTACGCTCGATCAAGTTCAATATATCGGCTGTCTCTTCGCGGCCCGGATAGCGGCCGAGTGCGGCCAGATAGAGTTCTTCGACGATCTTACCATCCGGCGTCCCCGCTTCCAGCAACCGGTTCAGGCGTGAACCTTTGGCCATCAGCTTCTCGTTGTAAGTCGGCCCGGCCAGCATGTCCAGAGCCTGGCCGAGGCTTGCCTTTGTATTCCGCGCGGGGACGGTGAGCCGGTTCGGCCGACCGTATAGTTCGAGAAAGCGGGAATAAAACACATCGGCCTCGTGGAGATTGATGGCGCGCGTCCCAAGCGGCGCTTGTCCCCGACCGGCGGAGGGCGCGTCCGAAACCGAAGTACTGAAGACCTCCGGCACTCCGGTCACATCCGAGATGGCATCCAGGAGCTCTTCGGCACCCATGGGGCGCGGGATGGCGTGCGAATAGTTGATCTGATCGTCCTTATTCGTGTCATTCGCAACGCCGGACAGCTGGTAGGCCCGGGAGGTGACGATCAGCCGCATTAACCGGCGCAGATCGTGGCCATGCTCGCGAAAATCCGCCGCCAGCTTTTCGAGCAGCTCCGGATGGGTGGAGGGATTCGTCGAGCGGAAGTCATCCACCGGGTCAACCAGACCACGGCCGAAGAACCAGCTCCAGACCCGGTTCACGGCGGCCTCCGCAAAGTAGGGATGCGCGGTTATCCACTGCGCCAACGCCCGCCGCGGATTGACATGATCGGACGGCGGCACCGCAGTGCCATCCAGGAAAGCGGGTTTCACTTCGGCTTTGGTGCGCGGGTGATACAGCTTGATGCTGCCGCGAACGTCCGCGGAACCGAGATCCTCAGCGACAGGGTGATCGAAGATCACCGAATCCGTAAGCGTGTTGCTGAGTATGAAGACGCGATCGAAGAAAGCCGCGAGACCCCAAAACTGATTCTGTGTCCAGTTCTCATACGGATGGTTATGGCATTGCGCGCAATCCAGGCGCCGGCCGAGAAAGACACGCACCTGCTCCGCGCTGATATCGGCGGCGGGTGCGAGCACGGTGTTGGGCAAGTAGTGCCGGGTGGGACCGTCGTAACCCTCCGCAGCCAGGCGCTCACGGGCTATTTGATCGTAAGGTTTGTTCGCGGCGATGCTGTCCCGGAGCCATTGCGAGTACATTTCGCTCCACTTCAGACTCCGCCCGTTGGCCGCCACGGATACGCGAAACAAATCCGAGAAGCGGAACGTCCAATAATCCACGAACTCCGGGGTGACGATCAGCGTCTCAACGAGTTTTTCGCGTTTGTTTCGATCTTTGCTCGCAAGAAACTGGCGAACACGCGCCGGAGGCGGCAGGGTGCCGGTAAGATCGAGGCACACACGGCGGAGGAACTCGTCATCGCTCGACAGGCCGGAGGGCACAATCTGGAATTTCCGCAGCTTGGAGAAGATATAGTCATCCACAAAATTGGAACGGGAAACCTCCGGGTATGCGGAAGCCGACGTTCCGATTACGCCGACCACAGCGCTGGCGGTCTGTCCAGCGGCCCGAACCAATACCCAGGTCTCACCGGACTTGACTCCGGAAATCAGTCCGTCGCCAGTGACAGTGGCCACGTCTGTGTTGATCGCCTGATAGACGACTTCGTGGGTAAAGTCCTGCCGGCTGCCATCCGCCATGTGAGCGGTTACGAGGAGGCGATGCCTGCCGTCTGGAGGAAACGCGACGAGGCGGGGAGTGACTTCGAGCGACGCGATCTGCGCCGGTGAAAGCTCGCCGAAAGGCGCGCCCTTCTCCGCCCACGCGAGAATTTTCCGGTAATCTTCGGAGTCTTTCGGGAGTTTGAGCCCGCCACCGTGCGCCACGACCATGGAAGGCTTCAGCAGCAACAGACTCTTTGAGGGTTCCTGGACGTCGACGCGAGGCACCCGAGCGCCTGCCGGTGCGTCGATGAGGACTTGATAGCCGCCGCCCTTGACGATCCACTCGTAATCATCAACCGGGTTGTTGCCGCTGGCTGACAGCTTGAATCCACCGCGGCCTTTGACGCTTCCGTGACACGTCGTGCCGTTACAGCCGCGCCGGGTGAAGATTCCCACAATGTCGCGGCCAAAGCTGAACGGCCGCTGCACTTGCGCGTGCTCGATCCGCACGGAGGATCTGGCCGAGTGTCCTTCTACTGTCGCGGTAATCGCCAGTGCGCCATCCGCCAGTGCGAACAAGCGAGCATCCTGATCGATCCGCGCCAGGGATGGATCGGAAAGCTTCCAGACGGCACGATCCGTGAGGTCGCGTTCGGCGCCATCCGAAGATTCGGCAATCACCAGCAATTGCTGGGAAGCGCCGGCTCCCGCCAGGGTTCGGTCTGCCGGTTCCACACGAATCGACGTGAGTCGCGGGGTTGGTTGTGCTGCGTCAGCCGACAACGCCACAGCCGCAAAGACCGCGATCGCACGGAATCTCATGGCTTGCTCCCCGTAGCGTTAGCTGTCGACGCTGCGTTCTCCCTGGTTGCGACCACCATGACGGGCACAAGTTCGGTGTCCACCACTTGCGTGACCTTGCCGTCTACGATCGGCCGCACCACGACCCGCGCCATCCGCGGTACCGAGGACACGGGCGCGTCCGGCGCTGCCATCAACAGGAGCACGGTCTTTTGTCTTTTGGGGAAGTAGCGCTCGACCTTGCCTCCGTTCATCAGCGGCGGTTTGTCTTCTTCGATTTCAGATCCAGCGACAGCTTGCACGCCGGGCGGCAACCCTTCCACGCTGACAGCGGCCAGCCCGGAATAGTTTTCTTCGCGTTCCATCGCGATGCTGATCTGCTTCGCCGCACCTGGCGCCAGATTGATTCGTTCCTGTTCCACCTCAACCTTCCCGATGTGCGGAATCTGTGGCCGGATCAGAACCCGGTACGCGAAGTCCGGGGCTGCGTTATCGGCGGTGATGTCGTGGATCTCGAGAGAATAGTCGCCGTCGGCGCGAAAGGAAACCACTGTCTTGGGCTGGATGGTCTTCATCATGTAGCCGCCGCAGTTGTTCAACTGAGCGTAGACGTTGGTGACGACCTCGCGGCCGGTGGAATCGAGCACGCGAACCACGGGATTGAACTGCGGCACGGTAGCCTCCGCGGTCTCCACTTCGAATACCAGATCCTGGGCGTTGTTTATGTGGAAGGAGATGCGCTGCGTCTCACCGGGGCGGGAGATCACACCTTCGACGATACCTGGCACCTTCATCGCCGGCGGCGGCTTCACCGAGTCTTCGACCGCGTGAAACGTCTCGAGGTCTTCCGAAGATGGAGCGGGAGCGCCGCGCTCGCGAAGTTGTTTCAGCCAGCCTGCCGATATGCGCCGCGTGAACGTATGCTCCTGCCAGCCCGGTTTCGGCAGAGCGCGTAACGATGGAAGGGTTCCCGGACCAGCCGAGATGCGCAGTTGGTAAACGTCGTTCGAGCCGCCCTGCCCTTCGAAGGCCGCCACCGAGACAAGATATGAGCCGCCACGCTCGAAGCGGTGAACCAGCTTTGCATCGGTCGAGAAGTCGGGGAAATAAAGCGGCTCGTCGTTAAACGCGACGCGATTCAGGCGGTGGGGATCAAACCAGCTTCCGGACGGTTCCAGAATCGCGATCGACGGATCGAACGCCGAAAATCCGGAGAACGCTTCGAAGCTCAATGTCTCTCCAGGCTGTGCGTCGAACCTGTAGTAGTCGACTTCTCCTTTTTTCGCGATTCGGCCATTCACCGCTACCGGGAAAGCCTCCAACCGAGGTGCGTGTTCGGGTTCTCCGGTCAGATTTTCGGGTTCCGCGATGGCTCGCTCGGTCGTCACCCGCATCGAAATTGCGTTGGAGACGCCCTGCTTCGTCACGACCCGGAAAAGGTAGCTTCCAAACTTAGCGGTGGGGGCGATGACTACTTGCACTTTGAGGAGATCCGATGGTGTGGAGGCATTCGGATCCGATTCCGGATCGCGTTCAGATCCGGCGATTCGTGCCTGAATGCCGTCCGTTTCAAACCAGAGCGCCTGCGCGTCCCGAAGCTTGACTCCCCGGATTTGCGCTTCATAGCTGGCGCCGGGCTGGTTGCCAAGCGGATAAATACTGAGCGCGCGCGGCTCTATTTCCGATTTCGGAGTTTCCGACCAGGCCATGCCAACCAGCAAGTTGAGGAGGAGCGCCGCGGCCCCTAGTCCGCGAATACGTGCTCTTGCCGCGCAGCCTGATAGCCAGCAGTTTTCGGGATTCATCCTCCGGAACCTATTGATAAGACTATACTGCCCTGTGGATGATGGCTGTCAATCTACCGTCCAGTAGGCTGAAAACTATTTCCCGGCTGTTGAGAGGTCTAGCTGTGTATTTCGCCGCCGTGGAGTGCTCGATTTGCGCGCCGGCTCAGTCCCTCCGGATCAGCGCCTGGTACTGGCTCAATTCTGCGCCACGCGGGGAATGGGAGCGCGACTTTCGAAACATGGACAAACTCGGCTTTACACACGTGGCGCTCTGCTGGGGGCTCGACGC
>JBGPKX010000143.1:0-13463 GCA_041486185.1 Bryobacteraceae bacterium | reverse complement strand
GTTTTCCTTGAACCGCGATTTCCAGTCTGCTCGCGACCGGCAGGTTCCACCCGAAAGGAATGCCAGCACGCGGGTGATTTCGGCGTTGCGGGTGATCTTCCGCAAGCCGATGGTGTCGACGTTTGAAAACGGAACCATCACCGTCATGCTGTTGTAGACCAGCCGCAAAAGGTAGAATTTTTCGAATTGCGTACCGAAGGACCGACTGCTGATGTTTTCGATGGTGCCCACCCCCTGATTCGGATACACCACCTTGTCACCGACTTCGAAGGTCATACGGAGAGTCCCTCCACCCGAACCACCGGTGCTGAGTTGTAACTAAATTTCAACTTACGAGAATTTCAGATGATAAGCGCAATACTTGTTAAAGTCAATACAGAATTTGCTGAAAGCCCCTTCTGATGGGCATTTCACGCACTTTCTGGAGAGGGAAACCGCTCGACGGTCGCGGTCGGTTGGGCAAGAAAATTGCCTGTTGAGCGCAGCCTGCCACCTGACGCAGGTGGTGTACTCGATCAGCCGATCAATCGCCGCACGTAGCGCAGGTTTTTGCCCATATCCTGCTCCACAGAATGCGAAGGCGAATCCGTCTCCAGGTTCGCGAAACCATGGAAGCCGATGTCCTCGATGGCCTTGATGATAGGCGGAAATTCGATCTTGCCTTCACCGAGATAGTTTGGGTTATCTTTCAAATGAAACTGGCAGATCCGGTCCTTGCCCAGCCAGCGAATCTCCTTCACCACGTCGAAGCCGCCCTGCGTGGAGTTGCCAACGTCATAGTAGGTCAGTACCGCGGGCGACTTGGAGCGCTCCATGATGCGGAAATTGTCCTCGGCGGAAATGGTATCCTCCAGGCCGAGAATGACGCCAGCCTTCTCGGCTTCGGGCGCGATTTCGCGCAGCGCATCGCCCACGTAATCCATTTCGTCATGCGTGGTGAGGGCTCCTTTGCCGAAAAACGGCAGCAGGATCACGCGCGCGTCCAGCTTCTTGGTGATGGGAATCGCATCCGCCACCCATTTCTGCCCCAGCTTGTCGTTTTTCAGGTAATTCACGTGCAGGATATCGAGGCACGTGCCGTCGATGGGGATCTTGTGTAGTTTTGCGGCTGCCAGGAACTGCTGCTGAACCACGGCGTCGTCCAGCGGCAGCTTGCCGTCCACGGGCTTGCGGCCCAAACTCACCTGTACGCCGCCGAAGCCGATCTGGCTGGCCAGCGCAACCGCCTCCACTTTTCCGGTGAGGCGCAGGTTCCAGTCCGTAACGCCGATCTTGAGGCCGTGCGAACGAGCCCATGCCCAGCCAAGCGTAGAAGCGCCGGGCGCAACGCTGCCGGCGCGCAGAAAGTATCGTCGCGAAATCTTCATGAGGGGTTCAACGGACGGTAACAACCTAACTTCCCGCGGCTTTGGCACGAACCTGCACAGGCTCGCGCTCCGCCAAAAGCAAACGTCGCAAACTGCGGAGGTCGTTCAGGATGCGTCCGCTGGTTCTGATATGCAAGGAGAGCTTGGCCAGATTGTAGGCCACGATCTGCAGGGCTTCCTTGCGGCGTTGCGCGGCTTCTCCTTCGGCCACGGAGAGCGCGATCTCTTCGTCCACATCGCGCCTGGTCTCTTCAATGGCTTCGGCGAGCAGGGAGACGTAATGATGCGAACTCTCGATATTGTCGAACGGCGTTTCAGACGTATAGCTCATAAGCGCCTTTCCAACGCGCCCCACCCAGCGCGGCCAGTTCGTGAACGATTCTTAATTCTCGCACAAAAGACTCGAAACAGATCCCTCGGATTTAGCCGGGTATATACCCAGACGACCCGGTAAGCGGTTGCAAACCTATTGAAATTTGGTCACATCCGGTGACGCATGGTACCATACTTTCATCCGACATAAACAAGCGGGGACGTAGTTCAGTTGGTTAGAACGCCGGCCTGTCACGTCGGAGGTCGCGGGTTCGAGCCCCGTCGTCCCCGCCAATTCCTGCAGTCATTTACCGGCTCTCACCGCCAGGGCGGCGAGCCCGGATGATGATGTGTTCGAGAGCAGGGGCACGCGGCCGCTATAACTAGTCAAATAGCTGCTGTCATTTCTGGCTGGCAGTGACTGGGTAAAGGTCCGCAACCACGCGCCCGGCAGCGACCGGGGTGGTCAACTGTTGACCCCGCGCATGACGCCTTGCCCCGGGCTTACCCTTCCTGCCTGGCGGATTCGATTTATCGCGGCGTGACTGCGCTCTGCGTCTTGTCCGCGGACGCCGGGGTGGCTGGTGCCGTGCTGGCCGACAGCTCCGACTTCTTGTACTTCGGCTCGCTCAGGTAGCCCTGCACCTCATCCTTCGAGACGCGGTTCACCACTAGCTCGAGCGGCTGCGGACGATCGGCCAGCGTGATCCACACCGGCTCAAAGAGATTGACGTTCTTCTTGTCGAGTTTGAAGTCGTCCACCATCAAGGCCAGGTTGAAGGACTTATGTTTGTAGTTCACCTTGCGTAACGACACGCTGAGGGGTCCGACGCGCTGGAAGTTATTGGATTTGTCCAACCGGAACTCGTAATAGTTGCGCTCGCCGCGCTTTTCGAGCGCCACCAGTTCTTCATGCGTGCGCGCAATCGAGCCGTTCAACTCGTCGCGGGTCGAGTTCACCTTCCCGTCGAGTTCGGTGCGCGCTTTCTCCACTTCTTCGCGCGTGCTGGCGAGCTGCTTCTGCTGACCCGAAAGCTGCTGTTGCAACTGATTGAACCGCGGATCGTCGGGCGGCTGCCGGCGCGCCACGCTCCGGTGCGGAGCAACCCTGGCATGCGTTCGCGCGGACAGAGCCGACGGCCGCGACGAAACCGATGCCGGCTTCGCGGGCGATGTCTGCCCGGCCGCACTCAATGCGTTGAATTTTTCCGATAGCGCTTGCAACTGGCTTTGAACCTGGGCCAGGCTGGCGCTCAAATCTTGATTGGCGGTGGCCAGATCGTGCGCCTGTTTGCGCTCTCTGGCGAGGTAGAAAAGACTGATGGCCGTGGTGCCGCACAAAACCAGCGCCAGCACTAGCGCGGCCAAGCCCCATCGAGTAGAAATCGATACCGTTTGCCGAGGCATTTCCTCGTGGCTTTCCATGTTATTCAACCTCCAGACACACTACCCTGTAGTCTCCAGAGCAACTGAGTTGCCAGTTTCCATCTGGCGGCAAACTGCACCGAATTCTATGAAGCCCTTACGGGTCAATGCGGCCAGGATTACCGGAAGGCGAAAAACTTACACGGTGGGAGGCGCGGATGATCCTGGGCGCGGGCTCACGGTCCAATGTCCGCCGAAGGATCCAACAGATCGAGCGACGGAAACATCTCCCGGTAGAACCCGCGATCCCGACATACCAATCGCGACGCCTGTTCCTGAGCGTGGGCCCCGATAAGAAAGTCTGCCAGAATCCGATCCCGCCTGCCACCCTGACGCCGGTACGTCCTCCAAACCCGGCTAACCAGAAAACTCGCCGAACGGCTCAACGGTTCGACGCGAATACCGGCTTCGTCCAGGAACGCATCGCATTCCCTCTGGCTGCGAAAGTGCACGCACAGCTCAGCGTACGCGATGTCGCATATGACCACCAAGCCAGCCCCAGCCGCCTCCTCGAGGGCCAGGGCGGAACTTTCTACATACCTCTCATTCGGCCGCAGCAGATCCAGTAGGACGTTGGTATCGACGGCGGTGATCATCTGCCCCGGACATCTTCTATGTACTTGTCGACCGACGCGTAGCCGAGTTCCTTGAAGCTGTCGCGGCAGCGGCCCTTCCATTTCGCGAGATTCAGTTTCTTAGGGGTCTTTTTCAGGACGATGGCATTGTTCTCGACCAGGAATTGCACTTCCGTCCCCGGGCCGATCCCAAAACGCTCCCGAATATCCTTGGGTATGGTGACCTGCCCCCGCTCGCCGACTTTCATACTTCTCAGTATGAATCGAAATTCATATCGAGGCACGCCTTCGAGAAACCTAACGTGCTTCAGCGGCTTCGATGGGCGTTACCGGGTCCATGAACAGCCAGAAAAAACTGCCGCAGAAGTAGACCGCAGCGGAAACGTAGAAGGTCGCATTCCAGTTTTCGTGTGTCCAGCTCAGAATCAACTGGATTGCCGTAGGGGAAACTGCCCCGCCGAGATTGCCCATCATGTTCATGGTGCCGGAGAGCGTTCCCGCATACTTACCGCCGACGTCCATGCAGCTACCCCAGGAGCCGGGCATTACCAGGTCATTGCAGAAGCTGGCGAAACCCATGGCTACCATGGCGGCGACCGGGTTAGCCAGGTGAATCGAAACAATCAGCAGTAGGCTCGCACCGGTAAATCCGAGGTAAGCCATCAGCTTGCGCGTTCGCGCCACACTGTGCGTGAGGCGCGCCAGGGGCGTCGAAACCAGGCCGCAGAACAGCGATCCCAGGCCGCCAAGAAACAACGGCAGCATGCTCAACAGCGCGCTCTTGCCGATCTCCACGCCGCGCACTTTCTGCAGATAAGTGGGCAGCCAGGTGATGTAGAAATACCAGCCGTAGGAGAGACAAAAGTATTGCAGGCAAAGCATCCACACCGTACGCGAGCGCGCGAACTTGGCCCACGGTACACGGCCGTGGGTAGCTGCCAGCGCACGGTTTTCTCGCAGAAGATCCAGCTCTGCGGCGTTGATCTTCTTGTTGTCACGCGGATCGTCACGGAACCAGCGGTAAAAGAAGATGGCCCAGATGACGCCTAGTATTCCGAACAGCATGAAAGCTTGCCGCCAGGACATCAGTTTGAACGCCAGAAATACCAATGGCGGGGTAAATGCGCCGCCCCATCGGGCCGCCAACCACGTAATTCCCTGTGCCCGTACCCGCTCCCCACGCGGAAGCCAAGTGGTGAAAGCTTTGGTGAGATTGGGGAAGCACCCCGCTTCGCCCGCGCCAAACAGCGCCTGCGTGCAGAAGAGCGAAACGAAGTTAAAGGTGCAGCCAGTAAGCGCGGTGAACGTAGACCACCAGATGACGATGCGCATGAGGACCTTGCGCGGACCCAACCAGTCGCCCAGAAAACCGCTGGGGATCTCGAATAGCGCGTAAAACGTCACGAAGGCCGAGAACGCCATGCCCATCTGCACTTGCGTCAGACCCAGATCGCGCGAAACCTGTGGCGCCGCAAACGACATGGCCACGCGATCGATATAGGTGATGACCGCCAGCGTCACGGCAAATACGATCACCCAGTAGCGTACCTGCGTGGGACGCTCGCCGAGGCGAACCGGATCTTGCGTCTGCGTGGCCATAGCTTCGCCATCACATCACGCCCGAGGGGGCATTGCAAGTTGCGCCGCCGGGCCGCCAAGCCGCGTGGCAACGCGCGATACTGAGTCTCGGATGGATTTCCGCACCGTCGAGGAGAATCTCCGCCAATCGTTCCGGCTGCTGGCTTCGTCGCAGCCCGCGGGCGAGGTGCGCGAGACGGCGGGAGTGACCATCGCATCCGCCGGAGTCACGTTTCAGATGTTCAATGCGGCCTTTCTCTCGGCGCCCGTCGACAGCGATCGCGAGCTCGACCGCCGCATTGCCACCGCCCAGGTGCACTTCGGCGCGCGCGATCTTGCCTGGTCGTACTGGGTTTGCGAAGACTGGCTGGACAAACAGGCCCGCCGCCGCGTCAGCGATGCATTCAAGAGGCATGGGCTCTACCTGGCCACCGTGCTTCCGGGAATGCTGGCGGAAAGGCTGGCTGCCCCGGCGCGTAAACTGCCGTGTCTCGATGTTCGCCCTGTGGTCGATGAGAACACCTGGTCGGCCTTCTGCAAGATCGGTGCGCGGTGTTTTAACGTGCCACTTGAATGGTTTCAGGAAGTGTTCCACGACCCGAAGATCTGGAAGAACGGCTTCGTGGGGTATGTGGGCTATCTGGATGGCGATCCCGTCTCGACGGCGGCCACGGTCGTCGCCGCCGGTGCGGTCGGTATCTATAATGTCGCCACCGTACCCAGCCATCAAAGATTCGGATGCGGCGAGACCGTGATGCGCCATGCGCTCGGCCGCGCCCGCGAGGACTACGGCATCGAACGCACGATCCTTCAATCTACCGCCCAGGGTTTCGATCTGTACCGCCGCATGGGCTACTCGGTCGTGACCAGCGTGGCGGTATACACTTCGTAAGTTTTACTCACGCTAAGGTCGATCTGGCTCTTGCCTCTTGCGCCGGAAAAACATCGGACCTATGGCTCTTAACCCGTCCTGCTAGGTCGCCCCTAAAGCTCGCTCCTCGCTCTGTCGATAAAAGTCAGGAGAGGGAATTGACCGCGGCATGAGTACCCTTGTCGAAACAAAAGCCGTCATGCGGCCCTGGGCGTTGAGCACGCCACCACCGTTTCCAGCCGTCGCCATGAAAGTGCTGGAACTCCTGGGTCAGGAGGATGTGGATGTGCGGGAGGTCGTGCGCTGGCTTCAGGCAGACGCTGTTTTCTCCGGCGAGATGCTGCGCGTCGCCAACTCGGCGCTATACGGCAATAGCGGCCAAATCCGCAGCGTACATCACGCCACCATTACCCTGGGCTTGGATTTCGTGAAAGCCCTAGCCGTAACGGTGGGCTTACGCGGGTATGTGCAATCGGCAATGAAGGCGCCAGTGCTTCGCCGTTGCTGGACGCATAGCCTGGCTTGCGGCATGCTTTCGCAGGAACTGGCGACCGCCTGCTTCATGAGGGGCGATGAGGCCTACACCGCCGGCCTGCTGCACGACCTTGGCCGGCTCGGGTTACTCGCCGCATACCCGGTGGAATACGCCAACGTGCTGGATGTCGCGGTGGATTATTCGTTCGATGTCCTACATTGCGAACGCGAGCTGTTCGACGTGGATCACTGCCAGGCTGGCGCGTGGCTGGCAGAGCAGTGGAAGCTGCCCCCGGAAATGGGCGCGATCGCCGCTCACCATCATGAGGAACCCGCGGTCGTCGATCCGGGGCGGAAACCGGATTTATTGACGATCGTGCGGCTGGGCTGCCGTCTGGCCGACGCGCTGGACTTCAGCGTCGTCAAAACGCGCAAACCCGGAAACTTGGAACAGGTCCTCGGCCATCTCCCGGCAGCTGCCCAACTGCGTTTCCCGAAAGACATCGAAGCACTCAAAGCTAAGGTGTCCGATCGGATTAAGGCGTTGTCCTAGTCGCAGCGCACATCGCCCACCGTTAGTCTGCTCTCCATGATCACCTTCTCGACGGCCGCGATGTTGCCCGAGAGTGCATGATCGCCTTCCCATGCAACGCATGCGGACCGGATGCGGTCCCGCGCGCGTTCCAACGGAGCGCTGGTCTTGAGCGGGCACAAAAACTCCAGCGCGCGTGCAGCTGTCAACGCTTCGATTGCCACGACCGCGCGCGTGTTCCGCACCACGCGCTTCCATTTGAGCGCTGAAGTCATCCCCATGCTCACGAAATCTTCTTTGTTCCCACTGGTTGTTATGGATCCGGGTGAAGCCGGTGTGGCCAGCACGCGGTTCTCCGCCACCAGAGCCGCCGCCGTGACCTGCGCCATCATCAGTCCGGACTCGATCCCTGGGCGCCGCGCCAGGAACGGCGGCAGGTCTTCGTTCAGAGCGGGATTCACCAGACGGTCGATGCGCCGCTCGGAGATACCGGAAAGCGCCGTCAGCCCGATGGCCAGGTAATCCAGTTGGAAGGCCAGGGGCTCGCCGTGAAAATTTCCGCCCGAGAGCACTTCGCCGTCGAAGACCAGCGGGTTGTCGGTGGCGGAGTTGAGCTCAATCGAAAACACGCGCCTTGCCTCAGACAGTGTGTCGCGTACAGCGCCATGCACCTGCGGGGCGCAGCGCAGCGAGTATGCGTCCTGCACCCGCCGGCAGGAAACATGCGAGGCCCGGATTTTACTGCCCTCCAGCAAGCGCAACAGGTGTGCCGCACTGGTCAACTGGCCGGGATGCGGGCGAATGGCGTGCAGCCGCTGGTCGAAAGCGCGCGGCGTCCCGCGCAGCGCATCCAGTGTCATGGCGCAGACCACTTCCGCGGTGTCGATCAGCACCTCTGCCGCAGCCAGCTCCAGACAGCCGATGGCCAACATGGCTTGCGTTCCGTTGACCAGCGAGATGCCTTCCTTGGAAGCCAGGTCGAGCGGCTCGATGCCGGCCAGGCGGAGCGCCTCCCGGCCCAGCATGCGCTTGCCTGAGAATTCCGCCTCGCCTTCGCCCATCAGGACCAGAGCCATGTGCGCCAATGGCGCCAGGTCGCCTGAGGCGCCCACACTGCCCTGCGAGGGCACCACCGGCGTCACGCCGCGCTCGAGCATCTGGCACAGGCGCTCGGCCACCACGGGGCGAATTCCCGAAAAACCCTTGGCAAGCACGTTGGCGCGGATCAGCATGATGGCGCGCACTTCCTCGCGCGCGAGCGGATCACCCACGCCGGCCGCATGCGACCGTACGACGTTGCGCTGCAATTGCTCGAGATCCGCCAGAGGCACGCGCACGTCGGCCAGAAGGCCAACGCCGGTGTTGACTCCGTAAACTGGGGCATCCGCCGCGGCGAGGCGTTCCACAACGGCCCTCGACTGCAGCATTTTTTCAATGGATTGGAGGGCCAGCGAGGCGGAATCGCCGCCGGCCGCAACGGAGATCACTTCTTCAATGGTCAGGTGGTCGCCATCTAGTACGACCATAACTCATGATGGTAGCGCTTTAATGTGGGCCGCGAATGAATGTAGACGGGATTTTCGCCCCGACCGCCGACGAGTTCGGCGGCAGACACGTCTGCCTGAGTGCTCGTGCCGAAAGGCCTTGTGGGGTACACTCTTTTAGTGTTCCGCCTTATCCGCAATTCGGCATGGTTTCTTCTGGCATGCAATCTCGCCTTCGGGCAGGTCTCTGCCGGCTCCGTCGATCAAGAGTGGCGATCCTATGGTCACGATCCCGGAGGTATGAGATTTTCGCCGCTCGCGGAGATTAATCGTGCCAACGTCCAGCAACTCAAGAGAGCTTGGATTTACGACGCGAGTGGAGGTTCTAAAGGTCAATCTTCGGTAATCGAGCCTTTTGAGAGCACCCCCTTGATGGTGGATGGCGTGCTTTATTTCACCACACCAACAAGCCGCGTCATCGCGCTGGATGGAGAAACCGGGAAGGAAATCTGGGCGTTCGATCCCTTTTCCGGCGACCTCGGTACACACCGCCCCGTGCCCAACCGCGGTGTGGCCTACTGGGAAGGAAACTCGCCGATTACCTGCGCGGGCGAGGAGCACACGGTCGACAAACGTGTCTTCTATACCGCCCTGGATGGACGCCTCATCGCTCTGGATCCCCGAACCGGCAAGCCGTGCCAGGGCTTTGGCAGCGGCGGAGCCGTCAATCTTCGCGAAGACGTCGCGGACAAGTGGCCTAAAGGCAGGTACGACGTGACTTCGCCTCCCGCCCTTTACAAAGATCTCGTGATCACGGGAGCCGAGCTGCAGGAATTTCCGTCGCTAGGGCCAAGCGGAGCTGTTCGCGCCTTCGACGTTCGCACGGGAAAACGGGTCTGGAGATTTGACACGATTCCGAAGCCGGGCCAGCTAGGACACGAAACTTGGGAAGACGACGGATGGAAAGACCGCTCGGGCGCCAACGTGTGGTCCATCATGGCCGTCGATGTCGATCGCGGGATGATATTTCTGCCTATCGGATCGCCGTCCTACGACTTTTATGGCGCCGACCGGCGAGGTCAAGGCCTGTTCGGCAACTCGCTCGTGGCGCTGGATGCCGCCACGGGAAAGCTGGTCTGGTACTACCAAATGGTCCATCACGACATCTGGGATTACGACGTATCTGGGCCGCCCAATCTGGTGACCATACGCCGTGAGGGTCGTGACATCCCGGCGGTGGTGCAGTTGACAAAAATGGGCTTCATGTTCGTTCTCGACCGCCTCACCGGCAAGCCTTTGTTCCCGGTCGAAGAGCGCCCTGTGCCGCAAAGCAAAGTACCCGGAGAGGCAACGTGGCCGACCCAGCCCTTCCCCATCAAGCCACCGCCGCTCGCCAGGATCTCCGTAACGCTCGAAGACATCACCACGGTTACCCCGGAATCGCGCAAATATTGCCTGGAGAATTTCAGCTCCACCCTGCCGGGGCGCATCTTCAACCCCTGGGGCCTGGAACTGACTTTGGAAATGCCGGGCACACTCGGAGGAGCCAATTGGTCGGGGAGTTCCTTCGATCCATCTCTGGGATATGTGTTCGTGAATATCAACGAAGCGGGTGCTGTCGGTCTTATGAAACCGCAACCCGCCGGCTCTCCCGAGGCATACATGCGCGCCAGCAAGTGGGGAGCATACGCGCGCTTTTGGGATGACAACCATTACCCCTGTCAGCAGCCGCCCTGGGGCACCCTCAATGCCGTCGATTTGAACACCGGTGAAATTGCCTGGAGAGTGCCGCTTGGCGTGGTGGATGAACTGGAAGCGAAGGGGATTCCAAAAACGGGCGTGCCGGGTCTCGGAGGTTCCATCGCCACTGCTGGAGGATTAGTTTTCATCGCTGGCACAAACGATCGCCGCTTTCGTGCCTTCGACGCACAGACGGGAAAAGAGCTTTGGGTCGACAAGCTCGAAGCCAACGGACACGCAACACCCATGACGTATCTGGGGAAGAAAACGAAAAAGCAATTCGTGGTGATCGCGGTCGGGCCAGGCGGGTATTTCAATACCAACGCGTCCGCCACGCCCGTTCTAGCGGCGTATGCGCTGCTGCCTGAGGGTCAGAACGGTCCGGCAAGAGCGATGCGCCAATCTGAGCCGAGGGAAATTTCGGCGGGGCCGGGGCGTGAACCTCGCGACATGCGGGCGGGCGCCGATGCGGTGACGCAGCCGGTACCCTTCAGTCACGGGCGTCATAGTCAGGCAGGAATGAAATGCAACGTCTGCCATCAGAAATCGGAGGCCGGCGAGCAACTCCAAATACCGGGAGTCGCGGAATGCATGCCATGCCATCAGAGCATCAAGACGGACAGCGCCGCGATCCGGAAACTGGCTGAACTCGAAAAACAGAGCCAGCCCCTTTCGTGGACCCGGCTATACCAGCTCCCGGACTTTGTGCACTTCAGTCACCAGCGGCACATGAATGCCAAGGTGGAATGTGAGACGTGCCATGGTCCGGTATCGGACCGGGATTCTCTTTGGCAGGAGAAAGACATTTCCATGGGCGCCTGCGTGGATTGCCACAAGCTGCGAAAAGCCTCGGTCTCGTGCGACCTCTGCCACGACATGGGGCATTGAGCAGGGCGGCTTTAGCTTGCCTGTAAGTAGGTGGAAGGTCCTTAGCTCTAACGAGAATCGAAGGGGTTGTTACTCCACAGCACTGCCTTCGGAACTACCTTAGTGCGGGCTTGCACTGCTCCCCAGCAGCCGCTTTCCTACGGCGGCGCCAACAAAAGCAGCCAGCACTCCGCTGAGTCCGATGATTCCCATGAGGATGATCCCCAGTGGCAGCATCGGGCCGCCGCCCGTTCTGGCCACCATTGTGACCAGCTGGCCGAGGAAGGGCGCATAGCCGATACGCACGGGCGCACGGCGGGCGAATAGGCCGCAGATGAACGCTGACAGGATCATCACTGGTACGCCGAAGGTCCAGTAGTATTGCGAGTCCCACGCCTCCCTGCGGCGTCCCACCAGGCTGATGATGATCTCCACTGCCACGCCAGCGGCCGCCGAGATTGCGAACCACAGACCGGTGTCTGTTCTGCCAGTGGCCATCCCACTCCTTTTTCCTTCCGGCGGAGATGAATTCCGCCTAACTGCCCAGCGGAGCCGTGTCTCCATTGCTTTTGGCCTCGGGCGAGCCAGATGCGCCCGGCGCGGGTTAGCGTGATACGTGCGGTGAAGGAAATATGGTAGCGCTAACGGGAATCGAACGCGCTTCCTGCCAGTTCAGTTCGGTCCAATTCGGTCTAAGTGTTTGCATATGCGTTCAGCTGGTACGGCTCGACATGCCCCAAGCCTGCCACAAATTCCCGACGTCGTCACGCGGTCGTCACTCTCCGGCGAACAATCCTCGGAACCGCGCGACCGCTCAGCCTCGCCTGGGTCAGTTTCCTTCATTCGCTCTAAGCTACCTCCGGCTCGCGGACCCGGCTCATTGGATGGTAGAAATGCGTTCGGGTTCGACAGCGCGCTTGCTCATGTCGGTTGCAACCTTGCGCGCGAGAGCGATCCAATATTGGCCGACCGGCTGGCCCGCATGTTTCTTACGCGCGTAATCCAAACCGATACCATGCTGCGTTGCAATGAAGACCGCAGCCAGGTTCCTTCCCAGTTGGACTTCTTGATCTTCCTCGGCGCGTGGCCTCGACATGCAATCAGTTTACTGCGTCGGGTTCCTCGCGCGATCCGCCATGTAGACGCATGAACCTGTCCCATCGCCGAGCGGTCTCTTGATCGCGACCGCGAAGCGCGTGCGAGTAGATATCGGCCGTCACGCGCACCGAGGAGTGGCCCAGCCGTTCCGATACCGCTGGCAAGTCCATTCCATCCGCCAGCAGGAACGACCCGTGAGTGTGACGCATCGTATGCAAGCTGGCACCCTTGGGCTGACCCAGTCGCCGGCAAAGGAAGGATACCGAGGCGGAAACCGAATTGGGCTTCAGCGGCGTGCCATCGGGACCGCAGATACCAAATCCAAATCGGCGCGGTAATCAGCGCCGAACTGCTGGCGGAACCTTCTCCTGCTGCTGGCGGTGGGCTTCGAGCGGTACGAGGACCGACGGTGGCAGCTCGACTCGTCGCGGCCTCTCCGTTTTAGTGCCCTTGAACGCAAGGCCCTGCCTGGTTTGGGAGAGCGAGCGCGTAATGACCACCTCGCGGCCGTCTTGAATAGCCGGGCAGAGGCCATTGCACGCCTGAGTGCAGCGCAATGGATTAGGTACAAAACAGCATTGCGGATTGGAATGATCGCATCCGGCGACTCTTCACGCTATCCCCCAAAGCTGGAGATAGACCTCAGCCGAAGAGAATAGTGATTCGAAGTCCGTGTTTGTCATGCCGAGGTTTTTCAAGTCCTGCAACATGTCAGGAACCAGCCCATAGTGCGCCAAGGCATCTTTGTTGTAGTCGTGGAGGCGGTCGCTCATCTGGTAGCACTTCAAAGGTAGGTTGCTGCCGAGGCGGACATAGCGCGGAGTCCTGTTGTCTTCGTATCGCCCGCCGTTTTGCTGCGCGATGGTGCGGTACTAATCCCGATTCGAAGACCGTTCCTTCTTGGGGTCGCTAGCCAAGTTGTACGCCCAGCAGGCGTCGTGGCCGAAGCGCGGCGCAACGCCCAGAATGAACGTCTAAAGGTATCGACAAAAAAAACCGATCTGGACAAAGATGGTCAAGTTCGGCGAAGGCACCCAGAATCTTCTGGTTTTTCATTTGGGCGGGCTGGACTGCGCGTTCCCCCTTGAAGCGGTGCAGGAGATTGTGCCCATGGCTCTTCTCTCCTCTCCGCCGGGACTG
>JBGPKX010000142.1:0-13500 GCA_041486185.1 Bryobacteraceae bacterium | reverse complement strand
GTGACATCGGTGAACGTCCCGTCGCCGTTGTTGTGGAACAGAAAACTATGCGTGGGCTTGAAGACGCGCGGGATGCAGTAGTAATGGCGTCCCAGTTTGTTGTCGCCGCAGGAAAGCTTGCTCGAGTAATCCACGAAGCTGCAAACGAATAGATCCAGACGCCCGTCGTTGTCGTAATCGAACCAGACCGCGCTGGTGGTCCAGCCGGGCAGCGACAGGCCGGCTTTGTCGGTCACGTCCGTGAACGTGCCGTTGCCGTTGTTGTGGTACAGAATGCAGCGGCCGTAGGCGGTGACGAACAGATCGGAGTACCCGTCGTTATCGTAATCGCCCACCGCCACGCCCATGCCGAATGTGGTCCCCGCGGCTACGCCGGCCTTCTCCGTTACATCGGTGAATGTGCCATCGCGATTGTTTTTGTAGAGTGCGTTGCGTAACGGGTTCGATGGCTTGTAGAAGTCCGAAGGACCGCTATTCACCAGGTACAGGTCCATCCAGCCATCGTTATCGTAATCGAAAAACGCGCAACCGGGACCGAGCGTTTCCGGCAAGTAACGCTCCGGCGAAAGGGCGTTTTCGTGCACCCAGGCGATGCCGCTCGCGGCCGGTGAAACCTCTTCAAAAATGAGACCGCCCACGCGCGGCGCGGGCGCCGCTCCCCACAATCTTCCGCCGCGCAGGCTGGGCATCGCCAGGGCCGCGGCCCCGGCCAGAAATTTTCTCCGTGAAGAACGGCTTTGCATTGCCCTCAAGGACGGATGGAAAACGTGGTGCGCTCTTCGGCCATCGACGCCCCTTGCTTCACGATGGCGTGCAATTCGTAATTGCCGGGACCGAAATTGGCTAAAGGTACTCCTGCCACGTACGGAATCAGCCCGTCCTTTCCCGCCGGTGGCAGCTCCGGCGTGGCCTTGCCGATGGGCGCGCCGTCTTTGACAAATTCCATCGTCAGTTGCGGCTTGTCGGTTGCCGAATGCTGCGGATAGACGACAAAGTAGTAAGACAGTTCGCCGGACGTGGATGCCTGGATGGAATCATCGAGCGTCGGCACTACCCGGCCGCCTTCAAAATGGAACGGGTCCTGCAGGTCGTCGCCCTCGCCGCTCTGGCGGTCGACGCGGCGAATCAACGCCAGGCCGCTCATGCCTACGCCGGATGCGGGCGGCTGGACTATGACCACCGTGCGCCGCGCACTGATCTTTTGCGCCTCGCGGTCCATCACCGCCGATTCCAGCTTGTAACGGCCCGGAGCCAGGTCCACGTGAAACGTCTGGATGAAATTCCCAAGGCGCAGCCCTTCCAGCTTATCCGGATCCGCCGAGAGCGGCATATCGCGGCTGAAACGCTCGACGATTTCGCCGCGCTGGTCTTTGAACAGCGCTAATAGCGACAGGTGAGCCCGGAAACGGTGGTTTTCCTTGTCTTCGGTGAAGGTGATGTCCTTCAAGGGCACTTCGATCACCGTTCCAAATTGCAGTTTGCCGTTCTCCTCGCGGAACCGCAATGCGGCGGAATGAAACGCGAATGCCTGCGGGAGCGGCGTGGCATTCAGCGCGTGCAATAGCGGCATCTCATAGACGAATACCGACCCTTCGTTGGGCGGCAACGCGAAATAGCCGTTTCTTGTTTGCACGTTCACGTCCGTCCGGTCTACTTTGACCGATATTTTGCGGAATTTGCCGTCGTATTCGGTGATGGGCGGCACGTACGAAACTTCGTAATATGCCTGGACGTCCTCGCTGACTTTGCGGAACGGCGCCCGGAAATCGTTGGTGTTGGCGATCAGGAATCCGCCCGTGTTGATCGACAACGTCTCGAGCGCCTGCTGCGTGTTGGCGTGCACGCTGTCGCGGGCGGTGTCGAAGACCATGGCCTCATCGCGCGTGACGGGTCCGACGCCGCGGCTTTCCTGTTGCCTCCGGCTCGACCCCACGGCGGAAGCCAGCATCGACTTGGCCGCGGAATTCTGCGCCTCGGTGGTCAGACCGCGCGCGTCCACTCCGTAGACGCTGACGTTCGCGCGATTGGCCGCGCCGATGACGCTGGTAAACGTCTCGATCATGGAGTCCGGCACCTGCAAGCCCATGGAAAAGTAGATCACCGTCTTGCGTCCCGGCAGCGCCGTCTGCTCTTTCACCAGCGACAGCAGGGAAAAGATCGATGAGCGCGATTGTTGCGTGCGCGCCAGGCCCTCCTCGAACTGCAGCATGTTGAGTGTGAGCTGCGCCATCTGCGCCGCTGCCGCAGCCGCGCCAAAGGCTCCGCCCGCTGACCCGGCCCGCGGTCCCGAGGGTGGGGTGGCGGCTCCCGCTGCCGTGGTCTCCTGCGATCTCACGGCGTCCTGCAGTTGTTGCCGGATGGCTTCGGATTGTGCCGCGAACTGCGTGTATTGCGTGGTGGCGGCCATCTCGACGGCCTTGCGCAGCAGGTCCCGGTCGTTGGTGAACTGCTGGATCACGTGGAGCCGCTGGTCGATGATGAACACCGCGATATAGACGTTCTGCGCCAGCTCGTCCTTCAGGAATTCGAGTGAAGCCTGGCGTGCCAGCCGCCGCGCATCGTTGTCCAGCCGCTCGAAAACCAGGCTCACCAGACGCAGTTGCCGCAACGGATCGAGCGCCTTCGGCGCACTGGGCGCTGCGCCGCTGCTGGCTTCCGCCGCCCCGCCTGCCGCTCCGCCCGCCGACTCCGACCCCGTCACCAGGTGGAATCCGGTGACCTTCACGGGCGAGCCCTCATCCAGAATTTCGAGGTCTTTGGATTGCAGATTCCGGACCGGCTTCCCTTTTTTGTCGCGCACCACCACGTCGAGCAGCACTTCCTGGGTTCCGACGCGAATCACCGGCTGCGACGCCGCGGGCGACGGCGGTTTAGATGCCTCCTGAGCGGCAAGCGCGCACGCGCACGCTGCGGCGAGAGCTGAGACAAGAACGCGCATGATGTCATATTGTCGCACTCGCCGCGGAAACGTGCCCGCCAGGTGGTCCGGCGTTACAAAATCCAAGCCGGCCTGAAGAGGGCCACCCCTTTTTGCGTCTATAGTAAGAAGGGATTTGTGATCGCGCTTGTCAGTTTCTTGGCGCTGATGGCTGGTGAGACGCAGCGCGCGCCGGCGCCGCCCGGCTTTGCGCAGATTGTCCGCCAGGCCAGCCAGGCACGCGACGCCAACCGCATGGTCGAAGCCGTTCGGCTCTACCGGCAGGGCGTGCAGCTCAAGCCGTCATGGACGGAGGGTTGGTGGTACCTGGCCACGCTGCTCTACGATCAGGACCGTTACGCCGAAGGCCGCGATGCCTTTCGCCGCTACGTCTCGCTCGACGCCAAATCGGGGCCTGGGTGGGCGCTGCTCGGACTCTGCGAATTTCAAACGCACGATTACGAACACGCTCTCGCCCACTTGGGCAAGGCCGATGTGCTGGGCTACGGCGGCGATGAACAGATCCGCCGTGTGGCGCGCTACCACCTGGGGATTCTGCTCACGCGCTCGGGGCAATTCGATCTGGCCACCCGGAAACTCATCTTAGAGGCCAACGCTGAGCCGGCCGAGAACGCGTCGATCATCGAAGCTCTGGGGATTGCCGGGTTGCGCAAGCCACTCTTTCCGGCGGAGTCGCCGACCGAGGAGCGCGAGCTGATCATGCAAACCGGGCGCGCGGTTTATCTCGCCGGCGTGCGTCGCGCGGCCGATGCGGCGCAGGCTTTCCAGCAACTGGTGTCTGCCTACCCCACGACGGCCAATGTTCATTACCTTTACGGCTCTTATCTGCTGTCGGGCGAGCCCGATCGGGGCCTCGCCGAGCTGAAGCGCGAGCTGGAGATTTCGCCGCGCCATGTGCCGGCGCTGGTGGACGTGGCGCTCGAGTATCTGAAGAGTGGTGATGCGCCGGGCGGCATTCCCTACGCGGCGAAGGCTGTGGAAATCGAGCCGGGTTCGTTTGTCACACGCTGCGCACTCGGGCGGTTGTGGCTCGAAAGCGGTGACGTGCCCAAGGCCATCGCCGAACTTGAAATGGCGCGCAAGCTCGCGCCCGACAGCCCGCAGACGCGCGTTGCTTTAGCCACAGCCTACGCCAAGGCCGGCCGGAAGTTGGATTCCGCGCGCGAGCGCGAAGCGTTTCTGAAGTTGAAGAAACAGATTCCGTAACCCGCGGCTTTTCCTACGTCGTAGCGCAGGGTCACGCGGGTCATGCGTGGATTTGCGGATTTTCCGGTTCATTCACGGCAAAGGGCCGCAGGTCTTCTGCAAACCCGGCGGCATCCCTGCGCTACATTTGTAACTAGGAATCACTCTGATGTTTCGCGGTCTGGTCCTCGGGCTTCTGGTCTTCGGTCTGGCGCTCGGGCAAGAGACGCCCGATCGCATGCTCGATCAGGCCATCGCGCTCCATCAATCAGGCGACATCGACGGCGCCATTCGTGCCTACCAGGCGTACCTCAAATTGCGGCCTGGCGCGGCCGAGGTGCGCTCGAATCTGGGGGCCGCGCTGGCGCGTGCAGGCCGATACCAAGACGCCATCGCTGAATACAAGCAGGCGCTGGCCCACGATCCCCGCAATCCGGCAGTGCGGCTGAACCTGGCGCTGGCGTACTACAAGTCCGGGCAATTCGACCATACTGTAGGCGAGCTGGCGGCGGTCCGCGCGCTCCAACCCGACAATCAGCAGGCCACGCTGCTACTCGCCGACTGCCACTTGCGTCTGGGCGAAAACAAGCAGGTAATCGCGCTGCTCGATCCGCTCGAAAAGAGCAGGCCGGACGATCTGGCGATCGCCTACATGCTAGGCACCGCCCTGATTCGCGACGAGCAGCCAGCGCGCGGGCAGGTGCTGGTGGATCGTATCTTGAAAAATGGCGAGTCGGCGGAAGCGCGTCTGCTCATGGGCTCCACCAAGATGATGGTCGGCGAGCATGCCGGGGCGCTGGCCGACTTGCGCCGCGCTGTGGAGCTGAACCCGAAGCTTCCGGACGTGTATTCCTACTACGGCATGGCGCTGCTGCACACCGGAGACACAGCGGGAGCCGCCGATGCGTTCCGCAAGGAACTGGAGTCCAACCCCAACGACTTCACTTCCAATTTGCAACTCGGAGCGCTGCTGCGGCAGGACCGGGAACTCGAACCAGCGCTCGGCTATCTGGAGCGCGCGCTGCGCCTGCGGCCCGGTGATCCCGGCGCACGATACCAGATCGCAACCGCCCACCTGGCACTGGGGAAAATCGACCTGGCGCGGGCGGAACTGGAGCAACTGACCAAAGAGAGTCCAAAGTTCACCGAAGCCCACGTATCGCTGGCTACCATTTACTACCGGCTGAAGCGGAAGGACGATGGCGACCGCGAACGCGCCATCGTACAAAAACTGAGCGCCGAGCGCCAAGCCAAAGAGCCGGGAGCCAAGCCCGCCGATGGCGCCGGAGCCGCGAAGAACGTCCCGTGACATGGCCAACCGGTGCCCGCCCCGCTGGCGCCTCGCCGCCTAAACCCCAGCCCGCATTCCGCCGATAGTGTGGCTGAAGGCTACTTGCATGGTCCAGCTCACGCACCTCAACCACCTACCGCTGGTGTTGAACTCGGATCTGATTGAATACATTGAAACTACTCCTGATACGGTAATCACGCTCACCACGGGGCAGAAGGTCATGGTGCTGGAGCCGGCGGCCGAAGTCGTGGACCGCATCGTAGCCTTCCGGCGCTCGATACAAAGCGCCGTGACGGCATGCCAGGTTGTGCCACCTGATGAAGAGGGCGCACCGGAATCGGAGTCAGCCTGAGCCATGGCCGATCAACCCGCCAAACCAAAGCCGGTCGATTTGAAGCCCATCGTTTCCAGACTGGATCTGGCGACAATTGGGGGCCTAGTTCTCTCGGCAGCGGGCGTCATCGGAGGCCTGATATTGGAAGGCGGCAAGATCAGGGACGTCGCCCAGATCACGGCGGCGCTGATCGTGTTTGGCGGCACCCTGGGAGCGGTGATGGTGACCACGCCTGTGTCGGTGCTGATCCGCGCGGCAAAGAAACTGAGCGTGGTGTTCGTGGAAAGGACCCAGCAACCGCAGCACGCGATTGACGAAATCATCAGTTTCGCTACAAAGGCGCGTAAGCACGGGATTGTGTCGCTCGAGCAGGACGCGGATCGCGTCCCGAACGAATTTCTACGCAGGGCGCTGAACCTGGCGGTGGATGGTACCGACCTGGACGCTCTGCGCAAGATGATGGAGCTCGAATTGACCGTGGAGGAACACCAGGCCGAGGCCGAGGCGCAGGTATTCGAGGCCGCCGGCGGGTACGCCCCCACGGTGGGAATTATCGGCGCAGTCCTGGGGCTGATCCAGGTGATGAAGCACCTTGAAAATATCGACGAAGTGGGCCGCGGAATTGCCGTGGCGTTCGTGGCCACGGTATACGGCGTGGGCTCGGCAAACCTGTTCTTTCTTCCGGCCGCCAGCAAGCTGCGGGCCCGCACGCATGGGGCCACGCAGATCAAGGAACTGACGCTGGAGGGCGTGGTAGCCATTGTCGAGGGACTCAACCCCAAGCTGATTCGCAACAAGCTGGAAGTCTACGCACGCGAGGCCGCTGGCCCAGCCAAAGCCAGCCAGCCTGTAAAGAAAGGAACTGCGCCCGCGCCGGTCGCAGCCAGCGAGAGCCCCGCAACCTCATGAGCCGGCGGAGAATCAAACAGGGGCATCCAAGTCAAGAGCGATGGCTGGTCTCCTATGCGGACTTCATCACGTTGATGTTTGCTTTCTTCGTGGTGATGTTCGCCTCTTCCCAGGCCGACAAGTCGAAAGTGAAGCGGGTATCCGAATCGGTCGACAAGGCGCTCGAGGATGGACCCGGGTCCAGGATCAGCGCAGCGGTGTTCGAGATGTTCGGCGGGAAGGCAGCAGTAAAACCAATTGCCGCCATGAACGAACAGGGCGCCCGTAAAGTCGAAGCGCCCAAACCGTTGGAGGCCGCTTCATTGACTGGGGAGCTGCTGCCCTCTCTGGCCTATCTCCGGGAGCAGCTCGCGAAGGAGATCGAGAGCGGCAAGATGCGCATCAGCCTCGAGCCGCGCGGCCTGGTGGTGAGTTTGCAGCAGGCCACTTTCTTTCCCTCGGGCGAAGACACGATCGATCCGGAGACATATGCCAGCCTGGGAAAAGTGGCCGCGGCCATGCTAAAGCTGCCCAATGCTGTGCGCCTGGAAGGCCACACGGACGCCATCCCCATCCATACCGCCCGTTTCCGAAGCAATTGGGAGCTTTCGGCATCGCGAGCCATCTCGGTGCTGGAATTGCTAACGAGCCGCTTCAACATTCCCCGCGAGCGCGTGGCCATCGCCGGGTACGCGGACATGGCGCCGGTGGCGGGCAATGATTCCGAGTCGGGCCGGGCGCGCAACCGGCGTGTGGATATCGTCATACTGAACCGCCAACAAGCCCTCACGGAACCGATCCCGGTCGTGGGCGCTGCCGGGGTGCCGGGCCCGGTGGGAGCGCTCGCGCCGCAGCTGGCGCTCGCGCCCAAGCCGCCGCCCGGCGCGGCGCAGCACCCTGGAGTTCCCCATGCCCCAATGTGACACCGAGTATTTTGGAGTCGTCTCGTATGAAGATAGCGAGGCCATCGAGTTCTCCGCGGGTTTGCCCGGCTTTGAGAATTGCCACCGCTTCCTGCCCATTGACGAGGCCGCCCGGCGACCCTTTATTTTCTTGCAGAGCCTGGAACAACCCGGCCTGTGCTTCCTTACGCTTCCCGTCCTGGCCATCGAACCCGGCTATCAACTGAAGATCAGCGCCGAGGATGTGGCGGCCATCGGTTTCGAGAAACAGCCCTCGATTGGGTCGGAAGCCCTATGCCTGGCGATCGTGACCATGGCCGAGGCGGGCGTTCCCACGGCCAACCTGCTGGCACCCATTGTGGTCCATCCAGGCAACCGCCGCGCTGTGCAGGCGGTCCGCGACGACGCGGCCTACGGCTGCAGGTATACGCTCGTGAGCATCGCCGAGGTCGCCCCATGCTCGTGATCAGTCGCCGTCCGGGCGAATCCATTCTGATCGGCGAGAATATCGAGGTCCAGGTGCTCGAGACCGGGCCAAGCCGTGTCAAGCTGGGAATCACGGCGCCCCGGACGGTTCCCGTGCTGCGAAACGAGGTGCGCCTCACCCAGGATCAAAACCGGGCCGCAGCTCAGGGGATCGCCTTAGACCGGTTAGCGCCCGCGTTGTCCCGGCTGCGCCCCCACTGGCCCGTCACCACGCCACCAGCGCCCAAAATAACTTCAAGCTCCCGATCCTGCCGCCGATAAGCCCACTGTAAGCGAGCTCCAGGCGGTTAACCCCGCCAGCCGGGAATGACTTCCGGACGAGAGCTCTAACTTCAAGGAGAGAAGAAAATGTCTTTCGACATCAACACTAACATTACATCGTTACAGGCACAGCAATATTTGCGCGTCAACAGCGATTTTCAAGCCAAGACCATCAACCGGGTCACCTCCGGACTGCGCATTCTCAGTTCGGGCGACGATGCCGCGGGTCTGGCCATTGCCAACGGTTTCCGTTCCGACCAGGCGGTGCTGACCCAAGGTATTCGTAACGCCAATGACGGTTTGTCCACGTTGCAGACCATCGACGGGGGTATGAACAACATTTCGCAGTTGCTGGATCGCGCGCGCACTCTGGCTACGCAATCGGCTTCCGGCACGTTCAATGGCAGCCGCGACTTGCTGAATTCCGAGTTCACCAGCGTGCTGGGGGAAATCGACCGGCAGTCGCAATCCATCGGCTTGAACGTGGGCGGCACGTTTGCCAAGAGCCTTTCCGTATTCATCGGCGGCGGCCGAGGCCCCGACAGCGCAGCCGTCATCACCAACGGTTCGGTGTCCGTGGACTTAAGCAGCTCCACGGTCGATTCCAGGAGCCTGGGACTGCAAGCGTATGAGGCGAAGGGCGCCGGCAGCGGCGATTTCACCGCCACCGGGATGGGAGTCAGCAACATCATCACCACCAACGCTCCCGCTGGAAACCTCACCACGTTCAAATTTAACGGGCCCGGTTTCGGGGATGCCAACGGGGTCTCCGTGCAGGTCAACTTAAATAGCGTCCAGGATGCGACGACCCTGGCGGCGGCCATCAATAGCGCCATCTCCTCGATCCAGGCCACTTCGCCCGCGAACCTGGCGTTCATCAACGCCGGCGTTACCGCCGGTGTCAGCTCCGACGGCAAAGCGCTGGTGTTCGACTCCAAGTCGACCGCTTTCCAGGTCGAAGCCAGCGACGCCACGGCTGCGGCTTTCCTTGGCTTCACCACCACGAACATCGATCCCACGGGTCTCGCCCCAGCGTCCAACAACACGAAGATCGAAGCAGGTGGCATCCAGGCCACCGCGACGATTACTTACGGAACCGGCTTGGTGAAGGCGACTCCGGAGAAGCAGGAGCTGTTTGTTTCCACCACAGACGCTTCCGGCGCCGCCCACACTTTAGCGATTGGTCTTACCGGGCTAGGAGCCGCTGGAGCCAACCAGACGCTCGCTGAAGCCCTCGGTCAGATCAATACCGCCCTGCAGAATAGCGCCGATGCAGCCCTGAAAAACATCGTGGCGGTAAGCATGGACGACGGCACGACCCACAACCTGGAGTTCATCTCCACCAACCCGACGTTCTCCGTTTCGGTCGGCGCGAATACCGGTGTGGCTAATCACGGCCTGGGCAGCCAGAACACCATCGTCGACAGCGCTGCCAGCGGCACGGCCACGTCCGCCGACATCAGCACCCAGGCTGGCGCCCAGTCTGCGGTTGCGGCCTTGTCCGCCGCGGTCGCCTCGCTCGGCTCGGCGCAAGCCGTGGTCGGCAAGGGCCAGAACCAGTTCAACTACGCGGTCAATCTGGCTCAGTCGCAGTTGACCAACCTGGCGGCGGCGGAATCGCGCATTCGCGATGCCGATCTGGCGGCTGAAGCGGCCAACCTGACCAAGGCGCAGATCCTGTTGCAGGCTGGCACGGCTGCACTTGCACAGGCCAACTCGTCTTCACAAGCCGTGCTGGCGCTGCTCCGGTAATCACCGGTCCTCATAGCAGGGAGGGCAAGGCGTAACTCACGCCGCGGCGACCGGTCCACTAGGGCCGGCAGCCGCGGCTCTGCTTATGGCATGATTTCGCCCGGCTAGTCCGAGCCATCCCGCCGCCGATTCAAAATCGATCCGCGGCTGGCGATAAGAGTGCGGAGGAAGCGGAACTTGCGCGAGTCCTCCGCGGCAGTTCTGATGTGTTTTTGTGCCATGCCCCAATGGGAGCCAGGAGTTGTTGAGGAGCATTTTTATGGACGTTACGCTCAATACCGTGCAACCCCCAGTCGCGACGCCGGTTACCGCGGCTGTCTCCGCCGAGGAGCAGACTCACAACCGGCAATTAATACGAGCCGTCCGCGCCGTGAACGACACTGAACTGTACGGGCAGGATAGCGCAGTGACCTTCGTTCTGGACCAAGAGGGGCACCCTTTGCTCCGCGTGGTGAACCGAAAGACCAGGGAAGTCATCCGGCAGATTCCTCCCGAGGATGTGCTCACAGCGGCAAAATCGGTGGGCCTAAGCGAATAAGGGAATCCGGTTCGGGCCACTCTTAGGAGTTTGTTGAAAAAGAGTTTCGGACACTGCTGGCTCACGCGCGCGGCTCAGCAACGGCTCTGCATTCAACAAGCGCATTCCGAGTCGCGACCGTAAGGAAGCGGTCCTTCGCGTCTTTCAACATGTTAGACGCTGTACCCGGCTCCTGCCGGCTTGTCCCGCTTACGGCGTGGTATGCAATTCGGCGGCGGCACGGCCGGCCCTAAGGGCCACCAGCGATTCGGAAAGCGATGCAATCGATCCGCCGGCTTTGTAACTGAATTCGATCCGCACCCGGTCGCCGCTCGCGACCTGAAACGGATGTTCGATGGGCAAGATCAGATATTGATTGTGCCATTCTATTGTCCGGTTCTCCTCCACCAGCACCGCCAGAATATTCTTCAAGATGAAGCGCACGGCGTTGAACCTCCCGGCCGTTTGAATCTCGATCACCCCTCGCCCGGCGCATTCGAGCGGCAAGGGAGACGAATACTCCATGAGCTGATACAAAGCGGGCTCGGCGAGCTGAACCGTATCTTCGGCAACCGCAATGGGCTCTTGAAACATTGGCATCGGCGCATGGTATCCGAAAAAGTTGAAATCCTGCTGCACAGGCTGCACCCACTGCATGTAAGCCTCGGGCAAGAAACGCGGGACAGGCGCGCCAAAACGCTCTTGGTAACGCTCCTTGAACGAGGAGATGACTTCAATCTGTCTTTCTCGCAGCATGCCCACATGAAGCATCTCGCAAATCACGATGTCAACAGGCTGCGGAGGCAGGAACTCCATGGCGTCCGCCTGCACCAGCTCGATGTTTTTCGGACTGCCGTTCAGAGCCAGAATCTTCTGGGCGGCTGCCACCATTTCAGGATTTCTCTCGACGCACCACACCTTCGCTGCCGTCCGGCTGGCGAAGAACGATAGCACCGCCGAGCCCCCGCCCAGCTCCACAACCTTCGCTCCCGGTTTCACAACGGCAGTAATGGCTTGCTTAAACGCCTGCATGCGCGGCGCGCTTTGCAGCATGAGGAAGTGATAATGCAGCGGGATGAACTGGCCGAGCTGGCTTTCTTCAGTCATTGTGAGCTTGCTTTTCGCCGGTAAGCCGTTCGCGGACGACCCATTTATGCTCATCCTTGTTGTGCTCATCCTTTTCCAGTTGCCGGCCTTCCTGTAGAACATGGCCTTGCCTGAACATTCATGGCGCCCCGCCGGTGTCATGAATGGCCTTCAGGTGACGCACACAAAACACCAAGCCTCTCTGTAAGAGAGCCGTCGCGGGCGTTTTTTTCTCAGCACCATCGGAGAGAGCGTGTCTACGGCGGTTTTCTCGGCTTTTCTGCAGCAGGCTATGGGAGCTGGAGGGGGGGTACGGGGGGATACAGGAGACGCCGGAGCTTCCGGAACTCGGGACTACCCGTTGCAGTCGAGTCCACGGGAGGTGGTGGTCCTGACTCTGGCTCTCGCGAGCGCATCCAGCAGCCGCCTGCCGCGCCCCAGGCCGGCGATCTCGCCGCTCACCCCGGCTCGGACAAGCGTAAGCCGCACGGCGAAAAGCGCGCCGGTGGCGAGGACCTTCTCGATGCGCGCAGCCAAATCCGGATCATGATCGGCCGGATCTTGGCCGCCGGCCAGACAGGCCATTAGGCGTTCAATGGCCAAGGCGCGTTCCTCGAGGGCATTGTCTACGGTGGCGAAATCGGCTGGATTGAGATCCGGCAGCCGAGCGGTGGCGCGCTCCAGCTCTTGCAGCCGGGCCTCACTTTCGGATGGCAGCGATCTCACTTACGCGCCGGAGCCGCTGTTGCCGGTACTGAGGGTGTTGCTGAAGCCGCTGCTGCCGGGTGCTCCAAAGGCGGCGAAACTCGAGCTCTGGAGGGTCGCGGTGAGGATCTGCTGCTGTGAATTCAAGTTGGCGATCAGCGCGTCGGCGGCCTGCAGCTTAGCCGAGAGTGTCAGCTGCATGCTGTTAATCCGGTCGGTGAGAGTATTCACCTGATCGGTAATTCTTTTGTCGGCTGCGTCGTATTGATTCTGCTGTAGCTTGATGAGGCCAGTTAGCGGATCGCTGATCTCAGTGAGCTGGGAAGAGAGGCCGCCGAACCCGGTAGTCGCCGAACCCAGAAATGCAGCGGCGTCGGAGAGCTGCGAACCGGATAGTGAATCAAATGTGGTCTGGTTGAACGACATCTGCCCGGTGGCACTCATCTCGATGCCCAGATCGCTCAAACTCTTGATGGTACCCGCGCCGTTATAATTGACCAGCCCACGCAACACGGACTGCGTCTGGTAGATGAGCGAATTTCCGCTGAGCAGCCCGGCGGCGGGCCCGATCTGCGCATTCAACTGGGCGCTCACCGCGTTGTAGTTCGCGACGAAATCCTGGAGCGCGCCGGAGATCTGCGTGGGGTCCGCGGCCAGGCTCAGGGTAACCGTCTGCAAAGGATCGGTCTTGCCCACGATGTTGAATGACACGCCCGAGACCACGTTATTGATCAGGTTGGTGGGGCTGCTAACGTTTACCCGATTCAACTGAAACACGGCATTGGCGCCCTGATTGGTGTTGGTCAGCAATTGCGCGGGGACGCCGTCCGGGTCGTCGATTAACCGCAAAGTCGTCTCGCCGGTGGTGTTGGACGTAACGGAAAGATAATTTGGGGTAAGGCCGGTACCGGTGGTGAGCACCGAAGCCGTGACGCCCAAGCCCGATCCGTTGATGGCGTCGCGAAGCCCGGCGAGATTGTTCTGCCCGGCTCCAAGCGTGAATTGCTTAAAACTGCCCCCCAACACCAACTTCACAGTACCGGTGCTCGAAACCGGCGCCGAAGTGGAGTCGGCGTATCCAATCGCGGAGGTTTCTGAAGCGGCCGCGGCCACCGAGGTGATGTTGGTGATCGAGTAGCTGGCCGGGGTGGTGGC
>JBGPKX010000141.1:0-13515 GCA_041486185.1 Bryobacteraceae bacterium | reverse complement strand
CAGACCGATCTGGCCTGGCGTCCGGCCGAGGCGGAACCGGGCGAGCCGCCGGTCGAATACTCCCGCGGCGCGGCGCTGATGGTACGCAGCTTTTTCCTGCGCGCCATGCGCCAGATTGACGAGCGCTACGGCACCTACGGCAGCGATGCCGAGCTGTGCTTCCAGGTGCACCGCTCCGGCAAGCGGATGCTGCTGCTGCCATCCACGCGCGTGGTGCATCACGGCCGGGGCGAGCTTGACGCATCGACACGGGCCTTGCGCGACGCCGATTTCAAGCTGGGTATGGCCCTCTATCTCAGGAAGCGCTATGGCTTCGTGCGCGGGATGCTGTTCCGGATCTCGGCCGGCCTGGGCGCGTTCGGCGGCCTGCTCACTTTTCGCGACTTCCGCTATCACTTGGGACTGTTCGGCGCGGTCTGGAGCGGTCAGAAAATCGACGGCACGCAGCCACAATAAGGCCAGAGTCACCCGATTTTGATATTGCCCTCCGTTAACTACAGCTTTATTCCAAAATCGTCGATACTAGTGCGTATGACCGAGATGCTTTGGGTCGGCTTACCTATTTTGGTCTCCGTCGGGTCCGGCATGCTGGCCTACTTTGTAATGAAAGCGCGCATGGAAGCGGCGATCGCGGGCGAGCGCAGTGCCCTTGCCGAAGCGCGTGCCCGGCTGGAGGGGCAGGCCAAAACGCTGCAAGAAACGATTCGTGCCACCGAGGAGGCCGCGAAACGCAAGGCGCTCGATGAGTTCATAGGCGACCTGCGCGTCGAAGAACGGCACTATCTGCGCGAGCAGAAGGCCCTGTTCCTCAGTAAGAAAAGCCTGGTCTTGCAGGAGCGCATTTACTTCCGCAATATTCCCCTGTCGAGCTGGGTAGAACACGAGATGCCAGTCGAGGAAGGCGCCGATGTGGAGAAACTCGCCAGGACGCTCGCCGTATTCACGCCGGACCTCATGCTCGCGCCGAGCCCCGGTGGACGAAAATTGTTGCGCTGAGCAACCTTAGCTACCGCGCACCAATAACTGCACATTTTGGGGGCGTGCGCCACGGCTACCGCTGCACAGTTATTCTTGCGTGGTCCCTTAGCTACCGCACTCAAGGTCACGTCTCGAATCGCACGGCGTGAGTCGATTGGTGACCCCGTCTCCCCAGGGTTTGGTACCCGTCTAGCAGGAGAGATGTGGTATGCGTCTAGTGTAGGGCGTCGCTGATTTTGAAGGATAAGATTCAGGACGGGGCAAAAAGGGTACAGGCACGAAGTTTCGCAAAAGCGGCGAAATTCGAGCCAGTCCCCATTTTGCGCGCTGTGCCGTTACCCGACAGCATTTGCGCCGCCGACCACTGGCGAAGGGCTCCTGCTGCCAGTGCGGCGGAAGTTTGCAGTCCAAGGAGTTTCTCATGATCAGCGATACGACCGAGGCGCGCCCGCTGGCGCAGCCGGGCCAGCCTCTTACCGCGGACGAGTTGCAGAAAATCGACGCCTACTGGCGCGCCGCGAATTATCTTTCAGTCGGCCAGATTTACCTTTTCGATAACCCGCTGCTGAAGGAGCCTCTTAAGATCGAGCACATCAAGCCGCGCCTCTTGGGACATTGGGGCACCACGCCGGGTCTCAACTTCGTATACGTCCATCTGAATCGCGTGATCAAGCAGCGCGGCCTAAACATAGTGTTCGTAACCGGCCCCGGTCATGGCGCGCCCGGCATTGTTGCGAACACGTATCTGGAAGGCACTTACAGCGAGTTCTATCCGAATATTAGCCAGAACGAGGAGGGCCTGAAGCGCCTCTTCAGGCAGTTTTCGTTTCCCGGCGGCATTCCCAGCCATGCCGCGCCCGAAACGCCAGGCTCCATCCACGAAGGCGGGGAACTGGGATACTCGCTACTGCACGCCTATGGCGCGGCGTTCGACAACCCCGACCTGGTCGTCTGCTGCGTGGTAGGCGACGGCGAAGCGGAGACCGGCCCTCTCGCGGGAAGCTGGCACTCCAATAAGTTTCTCAACCCGGAACGCGACGGCGCTGTCTTTCCGGTCTTGCATCTGAACGGATACAAGATCGCGGGGCCAACGGTACTGTCGCGTCTCCCCAATGAGGAACTGCGCGACCTGTTCGCCGGCTACGGTTACAAGCCCTACTTCGTCGAAGGCGATCAGCCGGAAATAATGCACCAACTCATGGCCGGCACGCTCGACGCCATCATGGACGAAATCCGCAATATCCAGCAGGACGCGCGCCAGAACGGATTCCGCAAGCGTCCCCGGTGGCCCATGATGATCCTGCGGACTCCTAAAGGTTGGACCTGTCCCAAGGAGGTGGACGGCAAGCCTGTCGAAGGCACGTTCCGGTCGCACCAGGTGCCCGTAGGCGATTTTGCCGCGCACCCGGCGCATCTGAAGATCCTGGAGCAGTGGATGCGGTCCTACAGGGTCGAGGAGCTTTTCGATTCCACGGGCGCGCTTCGCTCCGATCTGGCGGCGCTCGCTCCCCAGGGCGAAAGCCGCATGGGCGCGAATCCCCACGCCAATGGCGGGCTGCTGTTGAAGGATCTCGCCATGCCGGACTTCACGGCATATGCAGTCGAGGTCCGCAAACCCGGAGCCACCACCGCCGAGGCCACGCGTGTAGCGGGCAAGTTCCTGCGGGACATCATGAAGCTCAATCTGGCGTCGCGCAATTTCCGCATCATGGGACCGGATGAGACCGCATCCAACCGGCTGGATGCCGTGTTCGAGGTTACCGACCGGGTTTCGACGGCACAGATCCTGTCCACCGACGATCATGTGTCTCCCAACGGCCGCGTGATGGAGGTATTGAGCGAGCACATGTGCCAGGGCTGGCTCGAAGGCTATCTGCTCACCGGCCGCCACGGATTCTTCTCCTGCTACGAGGCCTTCATTCACATTGTGGATTCGATGTTCAACCAGCACGCCAAATGGCTCAAAACCAGCCACGACGTTTCGTGGCGGCGGCCCATCGCCTCGCTGAATTACCTGCTGACCTCGCACGTCTGGCGGCAGGACCACAACGGCTTCAGCCACCAGGACCCGGGCTTTATCGACCTGGTGGTGAATAAGAAGGCCGATATCGTGCGCGTGTATCTGCCGCCCGACGCCAATACACTGCTCTCCGTTGTGGATCATTGTCTGCGCAGCCGGAATTACATCAACGTCATCGTGGCGGGTAAGCAACCCTCGCCGCAGTGGCTCGACATGGAATCGGCCATCAAGCACTGCACCTCGGGCATCGGCATCTGGCGGTGGGCAAGTAACGATGAAGGCACGGAGCCGGACGCCGTGCTGGCCTGCGCCGGAGATGTGCCCACGCTAGAAACCCTGGCCGCGGCCGACCTGCTGCGCAAGCACGTGCCCGATCTCAAAGTGCGCGTGGTCAATGTAGTGGATATCATGACGCTCCAACCCTCGAGCGAGCACCCCCACGGGTTGAGCGATCGCGACTTCGATTCCATCTTCACCACCGATAAGCCGGTCATCTTCGCGTATCACGGCTATCCCTGGCTGATTCACCGCCTTACCTACCGCCGGACCAATCATGCAAACCTGCACGTGCGCGGGTATAAAGAAGAAGGAACCACCACAACTCCTTTCGACATGACGGTGCTCAACGATCTCGACCGCTTCCACCTCGCAGGCGACCTGGTCGACCGCGTGCCGCGTCTGCGCAACTCCATCGGCTATTTCAAGCAATGGCTGCGCGATAAACTGATCGAGCACAAGCAGTACATCGTCGCGCACGGCGACGATATGCCGGAAATCAAAGACTGGACATGGCCGTACTGAACGGCCCCGCTCTGTGACGCCCACTCGCTGTGTTCTCGCGCTCAACGGCGGGTCATCGAGCCTCAAGTTCGCCGTGTTTCCCATTGACGGCCCGGAGCACGCGCTGCTCGCGGGCAAAGCTGACCGAATAGGCCTCGACGGTAGCTCGTTTTGCGCCAAAGGCGAAGAGGACAAAGAGGCGGCCAATGAGCGCCGTGCGCTGCCTGATCATGCAGCGGCGCTCCGGCGGGTGCTCGAGTTTGTGCGCGAGGCCTTTGCGCGTCAGGCCCTTGTGAGCCACGCCACGCCGCACACGCTCGCCGCCGTGGGCCACCGCCTGGTGCGGGGCGGCATTCAGGATCAGGCCCCCGAGCTCGTCACTGCCGCCGTGGTGAACCGCATTCGCGAGCTGGTGCCGTTTTTGCCGGACCACTTGCCGCAGCAGATAGCCGCCATTGAAGCGGTGAAAAAATTCGACCCCGAGCTTGCGCAGGTCGTCTCGTTCGATACGGCGTTTCATCGCACTATGCCGCGCGTGGCGCAGTTATATGCCTTGCCGCGGGAACTTTCGGATGACGGAATCCTGCGCTATGGATATCACGGCCTCTCCTATGAATATGTGATCGGCGAGCTGGCCCGGCAGGCGGGCGAAGGCGTGGCGCACGGCCGCGTGGTGATCGCCCATCTCGGCAACGGTTGCAGTATGGCGAGCCTTCGCGGCGGGCGCTCGATAGATACCACCATGGGATTCACGCCCACAGGCGGCCTCATGATGAGCAGCCGCTCGGGGGATCTCGACCCGGAAGTGATTCTGTATCTCATGCAGCGCCGCAACCTGACCGCGGCCGCGGTCAGCGAGATCGTCAACCGCAAGTCCGGACTGGTGGGAGTGTCCGGCGGCTGTTCCGATATGCGCGACCTGCTGGCTCGGGCGGCCACGGACTCGCACGCCGCCGAGGCCGTCGACCTGTTTTGCTATCAGGCCCGGAAGTTTCTCGGCGCGCTGGCCGCGGTGCTCGGCGGGATCGATGAGCTTGTATTTACGGCGGGCATCGGAGAGAATGCGCCGGAGATCCGCCGACGCATCTGCGACGGAATGGGGCACCTGGGACTCATCCTGGATCCACGGGCCAATGAAACCGGCGCCCCGGTGATCTCCGGGGCCGGAAGTCCCGCATCCATCCGCGTCATCCCCACCAATGAAGAACTCATGATTGCCCGGCACACGATCGCCCTCATCGGTGGTAAACCGAGCGGTGCTACGATTTGAGAGTCATCGCATGCCAGTCTCAACTCCCGCCAAGCTGCTGCGGCTGCACATTTCGGAGAGCGACCGGTTCGAGGGGAAGCCGCTCTATGAAGCCGTTATCGAGAAATGCAGAGAAATGAAAATCGCCGGCGCGACTGTCTTCCGCGGTCTGGAAGGGTACGGTGAAACCGCCGAAATTCACCGGGCGCATTTCATCGGGCGCGATCGGCCGATCGTCGTCACCATCGTCGATACCGCCGAAAACCTGGAGCGTCTGCTGCCGGTCGTGGAGGAAATGATGGACAAGGGGCTGATCGCCACGTCCGACGTGGAATGCATTCGCGTGCGGAAGTCGAGGCCCTGATCACCGCTCGTTTGGCGCGCATGGCCCCGAAACAATAGACCCGTACCGGGCCGCGCCTGTCCATTCCGCCTGAGATTAAGCCGCGTTCGGTCAGCTATCCAATTCCGGCAAGTGGAGTTCGAGGCTCTTCTCCTGATTGAGCCTTTGCGTCGTTCCGCGGTCGAGGGTATTCAGCGGCACGTGTTCCGTCTTGCCCGTGGGGTCGATGTAGTGGACCGCTCCATTCTGTACCCACACCAGGATGGCGGAGTGCGTCGATCCATCTCTCATGGCGAGCGTGAAGACCGGCTGGCCTTGGCCCGCCGCGCTTGCCGGCTCGGCCGGTTGGCGGTAGTCGTGCACTACGGCGTGCGCGACCTCCGGAGGCCGTGGCGGCTGATAGGGCATTTGGATGGGCTGGAGCACGATGATACTCGGCGCGCCCCCGTAGCCGTTTCCATCCGTCATCACGGGCAGCAACGGATAGCCACCGAACCCGAAAGACTCGAACGCAGAGAACGGAGAAAATCCGTGGCGCCCGCCGAAGCGGTTCACCCCGGGCGTAATCACATCCACACCCAGAACGTTCACGCCCAGCGGCGGAATGGCGCCAATCGGCGGAATCCCCAGGTTGAACGACGTCTGGTGCGGGGTTCCGACGAACTGGAAGCGGGGAATCATGCCGGGAAACCGGTTCAAGAATCCATGCGCCGGCGGCGTTCCCAGCCCCCGGAAGCCGAAGCCTGGTTGATGACGCTGCGCGAAAACGTGATTTGTGAGGGCCAGAAAGAGGCCAATGGAGATAACTTTCTTCATGGTTTTTACCTGTACCGATGAGAGTAATCCGAAAGGAGACACCCGGCAACTCTATTTAGGCCGGAATTGAGTGCGCCTGGTATTATATGTACGAAAAAGTACACTTTGCTTGGCCGATCTGAGGGTTCAGCACTCACTTGAGCGCGCTATCCAGGAATCCCGCTACATCCCGCTTCAGCTTCTCGAGTGACTTGAGGTCGATGTAGACCATGTGCCCCGCTTCATATTCGCCGGTGCGGATGTTGCCGCGCAGCTTGGGGTCGAGGCCCATGTGCGTCAGCGTGTATTCGGTGGCGAAATACGGCGTCGCCAGATCGAAGTATCCCGATGCCACATACAGCTTCATGTACTGATTCTTGGAAAATGCGCTGCGCAGATCGTCGCTGGTATCCGGAAACCCTTCGCGGCTGCTGCTCGGCCCCCACTCCCACGGGCTGGTGATGCCTTCGCCCAGAACGTAGTACTCGAGGTCGGTCTTGTAACCCAGTTCGCCGCGAACGTAGTTGTTGAACGTCGTGGTATACGGCGGGCGGATGGCCGCAATGCTGGGATCGTATTCCGGGTGATCCGTTACAGCGGATTCTTCGATTCCTTTGAACCGGCTGTCGATCCGTCCCACGGTGCGCTTCTGATCGCGCAGCAGTTCCTTGGTGAAATAGAAGATAGGCACGCGCAAGTTGCTGTTATCGATAAAGCGTTTGTCGAGACCGGTGTATCGCGCCAGGCGATCCAAGGTGGCCTGCCGCTCGGCGGACGTCAGCCGGTCTCCCTTGGCCAGCGCTTCGGCATAGCCTGTTTCCGCCCACGCCTCGACTTCCTTCAGCGTTTTTTGCAAATCCCGCTGCAAATCGGCCGGCAGCTTGTGATGATACCAGGCGGTAGCCGCGTAAGTCGGGAGGTATAGGATGTAGGGCAGATCGTTGCCCTTGGCGAAATCCGCCGTCTGAAAATTCAGAATCGACGAGACCAGCACGATGCCGTTGAACGCGATGCCGCGGTCGATGAGATATCCCGAAAGTCCCGCCGCGCGCGTTGTACCGTAGCTTTCCCCGACCAGAAACAGCGGCGAGGTCCAGCGTTCATAGCGCGTCAGATACAGCCGGATGAACTCGCCCACGGAGTGAATATCGCCGCGCAGGTTCCAGAAATTCTTATTCAGTTCCGGCTTGGTCGCGCGGCTGTAACCGGTGCCCACCGGATCGATGAACACGAGGTCGGTCTGATCGAGCCAAGTGTACTCGTTGTCGACCAGATGAAAAGGCGGCGCCGGCATCTGCCCATCGGGCAGCATCGTCACGCGCTTCGGCCCCAGCGCGCCCAGGTGCAGCCACACGGACGCCGACCCCGGCCCGCCGTTGAAAGAAAACATCAGCGGCCGGTGGCTAGTCTCGCTCACGCCATCCAACGTATACGCCATGAAAAAAATGTGGCCTTCGGTTTCGCCCTTGGCATCGCGGAGGGGCATCATGCCGGTGGTGGCGGTGTACTTGAGCGCCTTGCCGCTCACGCGGATTTCGTGATGCGTGACCACCGGAGCTTCTTCTTTTTCGGGCGGCTTCTCGGCTGGTTTTTCGGCAGTTTTCTCAGACGCCGGCTTCGGAGCGTCGGCGGCGGGTGGCGCGGCCTGCATCAGCAGCAGTGAAAAAAACAGTGCGGAAGTCATAAAGGTGCCTATTATGTCAGGATAGCCCGTGCAATGGTGGCGAAAATCTGCATCGTGCATCTCAGCCTTATCGAAAGCCTGCATTGCGCGTAACCGGGTCTGTGAGGCGGCCGCTCCTGCTCGCAGAGATACACTGGAGCCATGCGGCCTCCCGATCCTGATGTGCTCACTCGCGGCCCAATGCGGGATGAATCCTACCAAGCCCGCCTTGCCGCAGAGGAAGGGATCTATCGGGACTGCGTCAACGTGCACGATCTCCCCGAAATTTTTCATTACTGGTCCAACCGGCACGTCCGTCCGAAGCTGAACGCGTTCGGTTTCGGCAGCCCAAACGAGATGTTCCAGAAATACCTGGAGAAGCAATACCACGAGCCGCGGACCGGTGCACGGCGCTTTGTCAGTATTGGCTCCGGCAATTGCGACCTGGAACGCGAGCTGGCCGTACACCTCCGCGCCAAGGGTCACGCCGATTTCGTCATCGACTGTCTCGACCTGAATCCCGCCATGCTGGAACGAGGCCGCTCGGCCGCCGCGGGCGCTGGCGTCGACGGCCAGATGAATTTCGTTCAGGAAGATTTCAATAAGTGGAGTCCAACGCATGAATATGATGCCGTGATTGCGAATCAGGCCTTGCATCATGTCACGAATCTCGAGGAGCTGTTCGCGCGCATCCGGAGCGCTCTCAAACCTCACGGAACATTTGTCATTTCGGACATCATTGGGCGGAACGGCCACCAGCGCTGGCCGCAGGCGCTCAAGCTGGTGCACGAATTCTGGCGGAAGCTGCCGCCAACATATCGTTTCAATCGGGAACTGCGGCGTTACGAGGAGCTCTACCAGAACTGGGATTGCTCGTCTGAGAGCTTCGAGGGCATCCGTTCCGAGGACATCCTGCGATTGTTGCTCGGCCATTTCCACTTTCAGCTTTTTATCGGCTTTGCCAACGTGATTGACCCGTTCGTGGACCGTGCTTTCGGGCACAACTTCGATGCGTCCGCGGCATGGGACCGGGATTTCATCGACAATGTACATCGGCGTGATGAAGAAGAAATTTTCGCCGGCCATATTCCTCCAACTCACATGCTGGCCGTCGTGGGAAACAATCCCGGCCTGCCCACCCTGTTTCACAAGCCGCTAAGTCCTGAGTTTTGTCTCCACTTAGCCGGCTTACTCGCGCGGGAAGCGGCGCGCGACGCCGCCGTCAAGGTTCCCCAGGCACAGGACACGCCGCAGGACTCTTATGAGTACTCGTGGCCGCATAGCCCGCAAAAGGAGCTGGAATGGGTCTGCCAGAGAATGAGGGATTCTCAGGACAAGGTCGAAGAGCTCGACGCGGAACTTCGGGCGCGAACAGCGTGGGCCCTGCAACTCGACAAGGATCTCGAAGAGCGGACCACTCAGTTACAGATACGGACCACCCAGTTACAAAAACGAACCGCCGAGTTTGAAGAACGGACGGTTTGGGCGCTCCAACTCGACAAAGAACTCGCGGAACGCACTCAGCACTTCAACCAGGAGTTGGACCGGCTCGCTTGGGCGCTCCCGCTCGATCGCCGCTTCCATAACTTTCTCGACGCAGCCGTTCGCGTCGGCCGTGAGTTCCGGGCTCGCATCCGCCGCATGCTGTTCCATCGTGGCGCATCCTGATGACGGGCCACCCGGAATGAAGAGCAGCGGGCAAATGGCAAAAGCGCAACTGCCGGCACGGCTCATCGCAGCCTTGTGTATGCCCGGCGTCATCCTGAGCGCACAGCCGCAGGCGCCGCAGTCCAGGCCTGGCTGGCCGTGCGTGGCCGGCAGGGCCGTCGATCCCACCTACATCCGCACGGCTGAGGCAACCGGCGGCCAGGTCTTTCTGTTCGACCGCTCGGAAGCTGCCCGGTCCATGGTCCTGGTGCAGAACAGCCACAAGCACGAAGACACCATTTTTCGCTCGATGGGCACACTCTCCACCGGCACGCACGAATTTGCTTTCCCAGTGGACTCGACCGTCGAGAGCCTCATGCTCACGGTCACGCTGCAATGCCTGCAATCCATCACCGTCTACCGGCCGACCCACACCGAAGTCCATGCCGGTGAGCCCGACGTCAACAATAACCTTTTCCGCTCCGGACAAATCCTCGTCCTCACCAAGCCTCAAGCCGGAGCGTGGCGCATCCGTATCGCGGGAGCGGGAATGTTCTTCGTAGTGGCGCAGGCGAAGAGTTCGATCTCGCTGAACCGCGTCGAGTTCGTCGAACTTGGCGGCCGGCCCGGACACGAAGGCATGTTTCCGGTGAAGGGGCCGCTTCACTCGGGCGAACAGCGAACGCTGTCCGCAAACTTAACGGCGCCGCCGGGCGAGGCTCATTTCCGGCTGATCAACTCCGCCGGAGAAACGCTTGATCCGCTGGAAATGAGCGCCAGTGATGAGGGCCAGGAGGATGATCGCAGCTTCGAAGGCAAGCTCACGCTGAAACATCCCGCGTTCCGGGTGGCGGTGGAGGGCCGGGACGCAGCCGGGTATCCCTACCAGCGGGTTCTGCCGCGCCTGATTGAGATTGCAAGCGGGAATTGACCGAGCCGTATCAAACCACGCCTACTGACGCGCGGGCAAATAGCGCTTCGGAATCCTGAGCGCCATAGTGCCTTGCACCGTGACCACGTCGTACTGCCCCACGAAACCGACAAGCATGTGCGCGGCCCAAGGCTCCATCTGATAATCGTCGGCGAGCCACTGGACCATATCGGTCGTGGCAAGCTGCAATGCGCGGTCGAGCGAGCTTTCAAACTCCGGCTGCGCGCCCACGCTGATCAGATAGTCCGCCGTCTCGACGCGCGGCTCGTGCACTTTCGCGGCTTTTAGCAGATCGACGGAGAACTCGACATCCATCGAGGTTTCGACGCCCGTGCCTGTAGGCTCGCCATCCGCCATCAACGCGTGGCCGTCACCCACAAACAGCAAGGCGCCCGCATGAAAAACCGGCAGAATCACCGTGGCGCCCTCGCCGATCTGGTTATAGTCCAGGTTTCCGCCGTAAGATCCCGCCGGGCCCGAGGTGGGCGCGAATTCTCCCGGCGCGGCCACGCCCACGCAACCCAGCATGGGCCGGGCGGGAAACTCGAGCCCTGTGCGCTTGCTGACCGGCTCGCGCAGCCGCAGCGTCCCGCGTGCCAGGTCGATGTCCCACGGCACCAATCTTTGGCTGCCCTTCCGCACCAGATCCGGCTTGTACTTGTCGGAGTACAGCTCTTCGATGGAATCCGGCGTGAGCGAAATCAGAGCTAGCCGCCACACCGAATATCCCCAGTTGCGATTCAGGCGAACCTTCCGGAAGTGAACGGCGATGGCATCGCCCTTCTCCGCGCCTTCCACGTAGAACGGTCCGGTGAGCGGATTGGAAGGCTGCGAGCGCTGTTCGCTCTTCTCGTCCTGGCCGCCGGAATCGAGCGTGCGCGTGAAAACGGCTTCACCCGGTTTGATGCGCTCGAGAACGGGATTGTTGTGCGCAAACGTGTGGTAATATTCGCGCGCAAAAATCTGTCGCGGCTGGTCGGCGGCGAACGCCGGCGCGACCATCACGATCGCCGTTCTAAGCCATCTGCTTCTCATGATCGCATTCTGAGCCGCGACCGTGAGGAAGCGGTTGCTTTGGCTTTTCAACAGGCTCCTATGATTGCACAAGCCCCTTGGCCAACCCCACACGTCCCTGCCGCTGCTGCACCACGTGCGTGAGCTCGTGCCCCAGCAGTTCCTGGCCCCGTGGGGAGTTTGGCTCATAAGCGCCCGGAGCGAAATGGATGTCTTCTCCACGGGTGAATGTCTCCGCGCCCAACATGGTGGCTTCGTGGCCGTGATGCACGCGAACGTTGGAGAAATCCTGTCCGAAAGACGCCTCCATGTTGTGTCGCACCGAAGCCGGAAGCGGATAACCCGTGGTCAACTGCGGTGGTGCAGGTTGTACTCGTTCGCCCTTCTCGCTCTTCGCGTCAGACATGGATTCAGATTGTCCTCTCCAATGAAATAAACTCCGTCAACCATCATAAATGACTAGGCGCCCGCGCGCCCACCTATCGCCAGCCCATTCGTTCGCGAAGCGATGTTATGTGCGCCACGTGATGCCGGCCGTGCCAGGCGTATAGCGCCAGGTTCTTGCCGAGCGTAACCTCGCCAAGTTCCGGATGCCGGAACTTACGGGAAAGATCGGTGGCGGACAATGAGCGCAACAGCAGCACCCAGCGTTTGTGGAGAGACTCGAGTAGCGCCAGCGAAAGCTCGACCGGCGCCGTGCGCGCATCCGTCAGCTCCGCCCAGCGGCTCTGGTCGTACGGCTTGATCGTGGGCTCGTTCTCGGTGAGCGCCAGCCGGAAGCGCAGGTAACTATTGAGATGGCTGTCAGGCACATGGTGCACAACCTGGCGCACCGTCCAACCGCCCGGGCGATAAGCTGTATCGAGCTGTTGCTCGGAGAGCCCGGTCACCGCGGCGCGCATATTTCGCGGCGTCGCTTCGATCTGGTCGATGAATCGCCGGCTGTCATCCGTTGAAACTTCGCTGGGCCATTCGAATGGGCCAATCGGATATTGGAGGTCCATGCGCTTATGTTCGCATCGTTCCCTGGAGATTGCGGCGATGCTCGCTATAATTTACGGTAACTCCCATGTCATTCGCCGGTCTCAAGGTCGTCTCGTTCGAAAGCCGGCGCGCGGCCGAGATGGCGCAGCTCATCCGCAAGCAGCAGGGCGAGCCGATCATGGCGCCCTCCATGCGCGAGGCGCCCATCGAGCGCAACGAAGAGGCGTTCCGGTTTGCCGAGCGGCTGTTTGCCGGCGAGTTCGAGATGATGATCCTGCTCACCGGCGTGGGCACGCGCATTCTGGACCAGGCCATCGCCGCAAAGTTCGGACCGGGCCGCTTCGCCGACGCATTACGGCGACTGACAGTCGTGGTGCGAGGACCGAAGCCCGCCGCCGTGCTGCGGGAATTGAGCGTGCCGATAACCGTCACCGTGCCTGAGCCGAACACCTGGCACGAGATTTTGAGCGCCACCGAGGGCCGTGCCGAGCGCCGGATCGCCGTGCAGGAGTATGGCCGGCCAAGCACCGAGCTTCTCAATGGATTGCGCGCGCGCGGTGCGGAAGTGACCGCGGTCCGCGTGTACCAGTGGGAACTTCCCGAAGACACCGGACCGCTACGCGAAGCCGCCGAACGCATCGCCGCCGAAGAAGTGGATGTGGCGCTGTTCACCACCTCGGTTCAGATCGATCATCTACTGCGCGTGGCCGCGGAAAAAGGATTGGAGGATTACGTGCGCACGGCCTTTTCGAAGATGCTGGTCGCCTCCGTCGGCCCAGCCACGAGCGAAGCGCTCGAGGAGAACGGCATTCATCCGGACTTCGAGCCCAGCCGCCCGAAGATGGGGTTCCTGGTCCAGGAAACCGCCGAGCGCGCCCAAGCGCTGCTGAAAGCCAAGCGATGAACTGCGGCCACCCCCTATGAGCAAAACCGTGAGCCAGCCGTGAGCCAAAAGCCCTTCGTCAAGCTGGTGGGCGAGTACACCGCGCTCGCTTTCTTATTGCCTGCGGCAACTTTCGTCGGATACGCCATCGGTTATCTTCTGGACAAAACCTTCGGCACTCACTTCCTTTACCTGGTGTTCCTGCTCTTAGGTATCGCGGCCGGTTTT
>JBGPKX010000140.1:0-13781 GCA_041486185.1 Bryobacteraceae bacterium | reverse complement strand
GCAACGGGGCGGCCGATAAATCCTGCGCCAGGCGAAGGCTGTCCTGCTGGGCGCGATAATTGGCGGCACGTTGCGCGTAGAGGACCGCGGCGAGGCCGGTGCTCAGCAGGGTCAGCATCAGCAGGAAAGCCAGATGAGACGGGTCCCAGGCGGTCCAGTCGAGAACCTCCCACAGCGCGCCGGCGAAAAATGCCGCCAAGTAGGATAGCCAGATCGAGAGGCCCCACACCAGGGTATATTGCGGTCGCAGTGGCGCCACGGTGATCGCCGCCAGCATGACGGTGGTAATGTGCACGGAAATATACTCATCCGACGCATGCGGAGTCAGCAACAGCGACGACCCGATCACCAGAGCCGACGAGAGCCACCCCGAAAAGCACAGCAGAAAGGCCGGGTGCCTTCGGCCCAGCCGCGTTTGCGACACCGCCAGCGTGGCCAAGCCCACAAAGATCACAAGGGCCGCTTGCCAGGCGCGGGCGGCCAGCAGGCCGCCGGCTGCAACAGGTTGGGCCGGCAGTGCCGCGTCCGTAATTCGCTGCGCGATGAATACGAATATTGCGACGGCGATTTCGGTCCCGCCGATTACCTGCAGGCTCAGATAGTGGAGCCGCTGCATGTCCTCGCGGAAAAGGCCGTCTTCGTCTGCCGCGCGCGGCCATAGAAATCCTCGTATGCGGCGCAAATCCATAGCCATACTGTAGCGCGCTGCAGTCGCGCAAGCGACAAAAGGAGGTGTGGTAAGCTACCTAGGCACAAGCAACGGATACATGTTTCGATCGGTATGGAAAGGCTTCTTCGACGTCCGCCCGGGCGAGTATCTGCGGACGTTGTTCGTGGCGCTTTATCTGCTCTTCATACTCTTCGCATATTACATTCTCAAGCCGGTTTCGCGCGCTCTATTCCTCAACAGCTTCGATATCGATAAGCTGCCCTATCTCATGATCCTGATCGCGTTCGTAGGCGGTTTCCTGGCCTACTTGTATACGCGGCTGGCGGTCAAAACTTCTCTACCGGCGGCGGTGGGTTGGTCGACGGCGCTGACCATCGGCAGCCTGGTGGTGATCTCGTGGCTCCTGGGTCTCGATCGCGGCTGGGTCTTATACGTCTTCAACATCTGGGTAGGTCTGTTCAGCGTGATGATGGTGGCGCAGGGCTGGCTCATTGCCGCCAATGTTTTCACGTCGCGCGAAGCCAAGAGGCTGTATGGCCTTCTGGGAATGAGCGCTGTGGTGGGCGCGGCCTTTGGCGGCAAATTCACGGCCGATATGGTGCGGTCGATCGGCGCGCGCAAACTGGTGCTGGCCAGCGCGGTGATGGTTTTCATCGCTTATCTGTGTTTCCGCGCGCTGCTGATGCAAAAGGGCGTTGCGCTCAGCAGTGCTCGCGGCGCCGAATCCGAGGAGGCCGAATTTCATTTCGCCGACATCGTTTCGGCCATTCGCCGCCACCGTCACTTGCAGGTCATCGTAGCGATTATTACCGTCACGTTCATCGTGGACGTGACCATCGATTACCAGTTCAACGCCATGGCGAAGCTGGCGTACCACGACAAGAATCAGCTCACGGCTTTCCTGGGCAATTTCTATGGAATCTATCTGAATCTGGTAAATTTCGTGCTGCAGTTCTTCCTGACGGCGGCGGTGGTTCGCTGGTTCGGCGTGGGGGGAACTCTGCAAATCATGCCGGTGACCATGAGCGTGACCGCGCTGGCGACGTTCTTTTTGCCCGGCGTCGGGCCGAGCGCCGCCTTGCGGCTGACCGAAGCGGCCACGCGGTACACGCTGAACCGCACGGGGATGGAGCTGCTGTATGTCCCGCTTCCGGCCGATTTGAAAAACCGCACCAAAGCCTTCGTCGACATTTTCGTGGATCGCATGGGGCGCGGCCTGGGAGGCGTGATTCTGATTTTTTGCACCACGGTTTTGGCTTTGACGCCGAAACAGATACCGCTGGTCACAGTCGCCTTCTCGCTGTTTTGGATTCTGCTCTCGGCCCGCGCCAGCCGCGAGTATTTGGCCACGGTGCGGAAGCGCGTGGCATCACGGCGCCTGGACATCGAGAGCGTGCGCGTGAGCGTCAGCGACCCGGAAACGCTCGTTTTGCTGGAGCAGACGGCCTTGGGCGAAAACCCTCGCCAGGCGGTGTACGCGCTGGGCCTTCTGGCGGACACCGAGGAATACGATTTGCGGCCGCTGCTGGCTAAGCTGGCCGGCAGCCCGGCGGTGGAAGTACGAGCGAAAGTATTCGAGCTGGCGCGGGCCGAAAATTATGCGCCGCTGGTGGACCAGGCGCTGGCGGAAGTTCATCGCCCCCATTCCGCCGGCAATGCGGCCGCCGTCCGCGCCGCCGTGGGTTATGCGCTCACGGTTTCCGGCGCTGCGCAAGGGCTGTTGCGCGAGTTCCTGGAGTCGCCCGATCCGGCGGTTTGGGAAGGAGCCATGGACGGCCTCGCCGCACAACCGGAGTTGGCCCTTGGCGTGGTCACGCACGAATGGATCCTGGCCGCCGCGAGCGATGCGGATGTGGGCCGTCGGTTGCTGGCCGCGCGCGCGGTGGCGGTGACGCGCGATAAAGGCACCGATGTGTTGCACAAGCTGCTCGAAGACCCCGATCCGCGCGTGGTTGCCGCCGCTTGCCGCGCGGCTGGCGCATTGCGGGACCGCGCTTACGTGTACGCCATGCTGCGGCGGCTGGGCGATGCTCGCGTTCGGGGCGTGGCGATTGCGGCGCTAGCCGCTTATGGCGAGGCGATCTGTGGCACTCTGGCGGATTTTCTGGCGGACGACTCCGCTCCACTTTCTGTCCGCAAAGAGATTCCTCGCGCTTTGCGGCTGATCGTGCATCAGCGAAGCGTGGACGCCCTATTGAGCGCGCTGTACAACGCGAACCCGACCATCCGCCATGCTGCGCTGAAGGCTCTGAACCGGTTGCGGCAATCGGCGCCGCAGTTGAATTATGCGGATGAGCTGGTGACGGTGCAGATTCACCAGGAGGCGCGCCAGTATTTCGAGCTGAATGCCGCCCTGGCGCCGTTTCACGAGGGACAGGGCGGATCGCGTGCCGCCACTTTGCTGGCGCACACGATTGAAGAGCGGCTTCGCCAGACGCTCGAACGTTTGTTCCGGTTACTGGGGCTGCGCTACCCGCCGCGCGAGATCTACTCGGCATATCTGGGCGTCTGCCAATCCAAAGGCGAGCAACACGCTTCGGCGCTGGAGTTTCTGGACAACGTGCTGGAGCGTGACCTGAAGCGTGTTCTGCTGCCGCTGCTGGACGCGCCGGGCCACGCGCTCGAGACCGGCCGGCACCTGTTCGGGATTCAAAAAAAGACGCTGGAGACCTCCATCCGCGACTTGATTCGTTCCGGCGATCCATGGCTGGTGGCGTGCGCGGTGGCCGCGGCGGGTGAACTGGGAATGCGCCGGCTCGCGCCCGACATCCAGATGGCGGCGCAGCATACCGGGCCGGATGTGGCGGAAGTGGCGCGGTCTGCCGCGGCATTGCTGGCGGCATGAGGGGCTGAATTCATGGCGGGACTGAACATTGTCGAAAAAGTAATCGCGCTCGAGGGCGTGGAGCTGCTGAAGAACCTGACGCCGGAGCAGCTCTCGCGCATCGCCTCCATCGCGCGCGAGGTGAAGCATCCGCCGAATAAGGTGATCTTGGACCCTTCGATCCCCATGGATGCGCTGCTGGTGGTGGTGGATGGCGCGGTGGAGTTGAGCCGCGATGGAGAAGTGCTGCACACCGCCAAACAGAACGATGTGCTGGGCGCCTGGGCGCTGTTTGACGACGATCCCATGCCGGTCACCGCCAAGACGGTAGAAGACACGCGCCTGCTGCGCATCGGCCGCGACGACTTTTACGACCTGCTCTCCGATAACGTCGAAATTACCGCCGCCATTTTTTCCACGCTGGTCAAGCGCTTCCGGAAACTAGTGGGGCAATGATCGCGCCACGCCATAACGGGCCAAGGAGCGGACCTCCGTGAGCCAGCCGGACCCGGCGGAAGTTTCGAACGAGACCGAGGCGCTGCGCGCGAAGGCCGACCGGCTTGCCGCGCAGTTGGCGGAAGAGCACAAGATGGCCGAGCTGGGCCGTCTGCTGGCCGGTATCGTGCATGAGATCAACAGCCCGATCGGCTCGATCTTGTCGAATAACCACGTGATCACGCGCTCGCTGGAGCTGGTGAAGAAAGCGCTGGCGTCCGGCGATCGCGCCTCGATCGAGAAAGCCAATCGTCAGGTCGAGACCTGCCTGTCGCTGGCCTCAATCGACAAGATCGCTTGCGAGCGCATTTCCGAAGTGGTGCGCGGTTTGAAGACTTTTGTGCGCGTAGACAGCTCGGAGCGGCGCAAGACGGACCTGAACGAGCAGATCGAAAACACTTTGAAGCTCACGCAGGGCGAATTCAAAGGGCGTATCGAGGTGGAGACCGACTTCGGCGAGCTGCCGCCTGTCGAGTGCCACGCCAGCATGCTCAGCCAGGTGTTTTTGAATATTCTAGTGAATGCGGGGCAGGCGATTGAGGGGCAGGGAAGGATCACGGTGCGTACGCGCCCGGAAGGCGATGGCGTCCACATCTCGATCGCGGACACCGGGCGCGGCATCAAACCCGAGGACCGGCCCAAGATTTTCGCCGGCGGCTTCACTACGAAACCCGTGGGCGTGGGAACGGGGCTAGGGCTTTCGCTTTCCAAGAAGATTGTGGAAGAGACGCACGGCGGATCCATCGATTTTGAGAGCGAGGTGGGCGTGGGGACCACGTTTCACATTCGCATTCCGGTGGAGCAGAAGAAGAACACGGCAGATTAGAGTTTCTGGAGGGCGCACTTGGGCATGAATCAAAAGGCATTGGTAGTGATCGTCGACGACGAAGAGATGGTAATCACGAGCGTGAGAGCCTATCTGGAACTCGAGACTGAGTTCGAGATCCACGGTTTCACCGAGCCAGAGCAGGCGGTGAAGCACATGGAGAACAATCTTGTCGACATCGCCGTTTCCGACTATTTGATGCCGCGGATGAGCGGCATCCAGTTCCTCACGCGCGCCAAGCAGATCCAGCCGGAAGCCAGCCGTGTGCTGTTAACCGGCCACGCCGACAAGCAGAGCGCCATCCAGGCGATCAATGAGGTCGGGCTTTATCAGTATGTGGAGAAGCCGTGGGAGAACGCGCAGTTGCTGCTGATCATCCAGAACGGCATCGAGCGGAGCAAGCTGCTGCGCGAGCTAAGAGAGAAGGTTTCCGAGCTGGATACCGCGCACTCGAGCTTGAAGAACGTGCAGAAAAGGCTGTTGCAGGCGTTTTTGTGAGCCGAACACCCTCCGGCAGATTGTCCCAACTCTCGATCTTCGGCATCAGTTGCCGAAAATCATTCGGCCCATCTGATCGCCCAGGCTTTTGACTTCTTTCGGATCGGTGGCGCTCCGGAAGCACTCGGCGATTGGTGCTTACGGAATGGAGCTAGGCTGGTCCGGCACCCCCACGCCCGGCCGCAGCATGCGCGCGATGAGCATCGCCATCTCGAGCGATTGCTCGTAATTCAGGCGCGGGTCGATTTCGGAGCGGTAGGCGCGCTTCAGGTCGGAGTCGCTCAGGTTGCGAGCGCCGCCCAGGCACTCGGTGACGTCTTCGCCGGTCAGCTCGAAATGCACGCCTGCGAGCGAACTGCCGCAGGCGCGATGGATCGAGAAAGCCTGCTCGAGCTCGCGCAGGATGTCATCGAAGTGGCGCGTTTTGATCCCGCCGCCGGTGTAGCGCGTATTGCCGTGCATGGGGTCGCAACACCACACGACCGTTTTGCCGGAGGAACGCACGGCCTCGATCAGCCTGGGCAGGCATTCACCGATGCGCGTGTGGCCGAAACGGTGAATCAAGGTGAGCCGGCCGGGCTCATCACCTGGGTGCAGAATATCGAGCAATCGGGCCAGCTCGTCGGGCGCCATGCCAGGACCGATCTTCACGCCGATGGGATTGGCGATGCCGCGGAAGTATTCGACGTGCGCTCCATCGGGACTGGCCGTTCGCATGCCGATCCAGGGGAAGTGGGTGCAGAGGTTGTACCAGCCCTCGCGCCTAGGCGCCTGGCGGGTCTGGGCTTCTTCATAGATCAGGTGCAGGCCTTCATGACTGGTGAAGAAGTCGACCCATTCCATTTCGCCGGCACGCACGCCCGCAATGTTCTCCATAAACTGCAGCGACTCGGCTACGCGGCGCGCCATCGCGTGATATTCGCCCGCGAGCGGCGAGTGCCGCGCGAAATCCAGGTCCCAGTATTCCGGATGGTGCAGGTCGGCGAAGCCTCCTTTGACGAGCGCGCGAATGAAGTTCAGGGTCAACGCCGAGCGTTCGTACGCGCGCAGCAGGAGCTGAGGTTCGGGCGTGCGCTCCGCCTCGGTGAACCCGGCACGGTTCACTAGATCTCCGCGATAGCTGGGCAGAGTGGTCCCGGCCCTCGTCTCGGAATCCTCCGAGCGCGGCTTGGCGTACTGGCCGGCGAAACGTCCCACGCGGATGACGGGCTTGCCGCTGCCTTGCACCAGCACCAGGCTCATCTGCAACAGGATTTTCAGTTTGTTGGTGATGGTCTCGGCGGTGCAATCGTCGAACTGTTCAGCGCAGTCGCCACCCTGCAAAAGGAAGCGCTTGCCTTGCGCCGCCTCGGCGAGCTGGCTCTTGAGCGATTCGATTTCCCAGGAGGTCACCAGCGGCGGCAGGCTCGCGAGCTGGCTGACTGTTTGTGCCAGCGCGGCCTCGGATGTGTAAACCGCTTGTTGCGCGGCGGGCTTCGAGCGCCACGAGGCTGGGGACCATTGCGACATCAAGGTGGCAGCGTAACATAGGGCTGCGGTGTCGAGATAGCGCGCAATTTCAGGAGAGCGGTTACTCGTGATCCGGAGTGTAGCGCAGGGCCAGACCCTGATCTTGGTCGGGACCTGCGGCTTTTGGCTGGTATAAAGAAAAAGCCGCAGGTCTTCCGCAAACGGCGGGGCAGCCCTGCGCTACGATGCCGTCATGGTCTGCGGGTTCCAGTGGCAGATCCGCTTGTCGAAATAGGCGATGTTGGTTAACAGCGCGGGGCCCGCAGCGCGGAGGCCGAATACTCCATCCTCGATCGAGGCCTTTCGCGTACGCACGGAATCGAGGAAAGCGCGATGGTGCTCATGGTGCGCGTCATGATCTTCGGGCGGCACGTACTTGTCTTCCTTTTCGGGGCGCATGGCGTCGGCGGTGACATTCGACTTCGGATACTTCTTGCCGTACTCCGCCAGGAATTGTTCCTGCGTGGCCTTCGTGAATGTGCCAATGGTGTAGCCGGGCTCGGCCTCCGGCGGCACGGTGCTGACCGTCACGCCGGCGGGGCTGGTGTGCATAACGCCTTCGCTTCCCACGAAGCGGAAGCCGAATTGTTCCTGGGCCACGCCGCTTTTGAAATTCACGCGCAGCGCGAGAGTGAAGTCCGGGTGCGTTTCGGTCTTGGGATAGTCGAGCAGCGCGAGCATGACGTCGGGCACATCTCGCCCGTCCTTCCAGTAGCGCAGGCCGCCGGTGGCCATCACGCGCGTGGGACCGAGCGATCGCGTCGCATGGTGCAGGCCGCTGAGCAGGTGCACGAACAGATCGCCGGCCACGCCCGTCCCGTAATCGCGGTAGTTGCGCCAGCGGAAGAGACGCACGGGTTCGAAGGGCACCTTCGGCGCGTTGCCCAGGAAACGGTCCCAATCGATGTTGGCGGGCGAAGCATCCGGCGGAATCGAATATTGCCAGGCGCCGATGGCTGTGTTGCGGTCGAGCCAGGCCTCCACCATATTGAGCTGGCCGATGGCGCCCGCCTGCAGCAGCTCCCGCGCCTTCTGATACAAAAGCGAGCTGACGTACTGGCTGCCCACTTGCAGAATCTTTCCACTGCGCTGCTGCGCGGCGATTACGTCCTTACCTTCATCCACGAAGTGCACCATGGGCTTTTCACAATAGACGTCTTTACCCGCGTCGAGTGCGGCCATGGTGATGCGGGAGTGCCAGTGGTCCGGCGTAGCCACGATCACGGAATCGATATCCTTGCGCGCCAGAATCTCGCGGTAGTCGCGCGTGGTGAACAAGTGATCGCCCCATACTTCCTTGGCGCGCGCCAGGCGGCCGTCGTAAATATCGCAGACGGCCACCAGTTCCACGCCCGGAAAGGACAATTGATAACGCGTGTCGCCGGAACCCATTCCGCCCGCGCCGATCAGCGCAATCCGGATGCGGTCGTTGGCGGAGACCTTCTGCGCCGCCAGGAGGCTAGCGGCTGTTGCCGATTGAAGAAAATGACGCCTGCTTGTGCTCATCGTTTCTCCCGTACTTATGATACGAAAACTGTCCTGCCAAGGACGAGAGAACTCCGCACCATGCCCATGGGAGTAAACTGGGGCAGAGTTACTATCGCAGACCGATAATGATGCACTTTCGCCTGAGCGCTTTCGTTTGGGTCCTGCTCGTGCCGTGTGCGCGCGCGGAGGATGCCGCGGTCCAATTCAACCGGGACATCCGGCCCATCTTTTCCGACAAATGCTACACCTGCCATGGACCCGACGTCGCGAATCGCAAAACGAAACTACGGTTTGACATCGAAGACGGCGCGAAGATCGAGCTGGGCAAAGGACGTAAGGCGATCGTCCCCGGTGATCCCGCACAGAGCGAAGTCTACCGGCGGGTCGCTTCCAATGACGCGGCCGTCCGCATGCCGCCCGCCTACATGGGCCGCGAAAAGCTGACGGGCCGTGAGATCGGCCTGATTCGCCGCTGGATCGAACTGGGCGCCCAATGGGAGCGGCACTGGTCATTCATTCCGCCGAAGAGGCCGCCGCTTCCCGAAGTGCGCGCGAAGGACTGGGTGCGCAATCCCGTCGACGCTTTCGTGCTCGATCGGCTCGAGCGCGAAGGGTTGAAGCCGTCGCCGGAAGCCGACCGGCGAACGTTGATTCGGCGCGTCAGTCTGGATCTGACCGGGCTGCCGCCAACTCCTGCCGAGGTCGAAGCCTTTCTGAAGGGCGCGTCGCCGGATGCCTACGAGAAAGTGGTCGACCGGCTGCTGGCTTCGCCGCGATACGCCGAGCGCATGGCGTTTCGCTGGATGGAAGCCGCGCGCTACGGAGATACTAACGGCTATCAAACCGACGGTGTTCGTGAAATGTGGCGCTGGCGCGATTGGGTGATCCATGCGTTCGACCGCAACATGCCGTTCGATGAATTCACGATCGAGCAGCTTGCCGGTGATCTCCTTCCCAATCCCACGCTCGACCAGCGAATCGCTACCGCGTTTCATCGGAATCACCGTACCACCGCCGAGGGCGGTATCGTGCCGGAGGAGTTCCGCGTCGAGTATGTGGCGGATCGTACTGAGACCACTTCCACGGTCTGGCTCGGACTCACGGTCGGTTGCGCGCGATGCCACGACCACAAGTACGATCCGATCAAACAGAAGGAGTTCTATCAGCTCTTCGCCTACTTCAATAACGTTCCGGAAAAGGGTCTGGTTTACAACTTCGGCAATGAAGAACCGTACATCAAAGCGCCCACCGAGGACGAGCAGCGCCGCCTCGCCGGCCTGGATCGGAATGTCGCGCGGGCCGAGGAGCAATGGCACGCGATCCAGCCGAAACTGATCGACGCCCAGAAAAAATGGGAAAGCAAGATGGCGCGGTCGAAGTCCAAAGACTGGATGCTCACCGAGGGACTGACGTTTCATGCGCCGCTGGCCGGCCGGCGCACTTCCGTTGAAGTGGCCGGGTGTGAAAAAGATGCGGATTGCGACTTGCCGGTGGTCGACGGCCCCGCCGGGAAGGCGCGCCAGTTCGATGGCAAGCGCTATCTCGAGTCCGACGGTTCGGTGGCCAATTTCGATTACCTCGAGCCTTTTACTTTCGCCGCTTGGATCAAACCGGAATCCGAGAAGGGCGCCATCGTCTCGCACTACGAAGATTATTTCGAGGGCCAGGGGCACGGGCTCTATCTCATCGATGGAAAAATCCGGCTGCATGTTGTTTTCCGCTGGACCGACATCGGGCTGCGCGTGGAAACCGCGAATCCTGTGAAGCTCAACGAGTGGCAGCACGTGCTGGTCACCTACGACGGAAAACGCAAAGCTTCAGGCGTACACATCTACTTGAATGGCGCGCCGCAGCAGTTGAACGTGCTGTTTGACGACCTGAGCTGGCCCATGGACTTCAAACTGCCGCTGCGCATCGGCGCGGGCGGCGGGCTGCGTTTTAAGGGCGCGATCGACGACGTGAGGGTCTATCGGATCGCGCTCACGCCCGAACAGGCCGCGGTGATTCCGCTCGGGCGATCGATCCACGAGATCGCCGCGATGCCGCTCGAATCGCGTAGCAAAGCAGAGTCCGGCAAGCTGCGTTTCGCGTTCCTCGAGCGCGCGGCGCCAAAAGAAGCTCGTCGCGCGCGTTCTGAGTTACGCACCGCACAGCGGGAGCGTCAGCGCTTCTGGGATTCCATTCCCACGGTGATGGTGATGGCCGAAGGCAAACCACGCGATGCCTTCATCCTCAAGCGCGGCGCTTACGACAATCCGGGCGAGAAGGTCAGGCCGGGTGTGCCGTCCATTCTTCCGCCGATGCGCCCGGAATGGCCGAACAACCGGCTGGGATTGGCGCGCTGGCTGGTGGATCGCGAGAACCCGCTCACCGCGCGTGTCACGGTCAATCGCTTCTGGCAGATGTATTTCGGCACAGGACTGGTCAAGACGGTGCAAGACTTCGGATCGCAGGGAGAATGGCCCACGCACCTCGAACTGCTTGACTGGCTGGCTACCGAATTTATGGATAGCGGATGGAACGTCAAGGCGTTGCAGAAGACCATCGTCACCAGCGCGACGTATCGCCAGGTTTCCGCCGCCACGCCGGAGTTGTTGCAGAAAGATCCCGAGAATCGTCTGCTGGCGCGTGGACCGCGCTTGCGTCTGGGCCCGGAGGTGCTTCGTGACCAGGCGCTGGCCGTTTCCGGCCTGCTGGTTGAGAGAATTGGCGGGCCATCGGTCAAACCTTATCAACCGGCCGGACTTTGGCGCGAACTGGCGGGCGGCAAAGACTACGAACGGGACAAGGGCGAGGGCCTTTACAGGCGCAGCCTCTACACCTATTGGAAGCGCACGGTGGCGCCGCCCTTCATGGTCAATTTCGATTCACCGAGTCGTGAAACCTGCACGGTTCGAGAAACCAGGACCAACACGCCGCTACAGGCACTCGATCTCATGAACGATGTCACGTTCGTGGAAGCCGCGCGCAAACTGGCCGAGCGCATGATGGAAGAAGGCGGCAAAGGGCCGCGCGAGCGTATCGGCTTCGCTTATGAGCTGGTGCTGGCGCGTCCGCCAAAGCCGGCGGAGATGCAGGTGGTGTTCGACACGCTCAAAGAATTTGAGGCTCGGTACCATGGCGACAAGAAATCGGCCCAAGATTTTCTGGATCACGGTGATTCTCTCCGGGATAGGAAGCTGGATTCGCGAGAGTTGGCCGCATACACCGGTATCGCGAGTCTGATCCTCAATCTCGATGAGGCGGTAACCGAGCAATAATGTGGAGTGGCGAAATGAAACCGCTTGATGACACCGGCCTGCTGCTCACGCGCCGGCATTTTTTTGGACAGAGCGCCACGGGGATAGGTTTGGCGGCGCTGGCCGGTCTATTGGACCAGGAGCTGCGCGCGGAGAACACACCGAACACGAAGGCGCATGGCGGTCTGCCCGGGCTGCCGCATTTCCCGCCGAAAGCCAAACGCGTCATTTATCTGTTTCAATCGGGCGGCCCGTCGCAGATGGAGCTGTTCGACTACAAGCCTCGCCTGGCGGATTTCCAGGGCCACGATCTACCAGACTCCGTGCGCAAGGGCCAGCGGCTTACGGGGATGTCGGCCACGCAGTCGAGCTTTCCGGTGGTGCCATCGAAATTCGCGTTCGCGCAGCATGGAAATTCGGGAGCATGGGTCAGCGAGCTGATGCCGTCCACTGCGAAAATTGCTGACCAGCTCACGTTCATCAAGAGCTTGCATACGGAAGCCATCAACCACGATCCCGCCGTGACCTTCATCCAGACCGGTGCACAAATTGCGGGGCGGCCCAGCATCGGCGCCTGGCTCTCCTACGGCATCGGTTGCGAGACAGAAGATCTGCCGGCATTTGTGGTGATGATTTCACCGGGAAAAGGAACCGGCGGCCAGCCGCTTTACGACCGGCTGTGGGGCAGCGGCTTTCTACCCAGCCGATATCAAGGCGTCAAGTTCCGGTCGGTGGGCGACCCGGTGCTGTTTCTGTCGAATCCGACCGGTTTCGATAGCAACGACCGCCGCCGCTTCCTGAACGCCCTCGGCAAGCTCAACCAGATGAATGCCGATAGTTTCGGTGATCCGGAAATCACAACGCGGATCGCGCAGTATGAGATGGCATACCGCATGCAAACGTCGGTACCCGAGCTTACGGACTTTTCCAAAGAGCCGGCGCACACCTTCGACCTCTACGGCGAAGATGCGAAGACGCCGGGCACATTCGCCGCGAACTGTCTGCTGGCACGGCGCCTGGCGGAGCGCGGCGTCCGCTTCATCCAATTGTTCCATCGCGACTGGGATCATCACGGCAACTTGCCGAAGGATCTTCCCAAACGCTGCAAGGAAGTCGATCAGGCATCCGCGGCGCTAGTGCAGGACTTGAAGGAACGCGGCATGTTGGATGAAACGCTGGTCCTCTGGGGCGGGGAATTCGGGCGGACTGTGTACTGCCAGGGACGGCTCACTCCCACCGACTACGGCCGCGATCATCACCCGCGCTGCTTCACCATGTGGATGGCGGGTGGCGGCATCAAGCCCGGCATCACGCTGGGTGAAACCGACGATTACTGCTATAACATCACGAAAGATCCGGTCCATGTCTACGATCTGCAGGCCACCATCCTGCACTGCCTGGGGATCGACCACACGCGCCTCACCTATCAGTTTCAAGGTCGCCATTTCCGGTTGACGGACATTGCAGGGAATGTCGTGAAGTCCGTCTTAGCGTAATGGCCGCGCAGCGATCGACTCACGTCCGGCGCGGCCCACGGGTTCTGCGGTGGTACAGGTGCGCACTCCTCTTCTCGTGCGGGCTAACGCTATCCGCGCAGCAACACCTGGACACCGCGGCGAACCCGAACCCCCGCCGGACAAACGATCCCGCGGGGGTCGAGATCTTTCGAGATCGCGGCCTGGGTCTGTTCATCCACTGGAGCGTCGATAGCCCGCTTGCCGGCGTCATCTCGCATTCTCTTGTTGGCGCCTCCCCCGATTATGTGGATCGTTTCTTCCGCACTCTGCCCGGCTACTTCAATCCGGACCAGTATCAGCCAGAAAAGTGGGCGGCTCTCGCCAAGCTCGCCGGTTTCGAGTATGTGATGTTCACGGCCAAGCACCATTCGGGCTTCTGCATGTGGGATACGGCCACGACCAGCTTCGGCGTCATGCACACGCCCTATGGAAAGGACATCACGCGCCAGTTGATCGACGCCTTCCGGAAGCAGGGAATTGCGATCGGCCTCTACTTCTCGCCGGACGATTTCTTCTGGCTTCACCAAAATGGCATCACCATCAACCGGCACGTCAAGGGCGTCTACCCCCAGGACATTCCCGCGTTCATGGATTACACCAAGCGGCAGCTCCATGAGTTGCTGACGCACTACGGTCCCATCGATTACTTTTTCTTCGACGGACCCGCCGAACAATTGACCGGCTATGCCTGGCAGCTACAACCAAACCTCGTGAT
>JBGPKX010000139.1:0-13857 GCA_041486185.1 Bryobacteraceae bacterium | reverse complement strand
GCTCAGACGACGACAGGCGCCCCGGTCTTCGTTCAGCAAATCAAGCCAGCCCTGGAAAAGCACTGCGTAATCTGTCATGAAGGGCAGTCACGCAAGGGCGGCCTGGATGTCACCACCAGAGAGGCGCTTCTGCGGGGTGGCATGAACGGCCCCGCGATTCTGCCTGGCAACGCCAAAGACAGCCTGCTCTATAAGCTGATTACGCATGAGCAGGAACCTGGGATGCCCTACAAGACCGGCAAGTTACCGGATGAGGTGATCGCGAAATTCGCGGAGTGGATCAACGCCGGCGCCCCTTATGGCGAATCTGCGGCCGCGTCGCACGAGGGCGGCCATGCCCTATTTGCAACCCACATTCGCCCCCTGCTCGAAACGCAGTGTTTGAATTGCCACGGCGCCGGCCAGGTAAAACGATCCGGCTTGGACCTTTCGACCCGCGACGGGCTTTTGCGCGGCGGCGAGACCGGGCCTGCCGTCGTGCCGGGCAACGCCCTGGAGAGCGCGCTCTACAAGCGCGTCAGCCATGAAATCCAGCCCGGCATGCCCTTTCAAGCCGCCAAGCTTTCCGAGGAGCAAATCGCCCGCGTTCGCGACTGGATTAACGCTGGGGCCCCGTATGACGGACCGCTGAGCGCGAAATCAGCCCGCCGCATCAGCAGTCATTGGGCCTTCCAGGCGCCCAAGAAGCCTGCGGTGCCCCAAGTGAAAAACGCAGCCTGGATCCGCAATCCGATCGACGCGTTCATTGCTTCCGAGCGCGAAAAGCGTGATCTGCGTCCGATGCCGCCGGCGGACAAGCGCGTGCTCCTGCGTCGCGTGTATCTCGATCTGATCGGGCTTCCGCCTACGCGAGAAGAATTACAAGCGTTTTTGGCCGACAAGTCCCGCGACGCTTACGAGAAAGCCGTCGAAAACCTACTGGCTCGCCCGCAATACGGCGAGCGCTGGGGCCGTCACTGGATGGATATCTGGCGCTACAGCGATGTCTACGGGAGCGCCGACCGCAGCAGCCGGCCGCACATCTGGCACTGGCGCGACTGGATCATCGAATCATTGAACCAGGACAAAGGCTATGACCGGTTCATTCAAGAGATGCTGGCGGGCGACGAACTCGCACCGTCAGACCCGAAGGTCCTGGCCGGCACCGGCTTTCTCGGCCGGAACTATTACCTGTACAACCGCGATCTCTGGTTGCAGGATACAGTGGAGCACACCGGTGCCGCGTTTCTCGGCCTCACCCTGCGCTGTGCGCGCTGCCACGACCACAAATACGATCCCATCGCTCAGGAAGAATACTACCGGTTCCGGGCGTTCTTCGAACCGGAAGACATTCGCATGGACCGCCTTCCCGGTCAGCCGGATCTCGCGAAAGACGGATTGCCGCGCGCCTTTGACGCCGATCCTCGGCCCGCTCACCTCGACTCACCCAAATTCAAGCATGTGATCGTGGCCATTTATCCGGCGACGTACAGGTACATTCGAGGCAATCCGGACGCGCCGGACAAAGAGCATCCGCTCATACCGGGCGTGCCGGAAGTCTTGGGCGGCGATCCGATCAAAATTCAACCGGTGGCACTTCCGCTCGAGGCAACCTACCCGGACCTCAAGAAGTATGTGCAGCAGGACCTCGTTGTTCAAGCCAGGCAGGAGATAGAACGTTCGGAAGTCGCCCTGGCGAGAGCCAACCGGGTGCTGGCCAAAGCCACACAGCGGGCCGCCGAGACGGCCGCGAATCCGAAGCCTTCGCCCAAAGCCGCCAAATCCAGTGCCGACCCGATCAGCTTCGACAAAACCGTCAGGCCCATCCTCGAGAAGAGTTGTTTTGGCTGTCACGATTCGCAGAAGCAGGCCAGCGGACTCGTGCTCGAGTCGGCCGAATCCATCTCTCAGGGAGGCGTCATCAACGGGCCTGTTATGCTTCCTGGAAGCAGCGCCGACAGCCCGCTGGTTCTCTACTTGAAAGGCGAGAAGAAGCCCAGAATGCCTTTGAACCAGGCGCCGATGGCTGAGGAGCAGATCGCGGAGGTCGCTCGCTGGATCGATCAACTGCCGGAAGAAGATCCTGCAACCGCGTTGCGCAAGGCGGAGTCCGCGGCGGCACTCGCGGAAAAGCACATGGCCTGGGCCCGCGCGAATCTCCCGGCGCTCGAGGCTCGCATTGCAGCCGACAATGCGAAATACGCGAACCCGCCCGATGCGCGTGCCGAAGAGTTGGCCGAATTGGCTCGTAAAGCCGATCGCCAGGCCAGTCTGTTGAAAGCGCAAGCGGAGCTGGCGCAAGCGCAGCAGAAGCTCTCGGATGCCCTGAATACCAAAGTCGCCAGCGACAAAGAAGAGCGCGCCCGCGAGCAGCGAATCGACGCAGCGGGCGAGGAACTCGAAGCCGCCCAAGCCGCATTAAATCAGGCTACGACGAGCTACACCCCGGTGGGCACGCTCTACCCTGCCACCAGCAGCGGCCGTCGGCTGGCGTTGGCCCGCTGGATCGCCAGCCCGCAAAACCCTCTCGCCGCGCGCGTCGCAGTCAATCACATCTGGTTGCGTCATTTTGGAAAGGCCCTGGTTCCCACCGTGGTGAACTTCGGCATGAACGGAAAGCCGCCCAGCCATCCGGAGCTGCTCGATTGGCTGGCACGCGAGTTCATGGAAAAGAACTGGAGCATGAAAGCTCTTCACCGGCTCATGGTTACCAGCAACACATACCGGATGCAGTCCTGGGCCGATGACCCGAAGGAGCGTAATCTCTCGATCGACCCCGACAATAAGTACTTGTGGCGCATGAACCCGCACCGTATGGAGGCGGAGGCCGTGCGCGACAGCATGCTGTATATGGCTGGCTCGCTGGACATGGGGATGGGTGGCCCGGAGATCGACGAGGCCAAAGGCCAGGAATCCCGGCGACGCAGTGTATATTTTCATCAGACACCGGATAACCAGATGGTTTTCTTGCAAGTGTTCGACGGCGCGAGTCCTATCGAGTGCTATGAGCGCAGCGAAACGGTGGCTCCGCAGCAGGCGCTGGCTTTGTCCAACAGCAAATTGAGCTTTACCGTGGCGGGTCTGATCGCTGGCCGCCTGGGCGGTGCGAACGCGGCATCTGCAAATTTCGTTAACGCGGCGTTCGAGGCTGTGTTGGGCCGTCCTCCTTCAGCGGAGGAGCTGAGCCTGGGCGAAAAATTTCTCGCGCAAGAAGAAGAACGATTCCGCGGTCCCGAAAAACCGGCCTGGCAGGGTTCAGGAACCGGACAAACCACAGCGCCTGTCTTGCGTGCGCGCGAGGATCTGGTTCACGCTTTACTGAATCACAATGACTTTGTGACGATTCGTTAGGGGAGAAATATGAAGCTGGTGCGTCCGCTTTTCGGCAGTTGTTGTGGAAGGGTCAGCCGTCGATCTTTTCTGGCTGATTCCGGGTTGGGTTTTACCGGACTGGTGCTGGGCGCCATGCTGCAGAAGGACGGCGTTGCGCGAGCGGCTACCGTGCAGGATTTTGTTCGCCCGGATGGCAAACCGCATTTCACTCCGAAAGCCAAGAGTGTCATCTGGATCTTCATGCTGGGCGGCGTCAGTCACGTGGAAAGTTTCGACCCTAAACCCGCTTTGAGCAAGTACGGCGGAAAAACCATCGGCGAGACGCCATATCGGCGGGTGCTCGAGTCCCCGCTCATCCAGAACCGTGTCAACGCCACGATGGAAGAGCGGAAGCTCATGCAGACTTTGTTGCCTCTGCAGGTCGGCTACCGCAAGCACGGGCAGTGCGGCGTCGAAATCAGCGACTGGTGGCCGCACCTGGCCGAGTGCGCCGATGATATCGCTTTCATACGCTCTACCTGGACCACCGACAACGATCATGGCGCGCAATTGCAGTTTCACACCGGCCGCCAGTTTTTCCAGGGGTATTACCCCTCCGTCGGCTCCTGGGTGCATTACGGCTTGGGCACGCTCAATGAGAATCTTCCCCAATTCGTGGTGCTCGGCCCGATGGTTGCGACCAATTGCGGCGGCTTTGCCGCTGTCGGCGGAAACTATCTCGGCCCCGAGCACAGCGGCGTGCCACTGGCCGTCGATCCCGAGCATCCGTTGCCGTTCGCCCGTCCGGAGCGCGCAAGTTTCAAAGGTGAGCAAGAGGCCGAATTCGAATTGGTGCAGAAGCTGAATCAGTTGGACTCTGTGATCTATCCGGAAGATGCCAGCCTGCGGGCCCGCATCAAGTCCTACGAGCTGGCGTTTCGCATGCAGACTACGATTCCGGAGCTATTCCGCTTCGAGCAAGAGAATGCCGCCACACGCCGCATGTACGGGCTGGAGCAGGAAGAGACAAAAAACTTTGGCCAAATCTGTCTGACCGCGCGCCGGCTGGTGGAGCGCGGCGTGCGATTCGTACAGGTCTTCCATGGCGGTACCGGGAACGATAACAACGGCTGGGACGCGCACTCCGACCTGAAAGAAAACCACACCAAGCTGAGTGGCATGGTCGACCAACCCATCGCCGGTTTGCTCGCCGATCTGAAACAAAGGGGCATGCTGAATGACACCCTCGTCGTGTGGGCTACCGAATTCGGGCGGTCGCCAGGAGTTGAGGTCCGGCCAAACGACGCCACGTCAAAGGGCGGGCGCGATCATCATCCTTTTGGCTTCACCACTTGGATGGCAGGCGGCGGGATCAAGGGCGGTGTAATCCACGGCGCCACAGATGAATTGGGTTTCCACGCGATAGAGAATCGCCACTATGTAACGGATATTCACGCCACAGTGTTGCACCAACTTGGGCTCGATCCGCGCCGGCTCGAAGTGCCCGGTCAAAAGCGGCTGGAGATTGACTTTGGCGCGCCGATCAAGGAAATCATGGCGTAGTAGGCAAGTAGCGAGCGGCTATGCGCCGTGAACGGTGTCGCGCCGAACCGGCCTCTCATCAGCGTGCTACCGGTCACCACGGCCGTCGTTTGATAGAAGCGGACGAGAGAGTCCAAGGGTTCAATGGTTTCGAATCTGAGCTGGCCGGAGCGAATCACTTCGAGCAACGCGGCCTTCGCGATCTCAGATCCGCTCATCACATCGATCAACATGAAATCGTCAGCCAAAACTCGATCGAGAGCTTCGACGTTGCTCTCGAGCAGCGCTGTAAAGAACGCGCGCTCGGCTGAAAGCGGCCCGGCTTCATCGTTCATATAGGTCCCATTAATCCCGCCGGAGAGCCTCGTCGAGGTACACGAATGCCCGGTCATCCTGGCCAAGCCGCCCCTTGAGATAGAGACGGTACATTTCAGGATGGTGCCCGCCCGTCGCAAGATGCGATTCTCAAGTTTCCCGGGACCTGACCACAGAAATCGTTTTCGAGGTATGTTCCTAATCCCTTCACTACCAGGGACGTAACGCTACCACGCAGTCGCGCGGGATCCGCTCGACTTCTTCCCAGACGCTCTTCTGAGGTTCAGGGTTACAGCAGGTCTGACGCGCTAGAACTGGATAGTATCCCGCGATGACGCGGGGAAGTTGAACGTGCCGAACGTTGACCCAGGTCCGGCACCCGGCCAAAACATGCAGATGGCGGACTGAAATGGTAACGTTGCGTCAATCTGAATGTAGTTTCCTACCGCGTTGCCCGGTGCTGGAGGCCACGCGGTATTGTTCGCCAAGCAGCTATTCGCGGTACAGGCGGTTGCACCGCCCGTATGAGTAAACGTCAGCTGGAGCTGACTGGACGTCAGCCCAATACCGGCATCCAGAATGCGCTGGGTGATCTGCGCAATGGTTACCGTGCAAGTGTTCGGAGCGGTGGCGCAGTTCACGCCATGCACGCTCGCATACCGCGTGCCTTCCCTCACCGCGTAAGCCAGCGCGTGATAGTTCCACATGCCGCGGGCTATCTCAAAGGTCGAGATTAGAAAGAAAATGATGGGTATGCCTACTAAAGTAAATTCGAGAACGGACGCCCCGGCCTGTGGCTTTTTAGTATGACCCGTCATGGCTGCTTCAACCTCATTTGTGCGGTTCGCGTCAGAGTAAGGCGACCCGTGAGACCGGGAATCGGAATCATGTTGATCGTCTGATAAGTGATGGAAACCTGCGAAGCGTTGGCACCGTCGGCGTCGACGACCTGTGTGGCATTGACGATGACGGGAAGAGCGTCGCAGCTATTCAGGCTGTGAGTATTAGGTAAGGCGTTGAGCTCCGTCAAAGCGTACTGGCACGCCAGGGTGCTATTAGCCGCAGTCGTGGAATTCTGAGATGTCTGCATCACGGCGACTCGCGCCGCATTTTGACTGGAAATGATGGCGTATGCATAAAACCCGAAATCAAGCGTACCCATGAACAGAAAGAAAATCCACGGCGCCAAGAGAGAGATCTCAATCACTGCGTGTCCTCGTTCTCGGAATCGGCGGCGCTTGAGTCCAGACATGTCGAACGTCTCCTTGCTTCACTCCACCAGCGCCGTTATCTTGATCGGATTGCCGGTTGGAAGGCTGGAGTAGTCGTCATTAATGGCTGTTGTCCCGACCATCTGTAGCCGATAACAGACGATGATCGTGTAGGCGGTCAACGACGCGTTTCCGTAAAACTTCATGGTGGACTTTGGTCCATAAATGATGCCCGTATAAGCCGCGGCACTGCCGCCGCCGAAGTTGTCGGAGTAAACGCCTGCCGGGATGCGTCGGTCCTCCATTATCAAGACGCCGCTATAGGTGCCGCTCGTAGGGGCAGTAAGCGTAGCCGTCGATGTCGCTACGATGTCGAATGGTGCGTATGAGTGCGTGGCGTCGTACGTATTGTAAATTGTCACACCAGTCCCTTGAATAATGGAGTTTGCATTCTGCGTGCTCAATCCGCCGCCTTTCAGAATGTACGTGCCTGGATTGAAAGTCACTGTGGCATTCTTGACAGAAATGCCGCCACAATAGACCCCGGGGCTCAACGTAGGGGTTGACCAGCCAGCGGCTGTGTAGTTATTGTGGTCGCATCCTGCCGGCACGCTGGGCGCTGGCAAACTCGCAAGGGGGTCACTCATCGGAGCGACGCCTGTACTGGGTGGGTTTGGTTGCAATGTGCCGCCGAAACTATAGCCGCCAACAATATCAATTTCGCTTGCCCTCAGCGTTGGCGTCCCGTTACCACTCAAGGCAGTTGCATTGTTTGAGTTGATGTAGACTCCGCAACCGCTGTTGAGATCTGGTGTTCCGCTCATTGAAAGAGCGCCGCTGCCCGAGGGATCCATTACCCAGATGCAGTCTTTGGCCGGGTTCAGGGCTGCTGTTGCACGCGCCGAAACCAGCCCCGTGCTGTTGCCGAGAACGGCTGAAAAAAGTTGGGGGACCGATTGATTTACCCGCGCAGTCACCCAGTAGGCAGAAGATTGGACCCCGGCCGCCGTGGGTGGAACGCCTACGCCGGCTTCCATCGTGACATTCTGGTTCCCTGCCGAGGAAAAGCCGTTCAGTTGGGCATAGAGACACCCGCTGTGCAGATAATTGCTCGGGGTGGGACTGCACGACGTGGGAACTTGGCAGACTACACCGTTGGCACCACAGGTGAAGGAACTGCTGTAGGTAGTCGATTGAAACTGTAGGAGTGCCGCCATCGCGGCTGCGTCGGCAGCCGTCTGGGCCCGCTTCTTCACGAACTCCATCCATCCAAGATCGACCGCCAGGCCGATGAGGCCGAACATGGGAATGGAAGCCAACGTCACCATGATTAGCGCCTGACCGCGGCGTTCATCCGGCGAATGCTCTCTCGGCATCAGGTCCTCCAAGCCAGCTTCTCTGAAATCTACCTCTTGACAGAATTTTCTTATTTCCATCAGTCATTTAGGCAGAAGACACCATAATTTTCATCTAGTTTCAAATACTTCGCTAGTTGTCTTTGGTTTATGGCCCGGAACTGGCTGAGTTCGAGGAGGTTGGAAGCGGCTGCTTTACAATATTTACTCTTTGTTATCAATAGTTTAGAATCTATACCCATCTAAGTTTCATACATTTTAGCCTTTTTGGCTAGATCTCTTTGGTTTACGGCGGTAGACTGCTAAAAATGTATCTGTTTCAGCAAGCTTCTTCTCAGTACACTCGTGCTAAGGCTCGCGCCGTTGATGGGACGCTGAAATCAAGCCAGCCAATGTGCCTATGAGAGAGATGCGTCCCGAGGAAATTGAAGCCATACGCGTTGCGGTACTCGAAGCCTACAAAGTCAATGCAGAGGAGCTCTCGCGAATGGCTCTTGCCCTAACCCGTAACAAAGCTCTCGCTCAGGACGTGCTGCAGGAGACGTTTCTTCGCTACTTTCTCACGCGGATGCATGGTGGGGGCATTGATAACGAGCGCGACTGGCTGCGTGCCGTTATGCGCGATCTGCTTGCGGATTGGAGGAAGTCGGCTAAGATGCAGGAATCGATCGCGCTCGAAGAGGTGGAGGACATCCCCGAACAAATTCCCGACGACACAAGATCGGGGCGGCTCAACTGGGCCAAGAGGGCTGCCCGGATACTGGCGCCCAGAGAGCAGGAGTGCGTCAACCTCCGTTCACAGGGTCTGGCGTATAGCGAGATCGCGAGCGCCATGCAGATCAGCGTTGGTACGGTGGGTGCGCTACTCAATCGAGCCATCTGCAAGCTCAAGCAGACACGGCCGGTCAGCGAGGGAGCGAAATGATCTGGCCGCAGAAACTGTGGGCGCGGATATTGCGGCAGCCGAACGAAGCCGTGGCACCATTGTCTGACAAGGCCGATGCCGTCCAGGTAGCCGCGCGCACCGAACTCGAGCGTGTCCTGGGAATTTGGACCCGCTGGTGGGAGCGGAACGAAAGCGACGGGTCTGACGAGCAGCTGGCTAGTTCCGTCCGTCGCATGGACGCGGCGTTGCGAACATTCCTCGGACAGCAGGCATTACTGCGTGTTCGGGCAGCCTCTGATCCGTGCGGAGGCCGGGGAAGAAGCCTTCTGGCCGGCGATCGGCTCCTAGTCGCGTTTCTGGGAAGGCGCGCCGCCATGGCAGTCACCCGCAAAGTCTATTCAAATCTCAGATGAGGGTCCTCAAGACGGTTCGGCGGTTGTGGACGGCCCTGACCGCTCTGCTGGTCTTGGGCGTTATGGCCTACGCGCATTTTTTATTCACGGGTAGTTATGCGTTTCTTACGATGCTCTTCGAGTATCCGGGCGCGGTTTTCTTCGTCCTCATGACTGCTGCCGAGGTATGCCTTGCGTTCCGTGCCCGCAGTCTGTTCGACTCCGCCGAGCCCATGTACGCGGTATGGACGCTGATCTTTCTCAGCGCCTGCTGCCGGCTGGCCGGTGCAGCATTTCTGCAGGTTTTAAGTGCGCAGATACCCTGGAATCCTTTGGTAATATTTGACGCGTTACCCGCTGAGAAAGCCGAAACGATGCGCAATATCGGGCTCGTTGTGGGCGGACCCGTGGCGATGGTGCTTCTGGCGGCCGGACTCATGCGTGTGATTGTTCTGCAACGCCGGTTGGGCATGCTTGGCCGCCTCTCTATATTGGACAAGAGCGCCATCGCCTTGATCTGCATTTTCACAGCGATCGAGGTATCTGAAATTGGCTGGCGGTTGCTAGTAGATCACACTCGGCCCGGAGTGGCTCAGGCGGTTCTTTGGTTGAGCGATCCTTTGCTGGCGTTTCAATTGATCGAGGCTGCGTCGCTTCGCAGATCGGTATTGAACATGGGCCAAGGGCTGGTGTCCCGTTGCTGGGGCATGATGGCGCTGGGAGTGGCATGCACTTCCGCGGGCGATGTCATATTTTGGGCAAACTGGCACGGTTTCATTCCCACTGTAATTCAGCCAGTCGGATGGTTTATTTGGTTTTTTGCGGTCACGGCTTATGCTAGCGCCCCCTCGTATCAAATAGAAGCTGCGCGCGTAGCACACCAGGGAAGCTACACGGGTTTTCCGTCGCGGAGTTAGTTCAGAAGGCGGCGCTCCACGGCAGAAAGGGCGCAGATTGGGAGCCTGACTCGTGCTGGCAGCCCACCTCCACTCCGCGTGGTTGGATCATGCAGTGCAACGGCAATTGGCGCGAGTATGGCGCACCAGTCGATCCGATTGCAACTCGGCTGTCGGGCAATTTGGAGCGGGAGAAACTAGAAACGATTACCGCCGCGCTGCTTTGTCACGCCCGAACGCGCGGAACATCACACCCAGCACGGCTCTTTGGACCACAAACGCCGTGGCGATACTTCCGACAAACGCCGCGCCAATCACCATCGCATCCATTGTTCTGAACTCGCTTTTTGAAGAAAATTAATGGCGCGCAGTGGCATGTGCCCAGCGCCGGCCTTCAGTCTTACAATAGCCGTCACCCGCATAGACCACAATCATGTCTTTCGTTAATGGCCGCACAGATCGATACACAGGCGGAGCGATCCAAGAAGTGTTTGTGGAGGGAATCGCATTCTCTCGGCAGCTCGGGCTTTGCCGAAGGCTGGACTTTCGCTAGCGGGCTGGGCGATCGCTGGCGGGAAAAGTACACCTGCTGCTGACGGCGAGTTCCGGCGCTATGGATTTACGCCTGATGCGCCTGGACCGGCAACGCGCCCGACGGTTTCGGGTGAAAGCGCGGGCCATAACGCACGAGATTTCCGCCCGTAAGATCGAGGCATGGCTACAGGGCGGCGACAAGAGTCGGAACGAGCAGGCCTGCAGATCAGGCTGGGAGAGTTGCTGGGCGTATGAGATCAAGCGGTCACCACACACTCCAAACGAGCTGCAATTCTGACGCCGTTTCACGAGACTACTGTGTGGCCAACTCTTCCTGCGGAACGGGGCTCATTTCTTTGTGTCCAACCTGACGTTGGTATGACGTAGGGGTATGATGACGCCAAATTACTACCCATGCGCGCTCTGGGTTCCATCGCCGAACTAGCACTCGCATACCTGTTCGCTGCCAAGGTTGGTCTCAAGCTCGCGCTCGTAAATGCGTACACAACGGCCGTGTGGCCCCAGACGGGCATCGCACTATCAGCTCTGCTGCTATCTGCTACCGGCTTTGGCCTGGCGTCTTGATCGGCGCATCCCTGGCGAACATCACCACCGTGATAGTCGAGTGATCGAGCCTGATCCCGCGTATTGCTGCCGACCTTGGATTCCGATCGGTCGAAGGCGCGTTGAACACGAATCACGGGGTACGAGGCGATGCACATGATCCGCAAGGGGCAGGTTCGCTGACTACCGAATGGCGACACATTGGGCCAGCGCGCATTCGTTCACGAACTGTTCGCATTGCTGCGTGACTGCATGGCGACTCATCAGCCACCTGCACGGCTGATCCGGCTGTTTGCGACAGAACTTTCGCGGCCTCCTGGGAGCCAGCAAGCGCCAAGCTAGCGCATAAGTGGTGAGCCAGTGTCAAGGGTATAATCCTCGAAATGGCAACCTAGCCCAAACCCGTCGGGGAGCTCTTCTACTCGCCTGACTGTCACATAACATTGCAGTCGGAGGGCAGATTCCGACGCGCCGATACTCGCCCGAGGAATCAGGATCTCGCATTGCAGGCGTTCGCCAGGTTTGAATGGCTGTCTAGAGACGCAATACAGGCCTTCGCCGCTGATATTCTCAGTCGTGCTCTCAACTGCTCCTGTTCCTGGCTGCCGAAACAGACGTAGGGGCCAATGCACAGCCAAGCGTTTGCGTTTGCGGCGGTTATCAGAGGCTGCCATTTAATCGATCCCTGGACTATTCAAGTGGGTCCCTGTAAACAGAATGGTGCGCGGTACGGGATACACCCGATTGTCCCCCCTCATCGAACCCTGAGACGTTGCTGGGCAGGCGCAAACGCTGGATTCCAAGCTCATATTGGGTCGGCCACCCACAGCTTTCCCCATTGCATATACACGATAAAAGAGGACGGTGCGGCGGAGGCTGCATAGTTTACGAACACCGCCGCGGTAACCCCTCCCGGCCATTCCGCATAGCTGGCGGGCAACTAGGGCCCGAGGTGACAGGATCCGCCAAGCGCAGCCACAAGGATCCGCTGTACATCCACGACATTACAAGTGCCAGTCTGCGTCACGTCAGCATTGCTGCAGGGCATTGATCCCAGAACTTGATTGACGGCCAACATCACATCCCCGACATTAGTTGTACCATCCCCGTTCAAATCACAGGACGCCGGCTTCAGACCTATCGTGTAATAAAAAGTCGACAGGGGGCCGAGCATAGAGTTGAGTGGCTGGCTGAGCGTGACGGTGGCATGGGAGGCGCTCGGGACACTAATTTTGAAGTAAGCGTTAATCTCGCCGCTCGGGAAGGAGACTGTACCTGCCACTGGCGTCAAGCCAGTTACAGAAACCGTATAGTTAATCGATACCGGCATCGAAGAAGCTTTGCTGAGAGCTAATACGGGGTAATAAACACTCTGATCGCCGCTGTCCGAAGCCATGACGAATTGGACGGTCGGAAGATCCGAGGAGACTGTATAAGTGGCAGTCGACGGAAAGCTATCGAGATAGCCAGGAACGGAGGCGATGGCCTTTACTACTGCCGTCACCAGTAATGTGAAAGGTGCTGCATAAGTGGCGGAAGCCACAGTCGGATTGGTTCCATCCAGCGTGTAATGGAAGGAAGCTCCGGCATTGCCACTACTCAAACTCAGCGATAAGGGAGAGGTTACCTCAGAGGCAGATCTCGGGTCGATGCGAGGCGGGGCCGCTCGGGGTGCCTTGGTTAGGAGCGCGCAGTCTCCGGTCAGATTCGGAATCGTGATCTGTGAGACTGGATTTCCGTTCGAGTCGAAATACTGCTGTCCGGTAGGAAGTTGGACAGTCTTCGCAATACCGGTCCAGTTCAAGTAAACCAAACCTCCCTGAAATTGACGCCAAAACAGGCGATAGGCAGGGTCAGGGGTGCCAGGCTCCTGCTGGCTTTGCATGGGCGAGATGGGATCGCCCAGGATCGCCTTCATCCCCGACCACTGCGCTGGATCGACCGCCACCGTGGTCGCCGGAGCGAAGAAGAAATTGGGGCCTTTCACCAGCGAGTACACCACAAAGGCCGTGCGCAGCGCCACCGCGTCGTTGGCGGGCAGCATGGCCCGCAGGATGGCCACACGATTCTGCGCACCCAACCACGACAGATAACTGAAATTCTGCGCGTAGGTGGTATTCAGAACGTAAGTCGAAGGATTCGCGTGCCAGCTATAGATGTCTTCGTGAACTGCTCCGGGAACATTGGCATACACCGTCGAGAACTGGGTGGGATCCGACATACTGCCGATGTTGGGCATCACCCGGATGTCCGGCGCGAGCTGTTTCAATCGTGTGAAAAATGTGGCCACCGAATTCAGGTACGCCGCTCCGCTCTGCGGAAACGGAGCATCCCACGGCACGCCGGCGACAAATTGATTGTTGTCGTCCAGTACCCCATACAGGTTCCAGTTGAACGCACACTCGTCGAGCTCGAACCAGATGGTGGGGTACGCGTACATGGGCTGCCAGACCACCGGTCGGATATACCGATGAATCCAGAACTTGATAAACCGGTCGTCCTGCACATTGACGGCGTACTCCCAGTTCTGCGAGGGCGCGGTGGGGACGTTATTCTGCGTCTTCAGCGACCAAAGCCACAGCACGGGCCGCTTCTTTCCCGCGTAAGTGGCCGTGACGAAAATAGGCGGGCGTCCGGCGGCCACTTCCTGGGTCTCATACTGGCGCAGGGCGGCATAAGGGAACCCGACAGTGGAATCATCGCTGGGCTTGAACACATGGAAGCGCGCATAAGCGGCCTTCACAGCGGCGGCGTCGAGCCGGCTCGCACTGGAGGGCGTGGCCCCTACGTAGGCTCCCAAATCGGTCCACGGAAAGCCCCCCGGCTGCATGAAGACCGACCCCATTTCATTGTCGATTACCGTCCTCTGAG
>JBGPKX010000138.1:0-13878 GCA_041486185.1 Bryobacteraceae bacterium | reverse complement strand
TATCGTGCCGGTGGGGTTGTTGGGGTTGGCGAGATAGATGATTTTGGTGTTCTCGTTGATCTCGCGGGCCAGGGCGGCCAGATCGTAGCGCCAGTCGCGGTACGGCACGGTGTGGTACTTGACCCCGCGCGAGCGGGCCAGCACCTGGAATCCGATGAACGCGGCATCCGTGGTAAGTACCTCATCCTCATCCCCCAGGAAGGTGCGGATGATGTTGGACATGATGCCTTCCGAGCCGCTGCCGGCGATCACGTTTTCCACTTTGACGTCGTATTCGCGCGCCAGTACGTGGCGCAGTTCGAGGCCGCCATTGGGATACAGGTGGAGGCGCGAAGCGGTCTGCCACAAGGCTTCTAGCGCCAGTGGCGAGGGTCCCAGCGGGTTCTCATTCGACGCCAGCTTAACAGCGCGGGCCACTCCGTAGGCGCGCTCGACCTCTTCGGGCGTGCGGCCAGGCTCGTAGGGCCGAAGCGATGCGATATAAGGCGGGACCAATGGCATCGGCTGGGTTTCCTACTTCCATGTTAATCCGCACACGGATTGACGGCGGAGTCGTCAATTTGAAAAGCTGTGTAGGTGCAAATTCGACTTTTTCTCACTGCCTGCTTGCTGGCCGCGCCGTCGTTCACCCAGGAATTGAAATTTGCCCAACTGGGCGATTTCCGCCTGGAGAGCGGCGAAGGCATCCGCGACTGCCGTCTCGGCTATCGCACGTTCGGGACACTCAATGCTGAGAAATCCAATGCCGTGCTGTTCCCCACCTGGTTTGGAGGAACGACGGAAAACCTTGTAGGACTGATCGGTCCCGGCAAGCTGGTCGATCCCGATAAATATTTCGTCATCCTGGCCGACGCGTTGGGCGACGGCGTATCTTCGTCGCCATCCAACAGCAAGCAGCAGGCGCACATGAGGTTTCCCGCATTCACCATCCGCGACATGGTCAATTCGCAGCACGAGTTGGTCGAGCACGTGCTCCACATCCCCCACCTGCGTGGCGTCATCGGCATTTCCATGGGCGGCATGCAGACCTTCCAGTGGATGGTGGCTTATCCCGATTTCATGGATCGCGCGATTCCCATCGTCGGCTCACCCAAACTCACTTCCTACGATCTGCTCTTGTGGCAATCCGGCATCCATGCCATCCAGGCGGACGCCAATTGGAAGGGTGGTGACTACTCTTCACCACCGGAGGCGGGCTTGCGCACCCTCGCGGATATCGACGCCCTGGCCATCCAAACCCCGTCCTACCGCGTGCGAGAGACCCAACCGGAAGATTTCCGGAAGTTTCTCGAAACCGCTGAACACGATGCCATCCACGGCTTCGACGCCAACAACTGGATCCGCCAGGCCCAAGCCATGATGGGCCAGGACGTCTCGCGCCCGTTCGGCGGCGATATGGCCAAGGCTGCGGCGGCCGTGAAAGCGCGTGTGCTGGTGATCGTAGGTCTTCAGGATCACATGGTGAACCCGCAACCCGCCCTAGCTTTCGCGCGTCTGCTGCAAGCACACACGCTGGAGCTGGATAGCGATTGCGGCCACCTGGCCACCGATTGCCAAGCCGCGAAAGTAGATGCCGGGGTCGAGCGGTTTTTGGCGAAATAACTTGTGACGCCCTTCCGGCTCAGCCTCGCATTGGTCCTGTTGATGGCCTGCGGTCGACCGGCGTCGGCCTATTCAGTGCTCACCCACGAGGCCGTCATCGACGCGGCCTGGGAACGTTCCATCGTGCCGCTCCTGCTGCGCCGATTCCCTGGCGCGACGCCGGAAGATTTGCGCAAGGCCCACGGTTTTGCCTACGGCGGCTGCATCATCCAGGACATGGGATATTATCCGTTTGGCAGCAAGCTGTTCAGCGATCTTGTCAAGTGGCCACCGCGCCGTAGGCGCACTCCTGGCTGCCGGCAGACGCCCGTCGCTAATTCATCGAGGCCAGCCAGTGACGGATTTTCTGAATACGCTCTTGGGCGCGCTCGCGTTCTTCGGGTGACGGCGAAAGCTCCAGGTATTTCGCCAAGTCTTCCTTCGCCGCGATCATTCTGCCGGCCTGCACTTCGAGAATGCCTCGCTGCCGGTACTCGTCGGCCGAATCGGGATTGGCGCGGATCAGCAGGCTGAGCACATCGATGGCTTTCGAGGTGAGTCCGCGCGCTGCATACGCCGCGCCCAGATTTCTCAGCATCCGCAGGAGAATGTCGCGCTTGCCGACGGGCGCGAGCCACTTTGGATCGGGCTCGAGCTCCACGTGCGCAACGTCCCGCGCCAGCGCGAAGCACTCTTCGGCTTCGAGCAGCCTGCCCCCGTGGAACGGATCGATAAACGTGGAATACAACCCGTCGTCGTAGCGAACGATGAAGTGGCCCGGTAGTCCGATACCCTGCACCGGCTTTCCCAGACGCCGCGCAATCTCGATGTATACCAGCGAAAGCGTGATGGGAATTCCGGTACGCGCGGTGAGAACTTCGTTCAGGCAACTGTTGCGCGGATTGTAGTAATCGCTGGAATTGCCGCGAAAGCCCAAATCATCGAACAGATACTGATTGGCCTCATGGATGTACGCAACCCCGTCGCGCGAATCTCTCAGGCGCCGGCACAGCTCGCTTGCGTGCGCATCCAGCACCGCGACAAACGCGCCAATATCCAGCTCGGGAAATTCGATCGTGGCCACGTCGAGCGCGGCGCGATCGAGCGGCACGCTTACGTCCTGGCCCGTGAGCAAATCCAGAAGTCGGTCCACCGTGCCGTAGAATAGCACTTCGATGCGAACCCGTTTTGCCCCCTTGCTCCCCCTGCTTTCCTTGCTCGCCGGCGCGCAGACTTTGCAGTTCGCCCGACACGACATCGCAAACCTGGGCGAGGAACGCGTCACAGGCAGCGCCATCTTCCATCGGAAACTCATCACGTGGGGCGACCGCCTGCAAACGTGGAGTATCCCGGAGGGCAAGAGCGTTGTAGCACTCGGGCCGCAAGGTCCGTTCGCCGAGGGCGGCGTGATTCTGGATGTGAATGGCGATGGTCAGCCGGATATTGTGCTCAATGAAGACGCGCCGGGCCGTGCGCTCGTGTGGTTCGAAGCCCCGCGCTGGACGAGGCGCATCATCGATACGGGTGTCGACACCGCTGACGTACTTCCTGCCGAGCTATTCGGCCGTCGCGGAATTCTGGTCGTGCACCGGCGCGCGCAGGTCCGTTTTTATGAAATTCCTCCGCGCGCCGGGGACCGCTGGCCCATGCGCGAGATTTACTCCTTCTACACGCCGTCGGATCAGGGCGGCTTGCTTGTCGCCGACGTCGATGGCGATAGCCGTCCCGACATCCTCTGCGGCAACTACTGGATCCGCGCGCCCGAGAGTTTCGAGCTGCCATGGCGCTTGTTCGCCATCGAACTCTGGAATGAAGAAGCGCACTCGGCCATGCTCCGGGTGGCACTGCTCGGCCCGCGTGAGTTGATCGCCATGCAGCGCGAGATGCCAGGCGCGCGCTTCGCACGGTTCGAAAAGCCCGCCGATCCGAAACAATTGTGGGTCGAGCATCGCATCGGAGATTCACTCGCGCTCGATCACGCGCACGTTCTCGATGTTGCGGATTTCGACGGTGACGGCCGGCTTGATCTTGTCGTTGGCGAATCGCGTGGCGGGGGCCGCCTCTTGGTCTTCCATAACGAAGGCAACGGCAGCTTCGAGCCGCACGCCATCGCGGCCGGCGTCGCCGCCGGACAAGTTCACGCCATCGACTGGGATGGCGACGGGCGCCCGGACATCCTCACGATCGGCAAAGGCCTCATTTCCCTTTGGACGAACGAGACTCGCCGGCAGCGAACTCGACCGTGAAGTATTCTACGCGGTGATCCGGCGCATGAGGCAGTTGCACGCGCCCGAGCATGCGCACGATATGGCCCATGGGGCATCCCGGCTTGATCAGCGGAAGAGAATACTTGGCCGACGCGCCCACGTGATCGTAGCCGCCCCATACGTCGGAGATTCGCTCGGCAAGGTCCACACACTCGTCGTTGGTGAATAGCTCCGCCGCGCGCCAAGCATCGGCATCCGGCACCAGAATCGCCAGCTTCTCACCGGCGTTCGCCTGCCCATCGCCGTTTCCCGTGCCTAGTGTTAAGGGCACGCGCTTGATTCCCTCCTGATAGATGGTGAACTCCTTGCCATCGGCGATACGAAAGTTCACGGCCGGCTTGGCATACGGAAACGTCTGGATCTCGAGTGGCAACCGCTCACTGCCCGCTATCGCGAACAGCCTCACGATCTCGCGGGCAGGATCTTCCACCGTGAATCCCACATTCACGTCGCGCGATTTTCCAGCCGCGATCGCCGGGAGATCTCTCGATGGCGTGGCGATCGTGACGCCAGGATTCGGCGTCTCCCAACGCAGCGTCATCGGCAGCGAAGCCGCATCGCCCTTATTCCACACGCGCACGCGTACCCTCACCGGCTTTCCATCGGCTACCCAGGGCGCGTCCTCGACCGCAAAATCTCCCAGTGCAAGAATAGGCCCCCTACCCACGCCCACCTGATAGTCGTCGCCGTCCAGCTCAAAGTGCAGCCGGCCGTCCGCATCCGCGCGCTGCCTGGTACGGAGCAGGTTGCCATCGCGCGTGCGAACGATCGTGATGGTTTGCGGCTCGTTGGGCCGATACAACCGGTCCGAAGTGATCTGCAGCTTCACGTTGGTGAGCAGTCGACCCGAAGGAACCCACGCGCGCACGCTCGCACGAAAACCGGCGCGCGAGACATCTTCGAGCACGGTCAATCCAGGTTGGCGGCGATCCGAAGTCACCTCCCATCCCCAGATCGGAAAGTTCGGATATACCTCGATGTGGCTCCAGACCGCGGGCCGCGGCAGGGGATTGGCGAAAGCGCGCATGTGAAATGCAAGCGTCTCGCCCATGTGGGGCGTGCCGTGATCGGCATCGAACTCCGCCGTCTCGTGAAACGGGCGCGTGTCGTTCCAGATCGCGTTCATGCGCGCGTGGTAGAAGCGGATGAAATCGCGCGTCCCCATCACCAGGCGCGTGCGCACGCCGTCGTAGTTGTTGTGCATTTCCTCATGACGGTACTCGGCGGGAAAGCCGCGCGGTCCCACGAAGAATTCCGAGGAGCCCATGAAGTTCGAGGCGCTCCCCACCAGATGCGGATATTTTCCGGCGACCCAGAACGACATGAAGCCGCCCATCGATAGCCCGGCCGTGGCCCGGTGCTCGCGATCAGCGATGGTTCGATAATGCGCATCGATGTACGCGACCAACTCGGGAAAATAAAGCGGAAACTGGCGATCGGTTTCGACCGGGCTGATGTTGTACGGGCGCGGATATTCCTCGCCCGGGACCCGCGGATTGTAGCCATCCCATTTGACGACGATTACATCGTGATCTCCCACGAAGCGGCCGATGGTGTCACCCCCATACACACCGTCCCCCTGGTCGTAATTGCGCTCCGGTTCGCGGGCGACGGGTTTGTTGTAGCGCTCACTCCACCCGTGAAACCAGTAGATGACGGGATAGCGCTTGCCTGACGTCGCATACTCCGGCGGAAGAAAAATGCGGTAGTGACGCGTCTCATGGAAGACCTGGCTCTCATGGGTCTCATCCAAAATCAACGCCTCGCCGCCGCGCAGCGCAAGGGTTAAAGTCAGCAGAAGTAATACCCGCATGTGCGCTATCATAAGACACCGCATGATAATTGCCGTGGCAGCCGACCATGCCGGGTTTCCGCTCAAAGAACGTGTCATCGATGAAGTGCGCAAGCTCGGCCACGAACCATTAGACCTGGGAACGCATTCGACCGAAGCCGTCGACTACCCCGATTATGCCCGCGCCGTGGCGGAAGCTCTGCGCGATAGCCGCGCCGGCCGCGCTGTTTTGATCTGTGGCTCTGGCGCGGGCGCATGCGTGGCCGCCAATAAGTTCCGCGGCATTCGCGCCGCCACCTGCCACGATACATTTTCCGCCCACCAGGGAGTGGAGGACGATGGCGTGAACGTGCTGTGCCTGGGCGCGCGCGTGGTCGGGTCGGAGCTCGCCCGGGAGCTGGTGCGCGCCTACCTGGCAGCGGAGTTTTCAGGCCTCGAGCGGCACCGCCGGCGCGTCGCCAAAGTGGAGCAGTTCGAAATCGAATTCGGCCTCGATCTGCGCGCCACCACGGGCCGCATCCCACGATAAGATAGAGTCGCTATGGAACTGAAGGGCAAACGTATCGCTGTCTTAGTGGACAACATTTACCAGGAGATGGAAGTCTGGTATCCGTATTTCCGCTTCCAGGAAGCCGGCGCGGAGGTGGTCACCGTCGGTGCCAGGGCGGGCGAAACGTATACCAGCAAACTTGGTTATCCCATCAAGAGCCAGAAGTCGTACGACGAAGTCCGCGCCGCGGATTTTGACGGCGTGGTCGTCCCCGGCGGCTATGCTCCCGATCTCATCCGCCGCCACTCCGCCGCGAACCAGTTCGTGCACGAGATGAACAAGCAAGGCAAGCTCGTGGCTGCCATCTGTCACGGTGGCTGGGTGTTGTGCTCGGCCGACATGCTGAAAGGCCGCAGAGCCACCTGTTTCTTTGCCATAAAGGATGACGTCATCCACGCCGGCGCGAAATACGAGGACGCCGAAGTGGTCGTCGACGGCAATCTCGTCACCTCGCGCAAGCCCGAAGACCTGCCCGCCTTCTGCCGCGCTTCCATGGAAGTCCTTACCGGTGTCCCGGCGCTCGCCAGATGAGCCGATTAGGATGGTTGGCATGCGCCGCCGGCATTCTTGCCGGTGCGCTTGTTGCCCAGGATGGCAGCACGCAAAACGATTGGCCCCACTACGGTGGCGAGCGTAGTGCCTGGCGCTACAGCGCGCTCGATCAGATCAACCGCTCGAACGTCGGCCGCCTGAAAGCTGCCTGGGCCTTCCAGACTGGCAAGGTCGATGGCGGCTTTAACGCCACGCCTCTCGTGGTCGATGGCGTCATGTATGTCTCGTCCTCCTGGAACCGCGTCTTCGCCATCGACGCCGAATCCGGCAAGGAAATCTGGCACTACTTCTATCAGAACCCGCGCGAGATCGGCATCATCTACAGCCCTTGGACACGTGGCGTTGCCGTGAGCGCCGGCCGCGTCTTCTTCGGCACGCTCGATAATCATGTCGTCGCGCTCGATCAGAAGACCGGCCGCGAACAATGGCGCGTCAACGTCGAAGATATGCGCCAGTGCGGCTGCAACATCACCGGCGCGCCGCTCATCGTCAAGGATAAAGTCATCGTCGGGGTGACCGGCGGAGATTCCGCGCACCGCGGGTACCTCACGGCCTTCGATGTGAGCACCGGCCGTAAGGCCTGGCGCTTCTGGACCATTCCCGCGCCCGGAGAGAAGGGCCACGAAACCTGGACGGGCGATAGCTGGAAACACGGCGGCGGCTCGACCTGGCTGACTGGCTCCTACGATCCCGAGTTGAACCTGGTCTACTGGGGAGTCGGCAATGCCGCGGCGGATTTCTACGGCGAAGCGCGCAAGGGAACCAATCTCTACACCGACAGCATCATCGCGCTCGATCCCGATACCGGGAAGCTGAAATGGTATTTCCAGGAAGTCCCGCACGACGTCTGGGATTTCGACGCTGCCTACGAGTGCGTGCTTTTCGACGCGCCGGTGCACGGCGTCGCGCGCAAGCTGCTGCTCAACGTGAATAAAGGCGGCTACGCGTTCGTTGTCGATCGCACCAATGGCGAGTTCATCTCGGCGTGGCCGGTGGCCGAGAATATCACTTGGATCACGGGCGTCGACTCCAAAGGCAATCTCGTCGGCCGTAACGAGCCGCCCGTTGGCCAGACATCGCTGATATGTCCCAGTATCGGCGGTGGCCGGCAATGGAACCACGGCTCCTACTCGCCGCACACAAAGTGGTTTTATACGACCGGCATCGAGTGGTGCCAGGCCGTCACCGTCACGCCGGAAGAGCCGAAAGAAGGCCTCAACTTCTTCGGCGGAGTATTCCAGCTCCGCCAGCCGATGCACGGCCCCGCCGGCGGGCATTTGGATGCCTACGATCCCGTGACCGGCAAGAAGTTCTGGTCGTATCCTTCGAAATATCCGCTGCTGGCCTCGCAGCTTTCGACCGCCGGCGACCTCGTCTTTTCAGGAGATCCCGAAGGCAACTTTTTTGCACTCGACGCCCTCACCGGAAAGAAGCTCTGGAACTTTCCCACCGGCTCTGGACACCGCGGATCGTCGATCACGTATTCGGTGAAGGGAAAGCAGTACGTGGCGACACCCTCGGGCTGGGGATCGGCGCTCGCCGGATTGCTGCCGCAACTCTGGCCTGAAACCGAGGATTTTCCACCTGGCTCGACCCTGTTTGTCTTCGCGCTGCCCTCGGAGGAGCGATGATCGCGCTTGCGCTGCTGCTGGCGCAGAGCGCCCTCGATCCCTCGGTGATCGCACGCGGCGAAAGGATTTTCGCGCAGAGCTGCTCGGTGGGCTACTGCCACGGCGTCGCCGGCGCAGCGGGGCGCGGTCCCAGGCTGCGCGGCCGTAGTTTTTCGAAAGACTACTTGCTCAACGTGACGCGCGATGGTATCCCCAGCTCGGCCATGCCTGCATGGAAGGGCCGGTTGAAAGACGACGAGATTCGCGCCGTGGTGGAGTATGTAGCCAGTCTTTCGTCGGCCACCGATCCCGCGCCGCCCGCTAATCCCATGCCCCCCGGCGTCGGTCCGGCAAGCATGCCGAGTTTCGGCGGACCGCCGCAAGCCGCTCGCGGCCACGCGCTTTTCTTCGATCCGCCGCGCAATCATTGCGGCGCCTGCCACGCCGTGGGTGGGCGTGGGATTGCCGTCGGCCCGGATCTGACCGCGCTACCCGTGAAGAGCCCCACGGAGCTGACCAGCCTGATTCACGCCACGCGCTCCCGCCATGTCCTCAACGCGAAGCTCGCAAATGGCGAAGAGTTTCCCGCGCTGCTCGCCGAGCAGAATGGCAACCACGTGCGTCTATACGATCTGACCCTCCCGCCGCCCGTCCTGCGTGCGTTGGCGCGGCGCGATGTCGTGTCGTTAGTCGAAAACCAAACCTGGCGTCACGAAGATTTCGTCAAGGATTACTCTGTGGCGGAACTGCAGGATATTGTCGTGTATCTGCGGTGGGCTGCAACCGGGCAGTAGCTGCCGGCCGAGCCGGTCTTCGTCCTGGGTCTGCTGCTGGAATGGAGCGGGTTTAGTCGCAGGCAGCCGTTCAAATCTTGCGGCTGGCGCCCCACTTGGCTTTCTTGGCCTTTTTCTGTTTGGAGGCTTTGAACTTGCCGGGTTTGTACTTCTTGGGCTTCTTGCCGTGATATTTGGCGGCGTGCTTCTTAACCTTGTGCATCGGTTTTGGGTGGGTGGTCTCCGCCGCAGCCACCTGGAAACTGCTTAAACCGATCAACGCGGCCAGCAGAAGCGTGTAAAGTCTCACACTTTTATTCTACTATTTCTGCTGGTTGAACCACAAATACATCGAAAGAAAGCACAATGCAGTTATGCCGACGCAGATTGCGGCTATAATACGCCAGAGTTTCTCCGTGATTCCAAAGGGGATTCGGGGCAGTCCAGCGACATATGCCACGCCGAAACCGGCAGCCAGCCCGCCCACGTGAGCCGCGTTATCGATGGCAAAAAACGGCAGCAATCCGAATAGCAGCCCGTATACGGCCCAGCGGATATAGAGCCCCCGGATCTGCTCGCCCAACGCGCTGCGGTGCCGGACACCCAATGCAATCATGGCGCAGATGAGACCGAATATTCCCGCCGACGAGCCCACCGAGATGCCCGGATTCCATAGCGTGCTCAAGAAAAACCCGCCCACCGTGGATAAGAAATAGAACACAATCATGCGGCTGGTGCCGTAGACCTCCTCCACTTGCGCGCCGAGATCGAACAGCACCCAGGAGTTCATCAGGATATGTGCGATGCCGCCGTGCAGAAAGCCCGCCGTCACCAGACGCCACCACTGGTGATAGGTAAAAATCAATAGCCGCTGTTTGGCGCCAAAGGCGATAAGGGCCCTCCCCTCGCCAACGTTGCCGCCATAAACGGAGGTGGCCACGAACAGCCCGAAATTAATCACCAGAATGATGATGGTCGTGTAGCGCGCGTGCGGGATGAAGCCGCCCAAAATCGCGCCGGGCTCGCGGCGCTCCACTGCGCGCGGGCCGACTTTTTCGTTGCAGTACGGGCAGACGCGATCGCTGGTGGTGATGAACGCCCGGCAGTGCGGGCACATGCGGCGCTTATCCATGGTCAACCATTGTACTGTCTCGCTCCAACCAGTCTGGTACAATTTGGAATTCCGCATGCAAAAGAGCGAGCGCGAGTTGCGTCAGGACATCGTCGATATCGGTCGCCTCGTATATCAGAAGGGCTGGGTCGCGGCCAACGACGGCAACATCACCATCCGCCTGGATGAAAACCGCATACTGGCCACCCCCACCGGCATCAGCAAGGGCATGATGCACGTCGACGATCTGATCATCGTGGATAAGTGCGGAAGCAAAATCGATGGCCGCCGCGAGTGTACTTCCGAAATTTTGATGCACTGCACCATCTATGAGATGCGGCCCGACGTGAACAGCGTGCTGCATGCGCACCCTCCGGTTTCCACCGGCTTCGCCACCGCCGGCCGACCGCTCGACCGTGCGCTGCTCCCTGAAGTGATCATCGGCCTCGGCTACGTGCCGCTCGCGGCCTACGGATTGCCCGGTACCCCTGAGCTGACCGCGCCCATGCTGCCCTACATTCCCAAATACGACGCCATCATGATGGGCAACCACGGCGCCGTCTGCTATGGTGCGGATGTTTACAAAGCGTTCTTCAACATGGAGACGGTGGAGCATTTCGCGCGCATCGCGCTGGTAGCCGAACTCCTGGGCGGCGCCAAGGTGTTGCCCAAGATGGAAGTAGATAAACTGCTGGACTCGCGCACGCGCTACGGTGTCAAGACCCGCCCCGGCGCCGCACCCGATTGTCCGGTGGTGGCCGAGGACTTGAGTAAGAACGGCCAAAAACTCTCCGTCACCCGCGATGAGTTGGTAGCCTTGGTCGACGAAGTCCTAAAAGCCCACGGCCTATTGTAGAAGGTAGGACAGGCGTTCCCGCCTGTCCATGATGCGGGGGGCGCCGGCAATGCACCGTCAAGCATCAACTCACGCGGCTGAGATTCTGCGCCGCATTGTCCACAACTTGTTCCGTCCTCTTCCCCCTCCGACGTACCAGCACCACCGCCAGTAAAATCCCCAGCCCCAACTTGATCAGTTCGCTCGCCGAGTACGCGCCATGAAACGTCCAAAAGCGTGCGCGGTCCGGCGACGGCGTGCCTGGCGACACAAAATCGATAGCGCGTCCCAGCCGCGTAATTTCCGGCGTCCGGAAGAAGTGCATCAGCAGCACAATCCCCAGCATCAACACGGTGAGCAGCATCATCAACCGGTTCGGCACGGTCCCGCATAACAGCACCAGGAACAGCGTCGCCCCCAACACGATTTGTACCCGCTCCCAATTTTCAAAGTACGACCGATTCAACTCCTACGCCTGATAGCGCAGAAACACGCGCGCCAGATCGTGTCCGCCCATCACCTGAATCCGCTCCGCGATCTGCGGCGGAGCCGCCGCCAGCAGCCGGTCGACCGAACGAAAATTCTGTGTGGCCATAAGGTCCATGAATACGCACCCGGCCAGCCAGGCGCCCACGAGCAACGCAGCGAAACGGCGGAAATGCATTTGTGGCGATTGTAGCGCGAAGCGAAGGGGCATTCTTGCTGATCGGCTGCCGCGCAACTCGGGCGCCCGGCTCATGGCCGCCGCGAAGCATCGTGCCATCGATCTTTTACGCCGAAACAAGCTGCTCGAGCGCAAGCACGAGGAACTCGGCCGCGAACTCGAAGCCCGGCAGGAGATGACCGTGGCGGATTTCGAAACCGCGATCGACGACGACATCGGCGACGACCTCCTGCGCCTCGTGTTCACAGCCTGTCATCCGGTTCTCTCAGCCGAGGCGCGCGTCGCGCTCACGCTACGCCTGCTCGGTGGTCTGACTACCGACGAGATTGCGCGTGCGTTCCTGGTTCCGGAGCCCACCATCGCCCAACGCATCGTCCGGGCCAAGCGTACCCTCGCCGAAAAGCGAGTCCCTTTCGAGGTGCCCCCGTGGAGACGAACTTTCTGCCCATCTGTTGTCGGTGCTCGAGGTCATTTACCTCATCTTCAACGAAGGCTACTCCGCAACCGCCGGCGACGACTGGATGCGGCCCGCGCTCTGCGACGATGCGCTGCGTCTGGGCCGAATCCTGGCTGAGCTCGCTCCCAACGAACCGGGGGGCCTCGGCCTCGTTGCGCTGATGGAGATCCAGGCGTCGCGCTCGAGGGCGCGGGTGGGCCCATCGGGAGAACCGATCCCGCTGTTGGATCAGAACCGCGGGCTGTGGGATCAACTGCTCATCCGTCGAGGTCTCGCCGCGCTTGAGCGTGCCCAGCAAGTCAGCAATTCGCTCGGCGGCGCGCCTGGCCGCGATCGCCGCCTGTCACGCGCTGACCTCCGAGCCATCGCTTAAGTCTTACCACCTCCTGCCGAGCGTGCGCGGCGACCTCCTCGCCAAGCTCGGCCGCGTCGACGAGGCCCGCCTTGAGTTCGAGCGCGCGGCAGCACTCGCGCGCAACGCCCGCGAGCGCGAGCTGCTCCTCGACCGCGCCCGAGCGTGCGGGACACTTTCTGGGTCCGGCTCAAGGCAGCTGGAGCCGCCATGGGCGAAAACCGGCCGTCTCAGCGAAACAACGAAAAATGCGTTTGTGGCGATCGTGTCGCGAAACGGAACAAGGCGTCGTCTCGCACGCCAGCATCCTTAACTGAAAAAGCCCACGGCGAAAAACAGATTCTCCAGCCAGAAGATCCAGCGGATGTACCACTCGAACGCGGCGGTACGGTCTGGCGTGGCAGTGCGGCTGTTGTTGGTGAAATTTGCTTCGAGGGCGATACGCCGGTCGGGATCGACCTCGGCTGACACGGCCTTGGCCGGTTTCAGGTACTCGTATCGCACCCAGCGGTAACTGCCATCCCAATGTTCGCGCGCCGTGCTTCCATTCTCGAAGCACACCAGCACGTCTACCGGCGCAATGACTTCTCCCAGGCGCTGGACAAGCACGGAGGAGCGATAGGCGTTGGGCATTGAGGAGGCTGTCGTCTCAGAGTGAAATACCTTCTTCCCGTTTTCGTCGTAATAGCCGGCCCTCACATCGGCCGGACCTGACGTCAACTCTGTCACCGCATAGTCCGCGACATTTGAGCTGTAGAAAAACTGTTGGAAGAACCAGTCCATGTTCCGGCCCGAGACTTCGTTGACGGTGTCGATGAAATCTTTGGTCGACGGATGGCGAAAGCGCCAGCGCTGCTGGTAGGCGCGCATCACTCGCGTCATAGTTTCAAAGCCCAAATAATTATCGAGTGTCCGCATCGCGAGCGCGGGTCGATTGTACGAGTTCACCACGTAGCTTTCGTGGTTGCGATACTGCCAGCCCTTGCGCACCAGATCGTCGTCCTTGGCCTGTAACAAATAAGGCAGGCGGCTGGCGAGTCCCTCGCGGCCTTCGACGTAGGAAAAGTAACCGCCCAGCGGGATCGCGCCCAAGCCCGAAAACGGGAAAAACGGAGGGCGCACCAAGAACCAGGGCATAGCCGGCACGGGAAATCCGAGTAGGTGCTCGTAGTGATACCGGGTTCCGTACGCAGCTTCCAGCACTCTGCGAGTGGAGTACGTGTTGAATCCTTCATCGAGCCACGCTTCTTCGAATTCGTTGTTGCTCACCATGATGGCCCAGAAGTTGTGGCCGAACTCGTGCACGGTGACCATCTCGGGATCGAGCGAGTAAT
>JBGPKX010000137.1:0-13942 GCA_041486185.1 Bryobacteraceae bacterium | reverse complement strand
GGGTCTTCGCGCGCCTCGAAAAATGTCCGCTCAAGTTCTTCGAGCGGCGACATCAGCACTTCGGGTACGTAGCGCCCGCCGTAGGCGCCGAAGTGCCCGCCGGCGTCGGGTTGAGAAGGTGTCATGCCAGAGCCGCTTTCAAAAATTCCGCCATCTTGTGGTGGTCCTTCTTGCCGGGCGCGCTTTCGATGCGCGAGCAGGCGTCCACGCCCCACGGCCCGGCTTGCTCGATGGCATGCCGGACATTTTCCGCATCCAGGCCGCCCGCGATAATCACTTTCTTCGATGTGCGCGCTGCCATTTTCCAATCGAACGTGACGCCATTGGCCGGTCCATCAAGCAAAACTGCTTCGGCCGGATATTCGTCGAGCGCCGCTGGATCAAAGTCCGCTCCGATACGCACTGCCTTCCACACGCGCACGCCCTGGGGAAAATCGTGGGCCGTTTCTCGCCCGTGCAACTGCGCGATATCCAATCCGGCTTCCCGCGCAATCTCCGCTACCGCAGCGGGCGATTCATCCACGAACACCCCGGCTTTCCAAACAGTCGCCGGAAGCTGCTCGATCACTCTGTGCACCGCTTCTGGCGTAATGTACCGCGGACTGCGCGGCCAAAAGTTGAAACCGAGCGCCGCCGCTCCCCCCTCAACCGCCGCCAGGGCATCTTCCAGATTAGTAATGCCGCAGATCTTCACCATCATGAGCCGCTCATCAGCGCCCGCAATGCTTCCGATGGCCTTGCAGATTGCATCAGGTGCTCGCCCACCAGAAACGCGTCGAAGCCGGCGTCGCGCAAACACCGGATGTCGGCCGCGGAATGGATACCGCTCTCCGCCACTTTGACCACGCCCGCCGGAATCTCACGCGCCAGGCGCAGCGCCGTATCGAGCGTCACCTCAAATGTCTTCAAATCGCGGTTGTTCACGCCCACCATATCCGCGCCCGCGGCAAGCGCGCGCTCGAGCTCTCCCGCCGTATGGACTTCCACCAACGCGGCCATCCCGTGGCGCGCCGCCAGCTCCCGCAATCCGCGAATTTGTGCGGTTTCGAGGATCGCCGCGATCAGCAGAACGGCGTCGGCCCCGTGCGCCGCGGCCTCGATTACGTGATACTCGTCCACCGTGAAATCCTTGCGCAGGACGGGCAGCCCTGCCGCTTGGCGCGCGGCGCTCAAATCTTCCAGACTGCCCTGAAAAAAAGCTTGATCTGTCAGCACCGAAAGCGCCGCCGCTCCACCTTGCTCGTACTCCCGCGCCAGATTGGCCGGATCAAAGTGGTGCGCAAACACCCCCCGGCTGGGCGAAGCTTTTTTCATTTCCGCGATAATCGCCGGCTGTCGTGTTTTGAGCGCCGCGCGGAAATCACGCCTGCCGGCAAGAGCCAGAGCGGCCCGTTTCTCCAGCATTTCGAGCGGGGTCCGCGGCGAGGCCAGTTCCTCGCGTTTGCGGGCGACAATTCGAGCTAATATGTCTGGGACGGTTTCGATCAAAACAGCGCCTTTGGGTTAGTGTTCATCGTATCAAACCTGAAACCGCGGCTCCGGGCCGTGGTAGCAGTCGCCGCTCAGCCAATCCGGTGGCAGGCTTCGGAATTCCGCAGGTCGAACTCCCTGAAAACAGTGTGGTCGCGATCGAATTTCGATGCCTGTCATCGCATTGGCCGCGCACACACTTTCACCACCGGCTGCTAGTCTCGTGTTAGTAGCGCAGGGCTACCCGCTTTTGGGAGACCTGCGGCTTGTTGGATCGAGCGGGCCGGAAAATCCGCCGGTTCCCGCAAACTGCGCGCCAGCCTGCGCTACAAGGGCATCCAACCGTCGCGAAGTATAAAGGAACTTGCCAAACGGCACACTAGGTTCGCCCGCTTCTCCTGTAGTATGCTGAAGTTTACAAGTAACAAACTTGCCCGTGGAGGATTGTCCTCATGCCCACAAGGCTTAAGACTGCGGCCCTGTCGACCGCGGCACTCCTGATTTTCGCTTCTGCGGCTCTCGCCCAGGTCTCGTCGCTTGAAGGGGATGTGAAGGGCGAAGACGGCGCACCACTCAAAGGCGCGCTGGTGAAAATCGAGCGCAAAGACATCAAAGGCAACTATAAGGTCAAGACCGATAAGAAGGGCCACTATTTCCACACCGGCCTGCCGCTCGGAAACTACAAGCTCATCGTGGAAGTCGACGGCAAAGACGTCGATCTGGTGGACAACGTCCGCACCAAGCTCGGCGATTCCACGGTGATCGACTTCGACCTGCAGAAGAACAAGCAGAAACAGCAGTCGCTCGCCAAGGCGGCCGATTCGGGCACGCTCACGAAGGAGCAGGAACGGGAAATGTCGCCCGAGCAGAAAGCCGCGCTCGAAAAGGCCACCAAGGAGCGCTCGCAGGCGCTGGCCAAGAACAAAGCGCTGAATGACGCCTTTAACCAGGGCATGACGGCCATGCAGGGCAAGCAGTGGGACGCGGCCGTTGAGGCCTTCAGCAAGGCTAACGAGATGGACCCCAAGCAGAACGTGATCTGGGCGCAGCTCGCCGAGGCGTACATGCAGTCTTCAGCCACCAAGACCGGTGCCGACCAGCAAGCCGCCATGGACAAAGGACTGGACGCATTTAGCAAGGCTATCGAGATCAAGCCGGATGACGCCCCCTATCACAACAACTACGCGCTGGCCCTGGCCAAAGCCAAAAAATTTCCCGAGGCGCAGGCCGAGCTGTCGAAGGCTGCGCAACTCGATCCGCCCAACGCGGGCAAATATTTCTACAACCTCGGCGCGCTTCTCATCAACACCGGCCAGAACGAGCCGGCTTGCCAGTCGTTTAAAAAGGCCATCGACATGGATGCCAATTACGCCGACGCGCAGTATCAGTACGGCATGTGCCTGCTGGGCAAAGCCACGGTGACGGCCGAAGGCAAAGTGATCCCGGCCGAAGGCACCAAGGAAGCCCTCGAGAAGTATCTGCAGTTGAAGCCCAGCGGGCCGTTCGCGGATTCCGCCAAGGGCGCTCTCGCTTCCATTGAGTCCACGCTGGACACAAAATACGAGAACCCCGCGGCCAAGGACACAAAGAAGGGCAAAAAGAAGTGAAGTAGGACAGGCATTCCTGCCTGTCCGTTGCTCAAGTCTTGATTGCACCCATGGACGGCCGCGAAAGCCCGTCCGACCTATGTTTCGGCTTTTTTTTCGCTTCATCGTCCTGCTGGTCATCTTCGCGATCATCCGCTATCTCGTCACCAGCGTGGCGCGTTTCTTTTCGCAAGCCGGGAATCCACCGGCGCGGCGCCCGCCCGAGAACCAGGCCGCGAAGGGCGCGATCGGGGGCGAATTGAAGCAGGACCCGGTCTGTGGGACTTTTGTCCCCACCAGTACGTCAGTCAAAAAGACCATCAACGGCGAGCTCGTTCACTTTTGCTCGGTGGCCTGCCGCGACAAATTTAAAGTAGCCTGATTATTTCGGGAGGAGGAGATTGCACATGCGTCCGTGGGCTGCCGTGTTGGCCTTCTTTGCCGGCGCCGGTTTGGCTTCGGCGCAGGTGGCCGAGTTTTCCTTGAGCGGCGGCGTATCCCGCTTCGGCAACACCAGCCTCGGAACGAACGTAGATGCGGACGGCAACATCTCGAACGTCACCATCAATAACGGTTTCCGTCTCACATTTCGGTTTACGCTCAACACCTACAAGTTCATGGGCCACGAATTCGGCTACGCATACAACCACAGCGGCGTGAACCTGGGTACGGGCGGCACCGTCCCGATGTCGATTCAGCAAGGCTTCTACGACTTTCTGGTGTATGCCACACCGGAAGGCTCGCGCATTCGCCCCTTTGCCGCCGGAGGCGTACAATTCTCCAGCTTTTTTCCTCCAGGCGCCTCGGTCTACTATGGCAATCAGGAAACCAAGTTCGGCGTCAACTACGGCGCCGGCATCAAGATGCGCGTCACCTCCATCATCGGTCTGCGCTTCGACTTTCGCGAATACAACTCCGGCAAGCCGTTCAAGTTCACGGGCGAAAGCGGAAGGATGAACCAGTTGGAAGCCTCCGTGGGGGCGTCCTTCTTGTTTTGAAGCGGGCGCGGCCGGCCGCCCCAAACACGGTATTGGTTCCGTAACACGGTTTTCCCAGCCGCGCGCCTTAGCAAGCGGTTCTTTGGTGTTTGTCGGTGACAGCCCGTACAAGCCAAGTTCCTCCGGCTTATCTTCAGTTATCAATCCGATCGCTGCACCCTTTCCCAGTTGCGCCTTCGCTGGTCGCCATTCAATGCAGATTTTAAGGATTTTGGCCGTCCCCGGTTGACGGACCATAACCTCCGTGCTTAAATGCCCCTTCGAGCGCCTGAATTGCTGTTTTCATATTGAAGACAAAGAATTTTCTCTTGACAGCAGTGCAGCGGCTGGGGTATGAATATCTTTACCACGTCCGAGTTTGCAATCGTGCGCTTTGATCCCGCAAGCACCAAAGTAGAAGTTTAAAGAGAAAATAGCATTGGCACGTGCTGATCGCGGGTTTTGGTTTGAGGGCCGTCGGCCCACTTGAGGGTCGCCGGTGGTTCTGGTCTCCGCCCGACACGGAGAAGTTCCCCAAGGTTGTGAAAAGATTTCGTGAGTAGTTCGAGGCTCAGGTTGCAAGAGAACTTCGACCGATTCAATAACGCACTTTACAAGGAGAAGGAAATGGCAGATTTTCGCAGAAGTATTATCGTGCTCGCCGCGCTGGCCCTTTTGTTAGGGACAGTGAGTATTGCGAGCGCGCAGCCGCAGCAGTTTACGTGTACCGCCAACTCCGCCTCGACCCCACTCGTTCGCGGCGAAGGCATCACGGAACTGACTGGCGATCTGTTGCTGACCTGCACGGGCGGTACCGCCACTGGACTGGGCGTGTCCGTTCCGACGGCCAACATTCAGATTTTCTTGAACACCGCGATCACCAGCCGGCTTTTGTCGGGACCAAACGACGAGGCTTTGCTGATGGTCGACGACCCGCTGGTAGCGGCATCCCTGCCGGGGAACCAGGCCCAGAGCCCGTGCCCCATGGGTACCGTTTGCCCCATGTACGGCAGGGGCGACACCGGTGGAGCTTCGTCTTATGACGGCGCGACTTTAGGTGCTCGAACCAACCGGAACGTATTCTTCGGCCAGCAGGTCCCGGGCAATTCCGGCTCGATCGTCTGGCTGGGTATTCCCGTTGATCCTCCAGGCACCGTCAGGCCCACTCGTGTTTTCCGTATCACTAACGTTCGCGCCAATGCCAGTTCACTGATCGTGGCAGGGCCGAACCAATCGCCCACGGCGGTAACTTCCACGATTTCGGTCAGCCCGCCCACGGCGCTTCCTCTCAGCAACTTCAGCGCTCAGTTGACCGTAGGGTTTGCGGCCAAGGGCTTGATCTCGAGCGCTACATCGGTCGAGACGTTCAAGCAGTGTACTGACGTGAACTCCGCTGACGGCAAGCTTACATTGGGATCGGGCAATCAGGCCGGTGTGGGCAACGCGGGTGTTGTGACCATCACGGAGGGTTTTGCTCAATCCTTCAAGGTGAGAAACCTTTCTACGTGGGATGGAACCGCTGGAACGGCTGGAGCGGCGCCCGTCGCGCAAGCGGTGCCTGGCGCCATTCTCCCGACAGTGACGGAGACCGGCTTCTATTCGCCGCCATCTGCTGGAGGGGCCGTTGACAACGTTGCCGGTTTGGCCGACTTCGGTACCCGTCTCAAGCTCGTATTCAATAACGTGCCGACAGGAGCGCATGTCTATGTTCCGCTCACGTTGAGTACCGGTCTCGGAACGGGTCTCACCAGCAATCTGGGTACGGCGGCTTTCCTCAGCACGGACACTGTGTCCACGGATGCCGCCTACAATGGGCACCTGACACTCGTCTTAATAACCAGCGAGTCAGGCTCCTATACCCCGGCAGCAGGCAGCACCTTCGATCCGAATGAGTCCGAGGTTTCGATTACCGCTGGCGCAGGACAGGCCGTCTACGAAGTTATCCAAGAAGACGGGTCCTTGAATGAATCCGCGCTCGTTGGGGTCACGGTAGCCTACGTGGCCAACCCAGGCGCTGGTTCGCCGGCAATCGGTCCAGTAGCCACGGCGACTGCTTCGTTTGCCCCGATCAGCAACGACCTGGTTGCTGAAACCAACACGGTTCCGGTTCCTCGTTTCGTAAGCAATAGCACGGCGAACAACCTGTTCAGCGTCATTGCTTGCGCGACCCACTTGTTATATCCGTTCGTGACCAATCAGCAGGGTTATGACACGGGTGTCGCCATCGCCAACACGTCGCAGGATCCGTATGGCACCTCGACTCAAACCGGTACTTGCATAGTCACTCCGTTTGGCACTCCCACGTCGTCGGCGTTTACCACGCCGGCGGATGTGGCGCCAGGCACGGTTTGGGCGAATCTGGTCTCCATCATGTTCCCTGGATTCCAGGGCTACCTGATCGCGGACTGCGCATTCCAGTATGCTCATGGCTTCGCGTTCATCACCAAGGTGGGCGGAGTAGATCTGGCCGAGGGTTATCTCGCGCTGGTTATTCCCGATCCGCCGCGGTCAGCTAATCCATTCCCGCTGGCTGGTGGCGGTAGTGGTGAGCAGCTAGGCTACTAAATTAGCGTTCCAACCAACTGAAAGGGGGAGCTTATTAGCTCCCCCTTTTTTTCTTTTTACTTCAGGCGTACGCCTGATGGTGCTACAATATTGCTTCCGCGTCCCTATCCCTGGTAATCGCAGGTGCCTGCGCCCGCCCGGTACCTGATCAATCTCATGGAGTGACTCATGTCTTCATTTTCGAGGAAATTCGCTTGGACCTTAATCGGCGCGCTGCTTCTGGCGGGAACTGCATTTAGCCAGGCGACCGTCTCGGTGATCTCCGGTAACGGACAGATTGTCCTGCAACAGGGGGCGTCCAACCCTCTGGTGGTCGTCGTGCGCGACCCAGCGGGCAACCCCATCCCCAATACCAAAGTAACGTGGTCGGTTACTGGCGTGCAGAATCAAACGGGCGCGCTTACTCTTGCTAGCACTACAACTGACGCCAGCGGCTCAACGGGCGGTGGTTGTACGCAGGGGGCGACTGGAGGGTGCGTGAGGTTCCAGGCGCCCACGCTGCCATCCGGAGGTAACGGCTTTGCTCAAAGCACGGTAATCGCTACCGCCGGTACCGGGACGGCAAAATTCATCGTCACCACTGAAGGAGTGGGCACATCGGGTATCGGATTAATCGCGCCCACGGTGCTCCATCCGGTCGGAGCCGAGATACCACTCACCGGGCCGGCGGGCCAGCAAAGCAAGATCCCCTTTCAGATTCGCTTGCTCTCGTCGGTAACTAGCGGCGCCGTTCCCAACGTTCTCGTCTCGGTCTATTCAGATAACACTTCGCAAACCAGTGCTTCCTGTGCGGGTGGAAATCCGTTGTCGGATAACACGGGCGTTGCCACCTGCAATGTCGTTTTTGGAGGCAAGACAGGATCGTCGACTCTGACTGCCGCCGTTGGCGGCGCGATCGGCCCAAATCTCAGCGTGGGTCTTGGGACTTTCTCCATAGCTATCAAAGTGCTCGTTGGTCCTCCCGGGATCATCAAGCCTGTATCCGGCGACCAGCAAACCGGTAACCCCGGCCAGATCCTGTCGCAAGCTCTGGTTGCTCAAGTGACCGATCTTGGCGGCAACCCGCTTCCCGGAATTAATGTCATTTACGAGCCCGTCGTTGCCGGCACCGTAACATTGAGTGACGTGCGTGCGACATCGGACGCCCTTGGCCATGTTTCAGCCCGCGCGACACCGGGCAATGTGAATGGACAAGTCCAGGTAAGAGTGCGGACCTCCGATGGCTCGGTTTCAGGGATTTTCACCATAAACGTCAACCTCATCGTGGGGTCGCTCACGAAAATATCCGGAGATCCACAGCCTGCCGCGGTTGTTGGCACGGCCTTCGCCGACCCGCTCACTGTTCAGGTGAACGACACTAGCGGCAATCCGCTGCCGGGAACGCCTGTCAACTTCGCCGTGACCTCGGGCGCGGGCTCCGCCACGCTGGGCACAATCAACGCGACTACCAATGCGCAGGGTCAGGCTGGAACGACGGTCGCCGCCGGTAGCACTCCTGGCGCCATCGTCGTCACCGCCACCGTCAACACGGCTTCGGGGCCAACCAGCGTGCAGTTTAACTTGACGTCGCGGCTAAAGGGTCCGCAGTGCATCGACGGCCAGACATTCTTCAACGGCGCCAGCTTCAAAGTCAACTGGATGTCGCCCGGCTCGGTGGTCACCATCGTCTGCAGCGGCATCGCGGACAACATTCAAGGTGCTGTCATGCCCAGCTTGTTCGGCCCGCTGCCTTACCAGATCGCCGGGGTAACAGTCAGCTTCGGCAGCACGCCCGCGCCCATCTACAACGTCGCAAACTTCGGCGGCACGGAGTCGGTCACGGTCGAGGTTCCGCTCGAAGCCACCGTGGGTGGGGACACTGTCATCATCGCGGCGAATGGCGGCAGCACTACCGTCAATGCCACGATTCTCGAATCCGCTCCCGGCTTCTTTGAAACCGGCGATGTCGGTCCGGACCATAAGCGCATGGCGGTGGTGCTGCGTCCGGATGGCAGCGTCGTTTCGCCCACAAATCCCATCCTCCGCGGCGAGATCGGCCGGGCCTACGTCACCGGCTTGATCGCGCCCGCCGGTCTCGGCACCGACGCGCTTTCGCCTATCGATAGCGATATCGACATCCCCATAGCGGGAGTCGTGGTCGGCATCAATAATGCCGGCGTGCCGACGATCTCGGTAATTTACGCCCGCAACGTGGTCGGGGTTTGGGAAGTACAGTTCAAGGTGCCGGACAACGCTAAGCCCGGCCTGCGGGATCCGTTTGCGCTGGCCATGATCACGTCCAGCGGCAAGCGGGTCTACACCCAGGCGTCCACCATTCCAGTGCAGTAACGCCGCAGTTTCTATGCCCGCGTCTCCATCGAACCGCGTCTCCATCGAACAAGGAGACGCGGGTATTCTTTTCAATCCTCGATCGCCAGATGTCCGCTGAGGCAGCCGGGTTGTGGGGCGCCCTGGACTGCGGTCGGCGCCCTCGTCGGCCGGCGGGCAGTTAGCATCGGCAAAACGCTTGCTAACCCACGCGGCTCGGAAATGTGCGGTCCTGCTCACGCTGTCGCCGCGGGCCGCTAGCCTGATCCAGCTTTAATGCCTACTCGAAAGCTGCGTGGATGGGTATCGCCAGGTTGATCGGCGCCACCACCACAACCGCCGTGAAGGGCGCGCGGGAGGCGCCTGTGCGGGGTTCGGAATGAAAAGACACCGTAGCCGATTCGCCGGGTTTCAACTGCGTGCGGTCCATCTTGATCTCCACGCCTGGAATCGCATTCGCCTGGAGGTGCAAGGTGACGACTCCGGGCAGACGGCTGGAAATAGTGACTTGATCCGAGGAAGCTTCGCCGATCTTGAATCGCACACTTTGTTTATCCGCGCGAACCCCTTTATACAGCGATTCCGGACTCGGACCTTGCGATATGTCCGGAAGACTGCCCCCCTGCCCGGTCGACGGACCCGACGAACTCGACTTGCCGAAAGGCGTGTCATTCACGGTTTCTGGATCGATGTACCACCACCACTGCCCGTCCACGATCTTCCACAGGGTTCTTACGGGCATGGGCAGCGGCTTGTTGCCGAAACCGGGGAACTTCATGTACATCTGCGCGACGGTCACGACCGAAGCCTTCGTAAAGTTCTCCGCGTAATCGATCTGGCGGATCTCGAAGCTTAGAATCCGCGGCTTCCGCATCTCGAAGAAGTAGTCCTTCGAATCTTCCGCGATGTACTGCTCCGACTGGCGCGGATGGCCGTCCACCTGCGCCTGGTAGAACTTGGAGACGCGCGAGCGCAGTGCTTCATCCACGTCGGGAGGCGCTTTCGTGAACAGATCGGCGGGTTTCTGTCCGAACGCCGCCGGCAGAAAAAGTGCCGATGCCAGCGCGAAAACGGCCGGAAGGCTGCGGGTGGAAACTCTTGACGTCATTCCTCTATTCTAGCCGCTCGCGGCTTCAGTCACACGCCATCGCGCGGGCTAAACGCTTTTGGATTCGGTTGTTTTGGGCTTTGGAGGGCCGGAACCAGGGAGATGCGCCTGTATACTCGCGGTGGAAGCGTTTTGGAGGACACACCCGCATGTGGAGTTTTGATCCGGCTTCGCCCGAAGCCCAAGCCGCCATCAACTTTTTGAAGAGTTACGGAGCCCCCGACCCGAAGCTGATCCAGCACCCCAAACCAGTGGTCGACGTCTTTTCGACCGCGACTTCAGCCGTGGATGCGCTCCTGTTGAACGAGCTTTATGTCCTGCAGGAGCAGTACACCGAAGCTACGGTTTCCACGTACATCGGCGCCGTCGATGGTTGGAAGATCACTTTGACGCAACTGCCCCAACTCCCGCTTCCGCCCGTGCCCCAACTTCCGTCCTTGATCACACCGATGGTCCAATTGTTGTTTGGAACCTGCGGAATGGATGCGCCGCTGGTTGTGGCATGCCCGCCTCTGGCGCTCAGGCTTTTGCGCCAGGCGAATGCCGCGCCGGGTGATCCGAATGAATACACGCCATACCCGCGCGTGCAGCCGCCGCCTCCCGATTACCGCGTGATTGCGGACGAGATCGCCACCGCTCCCGGCTATTTTCGGGCAGGCCCTGCCGATCATTTCCCGAATCATTACGTCTACACCCTGAACGGGAATTCCTATCTGAAGCTGGGCAGCCCTTTTGGGGCTGTTTGGATGCTGTTGTCGAATTAAACGATGCCGGGGCCGTTGTCGGATATCAGCACCGAGCGGATCATGCTGTCGGCGACGCCGGGAAACTGGCTCTCCGGCATTCTGCGGTAGTAGTCGGCTAAAGTCCCGGCGTTGGTTAACTTTCCATTGCTAAGCCGGATCTGGAACTCGGTTGCGTTGGCGAAATAGGGTCCGCCATTCCCCTCGTACGGAACTTCGACCACTTCGCCGGTACCGTATTTCTTGGCGATCCACTCCGCCGTCTCGCGCGTGGCGAAGTATGCCGGATTCAGGCCGGATGAGGTCCCATACACGCTGAAGACCTTTGGGTCCTGCTGGAATTCGGGCACGAACTCTGCATCCGAAATCGCTGGTGATGTGCCGGCTGCTGGCGCGCTGGTCGCCATCGGAGCTGGTTGCGGATCGAACGGCGTGAGCTTCGCCGACGAACTGGCGCTTGTGGCTGAGCCGGCGCCGGAAGGCTGCGGATTGCCGGTATTCGAGATCTGCAGCTTGCTGGTATCCAGTCCCATCTTGCTCATCTCATCCAGCAACAGAGTGAGTGTCGCTCCGTCGAGCGAAACGGAGAATTCTTCTCCGGGGGAGGGCTGCTTCGCAACGGGATCCGGAACCGCCAACTGTTTCGGTGTGAACTCCTGAATTCTGGCCAACATACCTTACCAACCTCCCCAGTTGGCTTGCACGGCGAATGCCAACCAGATCGAGTGCCTACCAGCCGAATAACGTGGCGTGTCTCGCGGGGGACGGTTTTCGTTGCGCTGTCAAAAATTTGACAGTACCCTCCCGCCCGGCAAAAAATTGACTGGCTGCGTGCGTCGGAGAGTGCTCTCGAGGCGTTGGTTCAGCGCCGCGATGTGGTTTTGCTGGTGGGGAAGCTGATGACCGGGATGAGCGAGTTCTTGTCGTCCGGCTCGGCCGCGCGGGCGTGGGCGGCCAGTTCGCGGTTGAGCCCCACAACGAATTCCTGGATCTGCCGATGCATCTCGGACATCTTCTCGCGCATGTTGAGAATGATCTCGACGCCCGCCAGGTTTACACCCAGATCGCGCGTGAGATGGAGAATCACTTCCAACCGCTCGAGGTCGCTATCGGTATACAACCGCGTATTGCCTTCGCTGCGCGAGGGCCGCAGCAATCCCTCGCGCTCGTAGAGACGCAGCGTTTGCGGATGGATCTCGTACTGCTCGGCCACCGAGGAGATCATGTACGAAGCTTTGGAGCGGCTTTTCGCCATAATCAAACCTTCGCCCAGATTTCCGCGCGCGGGTCCTCAGGATGCAGCTTGCCCAACTCGCGCAGGATCTCTTTGGTGCGCTCATCCTGCACCTTGGGGACCTGAATCACTACTTCGACAATCTGATCGCCCCGCTGGTTCTTGCGCGCGTTGAAAACGCCCTTTTCGCTCAGCCGGAACTTCTTGCCGTTGGACGTTCCGGGCGGAATCTTCAATAGCGAGCGGCCGTCAATGGTGGGGACCTCGATCTTAGCTCCGAGGCCTGCTTCGGTGACCGTCACGGGCACGGTAATTTCGATGTTATCCCCGTCGCGGCGGAAGAATGGATGCTCTTCCACGCGCGTGGTGATGTAGAGATCGCCGGCGGGCGCGCCCAGCGTGCCGGCGTTGCCTTTGCCTGGAACACGCAACCGCGACCCATTTTGCGCGCCTGCCGGGATGTTCACGGTCACGGTTTCGCTGCGCGCGATACGGCCATCGCCATGGCAGGTGGGGCACGCGTTTTGCAGCTTGCCTTTGCCGTCGCAGCGCGGGCAGGTCAGATTGAACTTCATGGCTCCGGCCATTTGCGACACCGAGCCCGTGCCATTGCACTGGGGGCAAGTGACGGCGCCGCCCGGGGCCTTGCCCGAACCAGTGCATGTGGGACAAACTTCGTGACGCGTGATATTGAGCTTCGCCTGGGTGCCGCGGATAGCTTGCCAGAAATCGATATTCAGCGCGTATTCGAGGTCCGAGCCCTTCTCCGGCTTCTCGGCCTGCTCCTGCCTGCCCCGGTGGAAGAACTGGGAAAAGATGTCGGAAAATCCGCCTCCGCCGGTCTGGCGGGCTTGACCACGTCCGGCGCCGGCTTGCGTGGTGAAGTAGTCGGAAAAATCGAAGCCGCCGAAGTCCGGACCGCCGTGCGGCGCTTCCCCGCCTGGACCGGCTCCACCCGGAAAACCGTTCTCCGAATAGAAGCCCACCTGGTCGTACATCTGCCGCTTTTTGGGCTCGCTCAGCACGTCGTACGCTTCCTGAACGTTTTTGAAACGCTCCTCGGACGATTTGTCGCCCGGGTTCAGATCGGGATGATATTTACGCGCAAGTTTCCGGTACGACTTGCGGATCTCCTCGGCGGAGGCGTTCCGCGGCACGCTGAGCGTCTCGTAGTAGTCGTGTTTCGGTTGCATAAGGCAGGTTTCAGGTGCCAGGTTTCAGGTGCCAGCACATCGATGGGCTGACACCTAACACCTGACACCTGGCACCTTCTTACTTCTTGTCCTTCGGATCGACGTCCACGAACTCGGCGTCCACGACGTCGTCCTTGGGCTTCTGCCCGCTGTCTTGGCCGCCCGTAGTCCCGTTTCCGGCCGCTCCACCAGTACCACCAGTACCGGCAGCGCCAGCAGGGCCGGGCTGGGTGGCTTTGTACATGGCTTCCGCCAGCTTGTGGCTGGCCTGGGTCAGTTTGTCGGTCGCGGCATTCAGCTTGGCCGCGTCGTTTTCGCCCATGGCTTTCTTGGTCTCTTCGATGGCGGATTCGATTTCGCCCGCTTCGGCGTCGCTGATTTTGGAGCGGTGTTCCTTCAAGGTCTTTTCGACGTTGTAGACCATGGCATCGGCCCGGTTGCGCGCTTCGATCTGGTCGCGCTGGGTGCGATCCTCAGCGGCGTGCGACTCGGCGTCCTTGGCCATCTTGTCGACCTCGTCTTTGGACAGTCCCGAAGACGACGTGATGGTGATCTTCTGCTCGTTGTTGGTGGCCCGGTCTTTCGCGGTGACGTTGAGGATACCGTTAGCATCGATATCGAACGTCACTTCGACCTGCGGGATGCCGCGCGGCGCCGGCGGCAGACCGGTCAACTGGAACCGGCCGAGGGTCCTGTTGTCGCGAGCGAGCTGACGCTCACCTTGAAGCACGTGCACGTCAACGGTTGTCTGGTCTTCGG
>JBGPKX010000136.1:0-13950 GCA_041486185.1 Bryobacteraceae bacterium | reverse complement strand
TGAATCCCCCGGTCGGCAGCCCGAATATCGTGAAGCCTGCCGGGCCGACCGATCCGGATGTGGGCGTAGTGGCTGTCGAGTCACTCGACGGACAACCGATTTGTATTCTGGGGAACTACGCCCTGCACTACGTGGGCGGGGAAGGTCCGGGTCACGTGACGGCCGATTATTTTGGCGCTTGGGCCCGGTCGATGGCGCGACTGGCGGGGCTAGCCGATTCGGAGCGGTTTCCGCCCTTTGTCCCGGTACTGACCAACGGCTGTTCGGGCAATATCAATGGCATTAACTTCCTGGGCCGGGCGGTTCAACATCCTGCATACCATCAGATGCAGCAGTACGCCGACATCTTGGCAGCCGAGTGCTATCGAACTTGGCGCACGATCCAGTTCCATGACTGGGTGGAACTTGGTGCGACCATCGAGGAATTAGAACTGGGAGTTCGTTTGCCGAGCGCTGAGGAGATCGCGGTTGCGCGTAAGATCGTGGCCGCCGCGCCGAGCGGGGGGCAGTATAGGGAGCTCGCGCAGATTTACGCCCGCGAAACTTTGATCCTAAGCGAGAGCTATCCCAGGACCGTGCACACACCCATCCAGGCGATGCGTATCGGCTCGCTGGGGATTGCCACTCTTCCTGGTGAAGCTTTTGTCGAGCTAGGTCTGGAGGTGAAGGCGAAAAGTCCCTTCAAGCCTACCTTGCTCATCGAACTCGCCAACGATTACCGCGGTTATATTCCCACTATCGAGGGCCATGAATTGGGTGGGTATGAGACCTGGTTGGCGAAGTCCAGCTACCTGGAAAAACAGGCGGCGCCGAAGATGGTGACTTCGGCGCTTGGCCAGCTCGCAAAGTTGGTCTGACAGCCTTTATTCGGAGATTTCTCCGTGCCTTAGTTGGCCGATCAGGGCAAACGGCTACCGGGCGGGAACCGGCATAAGGGGACACGACATCGGTCCACTGTATAGCTTCAACGTCACGTTAGGCCAGCCACAACTCGAGTCGGGAAATTGGTACCTTCCGCTGAGCTGTAAGCGTTGGCCACATACTGGGCCACCATGCGATGCGTATTGAAGAACGATCCGTTCAGCGCGATGGTGTGGCGCATCACTTCGGCATATGCCGCCGGACGTCCGTAATACATCGGCAGAATCACCCACTCGAGCTTGCCATAGAGCGACACCAGTTCCGTGGTGACAGCGCCGGATGCTTCGGAATCGCCAATGGCCCAGCCCGTGAATCCTTCCAGATGTCCTTCCACCCACCAGCCGTCCATCACGCTCAGGCTGGGCACGCCATTCAGCGCGGCTTTCATGCCACTCGTGCCGGATGATTCCTGGGGATGTTGCGGCGTGTTGAGCCAGAGATCGACGCCGCTGGTCAGCAGGTGTGCCCAGGCAAGATCGTAATTCTCTACGTAGACCACGGGAATCGAATCGCGCAGCGCGGCGGCCGCTTCGAAGATGCGCTGGATAGCCTGCTTGCCGCCTTCATCCTGCGGGTGCGCCTTCCCGCCGCAGACGATCTGCAAGGGTCCGATCTGCCGGACAATCCACTTCAGGCGTTCGAGGTCGCTAAAAAGCAATTCCAGGCGCTTGTAGGCCGCCGCGCGGCGCGCGAACCCCACGGTCATCAGTTTTTCATCAAGTACCCGGCCGGTACGCGCTTTGATCTGGCTGAATAAGGCGCACTTTGCCGCCAGATGCGCTTCACCGATTTCTTCGAGCGCAATCCCCACGGCGTAACGGAGATAGAGATTGTCACGGCGCCACTCCGGGATGTGACGGTCATAAAGCTGGGCGAACGGCGGCGACACCCAGGTTGTCGCGTGCACGCCGTTGGTGATGGCGCGCACTGGATATTCGGGGTACATTCCGCGCGAAATCTCGCCGTGATGCATGCCCACGCCGTTGATGTAATGCGAGAGGCGCAAGGCAAGGTACGTCATATTCAGCGTGCCATCGTGGTAGCCACCAGCGGCCTCGATCAACTTCACGCGTGCCTCACCGAGGACCTGCCTGACCAGCGGTATGGGGAACTGATCGTGAGCGGCGGGAACGGGAGTATGGGTGGTGAACACGCACTTGCGGCGTACGGCGAGCACGTCTTCGCCTGTTACCGATCCTGTTGCCGACATCGACTTGCGGTCGCGAAGCTGCCGTTCGAGAAGCCCGAGCACGAGCAGCGCCGAGTGTCCTTCATTCAGATGGTAGGTTTTGACGCTCTGATGGCCCAGCGTTTCGAGAACCTCGAGCCCGCCGAGCCCCAGGATGGACTCCTGGCGTAGCCGATAGTATTGATCGCCGCCGTACAGATAATCCGTGAGCCCGCGATCCGCGGCGTCGTTACCGGGGAGGTCTGCATCCAGCAGATAGACTGGAACCACGTGCCCGGTGATTCCGCGCACCTCGTAGCACCAGGCGCGGATCTGCACTGGACGCCCTTCGAGCGCGATACAGGAGACGGGCGCCAGCGGTTTCAGCTTTCGAGCGGGGTCCCACTGCTCCGGTTGCTCCTGCTGGCGCCCACTCGTATCGAGGACCTGGCGGAAGTAGCCTTTGCGATGCAGCAATGTGATGGCCGCCATCGGGACTTCCAGATCGGCGGCAGACCGCAGTGTGTCGCCGGCCAAAGCTCCCAGGCCTCCGCTGTAAGTGGGAATGGAAGGATCCAGCGCGATCTCCATGGAGAAGTATGCGATCGCTGGTTGATTCTCTTCCATCTCCCCTTCTCGTCTGGAAGCCCGCGCAGGAATTGGGTGCTATCGCTGTGAGTTCTATCGCCGCACCACGAGCGAGGCCGGCTGCTCGATCCACTGCGGCGGATCACTGGCGGTCTTGACGACCAGCAGCAGGCGCCCCGGCTCAACCTGCGCAGGAATTTTGAAATGGACCGCGCCACGCGATTGCGATACGATCTCCGCCTTCCAGCGGTTTTGTGCACTCACCAAATGGATCTCGCCAATGCGCGATTTGCCGAGTTCATGGCCGAAGGCGGTCACCGTCTCACCCGGCAGTGCTGTTGGGGGCTCGATTGCCGTAATTAGCGGCGCCCCGGCATGCTGCCGGGTGAGAATACCGGCGGCTACAATCACGACAAACAGGCTCACAATCAGAAAGCTAACAAGCTGCCACATGACTCTCCTCCGGCGCCAGAGCTCATCTTTGCGCGCGATGGCTGAAGGGTCCAGCTGATGGCTTTCGACATCCATCAGGCCGCTCGCGATTTGCCGCGAGTCTCCGCGGGTTTACCGGCCGGGGCCGGCTCCTTGCTTTGCCAGCGCGCCAGCAGCGCCATGCCGACCATGCCCAGCACGCGTAGGAACGGCTTCCAGTTAGTGCCCTTGCGTTTCGGCATGCCGCCCTGGAGCATGGGAACTCCTTCAGCCGAGGCATGCATTTCCAGGCGGTTCTCGACCTTTGTCACGCCGGGAATGCGCGCCAGAGCGGAGATTAGGCGGTTCACCTCGTCAGCCAGGATTGGTCCACCGAGAACCACCCGGCCGCGCTCGATATGAACGTCAATGGCATGCGGATGCGAGGTCAAGCGGCCCAGCTTGGTGCGCACGCGACCCATCAGCTTTTCGTCAGGCACGGGCTCGTGCTGCAAGACCGACTTGGTCTCCGCGGCGACCCCGCGCGCACGGTTGGCTATGTCGTGGCCGATATGCTCCGCGAGCTTGCCCGATTTGCGGCAGGCACTCTGGGCACGATCCAGCAACTGGCGGCGTCGCGCCTTTCCGCGCGCGGGGTCGAGCAGGTACATCAGAGAAGCTCCAGCGCCGACGCTCGCGGCCACGAGGGCTCCCGTCTTGCAGTACTTGAGGCCCGCGCGCTGGTTGCTATGGCACGTCACTTCCTCGGTTTCGCCCACCGGCCGCGAAACTTCCGCGATCAGGCGCGTGACTTTCTCTGCGTCTCCCAGATGACGCGCCACATCGGCCTGGGCGATGATCCCTACCAGCGAACCCTCGGCATCAACGATGGGAACGCGCCGGATCTGATGCTTCTCCATGGCGTCCAGTACCTTTTGGCATTCGTCTTCCGGGGCACAGGTCACCAGTCCTTGGGTCATCACTTCAGCGATCAGCGTAATGTTCGGGTCGAGCTCCGAACCATCCACTCTCATCGCCAGGTCGCGATCCGTAATGATGCCGATCAGTTTCCTTGTTTCCGGATCCACCACTACCGGCACGGCGCCGATGTCGGCATCCTTCATAAGTTGAGCCACGTTGGCTGCTGTATCGGTCGGCAGACAAAACATGGGATTGTTGGTCATCAGTTCTTTGCAAAGCATGGCTTACTCCTCGGCTGGGCTCTTGCAGAACGGAAATTCGTGCGCCCAGCGGCACGTTCCGGCTCAAACACGAACGACCGGACAGGGCGACTGGCGAATGATCGCATAGGCGTTCGACCGCAGCCGGCCCAGCGTTTCATGCATACACCCCTGGCCGATCACAACGAGGTCCGCGGCATGCTGGAGCGCGGCTTCGCGTACCGTTTCGGCAATTTTTCCGCCTTCGATACAAATGCGGGCCGCGACTCCGGCTTTCCGCTGTACATCTTCGATGTACTCGCGTGCGTGCCCGTTGAGATAGCTACGAAAACGAACTTCTCCAGGAGGCGTGGGACCGGCCAGCGCAGGAATCGCGTGCATGACCGTCAATTCGGCGCCGTGAGATGCAGCGAACTGTGCCGCCCACTGCATCGAGGGCACGGCTTCCTGTCTCAGGTCCACTGCATACATCACGGACCGGCAGCCACTACGCACGAAAGACGCCTCCTCGTGCACGTCCGTCCATACCGGGCACTCGGTATCGTGTAAAACCTTGGCGGTCACCGAACCCAAAAGAAGACGCCGGAACGGGCCATGTCCATGCGTGGGCATCATGATCAGGTCCACCTTCTCTCGGCGGGCGTATTCTTCGATAACGAAGGCCGGGTCGCCGTTTTCCACGATCTTCTCCACGCCGGCGAGGTCCTGCAATTCCGTTCTGAGGTAACCGTCGAGTGTGTGCTGCCGCTCTTTTTTCAGCGCTTCGACGTCTACCAGCAACTCGAGCTCGGCGGCGGCGAGATCTCCGTACCACAGCGGCGGAATCTGCACCACGTGCAATACCGTCAGTTTCGCGTTGAAATGTCTTGCCATCGCCGCCGCATGACGGGCCGCGGCGGCACACCGTTCCGAAAAATCCACCGGGAACAGGATTTTCTCGATACGCAGCATGGGGGTTGCCTTTCAGTATTGGAGGTGCAAGTGGCCTTCCACGCCGCGCTGTACCCAAGTTGCGCGGAATGATGGCTATAGCGTTGCGTAAGTCTCGACTTGCGTAATATCGCGCATTCTGTGAGCCATACTACTCAAACACTTGGGAGTTACCAAGAACTTACTAAGAGGACAACTTTCTCATTCTTCGCATCAGCTTCTCCAGCTCTATACCCCAGAACGCGAGGGTGCTCAGGGCCAGGCAAATCCCGAGCTCGAAGAGCGGTAAAGGCCGGGTTCCGAAAGCGATCTGGCAAAACGGGACGTAGATGAGCAGCAGCTGCAGCGCGAAGGTCGCGACCACGGCGCCGAGAAGTGGTTTGTTCGAAGTCAGCCCAAGCCGGAAGACAGAGGCGGATTCCGAGCGGCAACCGAGCGCCAGGCCGAGCTGCGAAAGGGTCACCACCGTGAAAATCGCGGTCTGCCACTCCGGTTGCCGCGCCGACCAGAGCCGGTATCCACCGAGCAGCGCGGTCACGCCCAGCAACAGGCCGATGGTTAGAATCGAAAAGCCGCGTCTCACTCCAAGCAGCGCTTCGTAAGGCGGCCGTGGTGGCCGCCGCATGGTGTCGGGCTCCGCGGGCTCGAGGCCCAGCGCCAGCGCCGGTAGGCCGTCGGTCACCAGGTTCATCCAGAGAATCTGTAGCGGCGTGAGGGGCAATGGCATGCCTGCCAGTGGCGCCAGCAGCACCACCCACAGTTCGCCCGAGTTGCACGTGAGCAGGTAACGGACAAACTTGCGGATGTTGTCGTAAATGGCCCGGCCTTCTTCGATGGCCGCAACAATTGTGGCGAAGTTATCGTCCTCGAGCACGATATCGGCGGCTTGGCGAGCCACGTCGGTGCCAGTCCGCCCCATCGCGATGCCCACGTCGGCTTTCGCCAGAGCCGGTGCGTCATTCACACCGTCTCCGGTCATCGCAACTACGTGTCCCGAGGCCTGCAGCGCTTCGACAAGCGCGAGCTTGTCTTCCGGCGCCACGCGCGCGCACACGGCGAAGCCGAAGGCCTGGCGCGCAAGGTCTTCCCCTGCCAGGCGGCTGATTTCGTTGCCGGTCAAGACGGTCTCGCCGTCGCCGATGCCCAGTTCTTGCGCGACGCTTCGCGCGGTTAGCGGATGGTCGCCGGTGACCATGATGGGGCGGATGCCGGCGCTCTTGCAGGTCTCCACGGCCCCTTTGACTTCCGGCCTGGGCGGATCGAGCATTCCTACGAGTCCCAGGAAAACGAGGTCGCGTTCCATTTCCTCGGAGCTCCCCGGGCCGCGGTTTGAGAGGCGGAATGCCACGCCGAGCACCCGCGATCCCGCGCTCGCCATCTCTTCGTTGGCTGCCCGTATCCTCTGGCCCCAAACCTCCGTCAGTGGCTCCGTGCCCTCACCCGACCAGACGCTGGTGACGCGATCCACCAGACCGTCGGCGGCACCTTTGCTAATGGTGAGATGGGTGGCCCCGGCGCTCATGCTGGCTGCCTCCAGCGGAATGAGCGCTGCCACCGCTTCCGGCACGGCGATACGGTGTAGGGTGGTCATCCGTTTGCGCCGGGCGTCGAAGGGGATTTCATCCACGCGCGGCAGAATGCGCTCCAGGAACTCCTTGCCCAATCCGAACGACTCGGCGGCCCGGACCAGCGCGATTTCCGTGGGGTCGCCCGACCACCGTTCGCCGTGCGTGTCCTGATTTCCCGAACTGGCGGCCACGTCTGTCGACAGCGCTCCACACGCCAGCAGGAGCGACAGTTCCGGATCAGCCCGTTTTCGGTCGCGCAGGTCGACGTTCCGGCCGTTGGTGAAGGCTCGCGTGACCGTCATGCGGTTCTCGGTCAATGTCCCGGTCTTGTCGGAGCAGATCACCGTTACCGCGCCGAGAGTTTCGATGGCGGTGAGCTGCCGGATGAGCGCATGGCGTTTGAGCATGCGTTGGCTGCCAAGGGCCAGCGCGATGACGATCACGGTGGGGAGTCCCTCCGGCACCGCGGCTACCGCCAGGCTGATCGAGGTGAGGAAGAGCACACGCAACTCTTCGCCACGAAGCAGGTTGATGCTGAATATGATGGCGACCACGGCCAGCGCCGCCAGCGCAAGTTTTCGCCCTAGACGGTCGAGAAGGATCTGCAAACGCGTGGGGCGCTCCTCGACTTCCTGGATCATCGAGGAGATGCGGCCCAGCTCCGTGTTCTTTCCGGTGTGGACCACGATGCCCGCTCCCCGGCCATACGTCACCGTGGTCCCCAGATATGCCATGTTCGTCCGGTCACCGAGAGGCGCTTCTTCCGCGGAAAGGCACTCGACCTCCTTCTCGACTGTCTGCGACTCGCCGGTGAGGATCGACTCGTTGGTGCGCAGGATGTGCGCCTCGATGAGCCGCAAATCCGCGGGCACAAGATTCCCCGCCTCGAGCAGGACGACGTCGCCGGGCACCAGTTCACGAGCCGGCACGGTTTCGACGCTGCCGGAGCGGAGCACGCGTGCGTGAGGCACGCTGAGCCGTTCAAGAGCCTCCAGCGCGCGTTCGGCCCGATACTCCTGACGGAACCCCAGCGCTACGTTCAAGACGACCATCGCCGCAATCGCCAACGCGTCCTTGTAATCTCCCGTGGCCGCAGACGCGGCTCCGGCAACCAACAGGATCAGGATCATGACCGACCGGAACTGGCGCGCCAGAATGCTCCAGGGCCCCGGCCTGCGAAGGCGGAGAATCTCGTTGGCGCCGAATTGAAGGAGCCTGTTTGCTGCTTCGCTGGTGGCCAGCCCGCGGTGCGCGTCGGTTCCCAAGGTGCAAAGGATGGAGGCAGCCGCCATGGCGTGCCAGTTCCGCGACGAACCCGGCTTATTGAGGGTAGCTTGCACCACGCTTCGGTGATTGCAATCAGGCTGCCGTCTGGCATGGCACGCCGGCAATTGCGTGAAAACGCCCGGTGACTGCCCGAATGCGCTGTTAAGTCGTGCAGATTCGAATGTTTTTCGGGCTGCTAACATGCATCTAGGACTCTGGTGGGAAACGGCCCGGCAAATCGCGACGCTGGAATGGACGGCCTGTTCACGCCAAAACGCATCCGCGACGGCGCGTTGCTGCTGATTACAGCCACAGCCCTTTATCTGTGCTGGATGTTGGCGCGGCCGTTTCTGGCCATCATCACATGGGCGCTGGCCTTAGCGGTGGTCGCGCATCCCTGGCATGCCCGCCTCGAGCGCAGGCTGCGGCCGAACGTGGCGGCTGGACTCTCCGTACTCCTGGTAGCCCTGGCGCTGATCACTCCGGCCGTGCTGGTGGTCCAGAGGCTATTTGAAGAAGTAAGCGCGTCGGCACGGCTCCTCGGCACGGACCTCCATTCGGTGGGCTTTCGTGGGGTCTTGGAGCGCTACCCGCTCGTCGCCAACCTGTTCCACTGGCTCGAATCCAGGTTCGATCTGAACGTGGAACTGAAACGTCTGGCTGGCTTGCTGGCGTCGCAAGCGTCCAGCGTGGTTGGCGGCTCGGTGTGGGTGCTGACGCAGCTCGTGCTCACGTTACTGGCGCTCTTCTACTTTTTCCGCGACCGGCGCTTGCTGCTGGAGCTGATTCGCCGGCTCCTGCCGTTTTCAGACGCCGAAACCGACGATCTTTTCCACCGCGTCTCCCAGACGATTTATGCATCGCTTTATGGCAACCTCGCGGTCAAACTGGTCCAAGGGTTTCTGGGTGGCCTGATGTTCTGGATTCTCGGGTTGCCGGCTCCCGTTCTCTGCGGTCTCGCCGTCTCGCTCTTTGCGATCGTGCCCGTGCTGGGCGCTTCACTCGTATGGGGTCCAGCCGCCATTTTCCTGGCGATCAACGGCGCCTGGGTCAAAGCGGTCGTTCTGTGTGCTTGGGGGCTCGTGGTGATTAGCCTGATCGATAATGTTCTCTTTCCGATTCTGGTGGCTGGCGAACTACGATTGCATGCGCTGAGCGTTTTCTTCGCCGTGTTTGGCGGACTCATTGCGTTCGGACTCTCGGGGGTTGTGCTTGGCCCCGTGATTCTTGCAGTGACAGCCGGCTTGCTCGAACTGTGGGTAGTTAGCGCCGGAGGCGAGCCGGCAACGCCAGGCGGTGAGCCTGAAACCAAACCGCGGCGCCTGGCGTGACTGCCGCGGGGCGCGACCGCTAGCCGGCGGCGTTGGCCGCGTGCTCGCGCGCCAGTATCCTCGCGTCGGCTCTCCACTTGCGGCACGCCAGGCTGACCAGCCGCAGAACTTCTTCGGCATTGAACGGCACCGGCAGTAAATCGAAAGCCCCGATTTCTAAGAGTGATCAATCCCCTGCAATGAGTGCTGGTGCGCTATCCGCGGGAGCCCGCGCGCCGCGTTTCACGGATGATGTGATGTCTGCTAGCGCCGGTAGCTGGCGTAGTGCCATTCCCGGCTGCCCCTCGGGGATAGGATGCCAATGTGCGTGGTGCGGTCTCCGAGTCCGAGCGAAACCTGCAGCCAGCCATGCCGTGCGGCCAGACTGCGCAGCCACTGTTCGGCGCGCCGGCGGCCTTGTGAGGACAGGTAGTCCAGATCCATGCCAAACGCGGCGATATGGTCGCCGCGCGGCGCGCCACCGACTCTGGGGTCGCGATTATAGGCCGGGGGGCGCCACCAGTTTCGAATCTTCACGGTCTCGCCGACCCGGTCCTCAATCTCCTGCGCGAGCAGGGCAAGCGCCACGCCCCGCGGCCACCACGCCTGCGGCGGCAAAAACCAGGTGAATCCAAACTCAGCCGCGACTTCCGGCCGGTTAGGATACGTCAGATCGGCAGCGTTATAAGCGCGGACACCGGAGGACGCAAGGTATAGCTCGAACCCCTGCAGGTCATTCGGAAACTGAGCTGGGTCCACAACGTGCCCACCGAACTGCTCGATCGCCCTGCCGAATAATCCAAAGCTGGCATACGCCGATCGAACCGGCGTGGATGCGGCAATCGGTGCAGCCGTGGAGATCGTGCAGCAGATCGCGAACAAAGACAGCGACACCGCAGGCTTGGTACACGTCATGATCGGGAGGTCACAGACAAAATGTTAATATAGCAGATTAAGCCGCCGTGCTCGGAGGAAATCCGAACATGCCCACCGATTCGCTCCGTTGAGATAGTAGCTGTACCCCGGCATCGATGTCGGATTTCAAGTCATCTACCGCCGCTAATCAATCGAAGGAATGCCGTCTCCAGGCACTACTAGGCAATGCGCTTTCTCCTGCTTCACTTGTTTGGTAAGCACTGGGAAGGGTGCTTTGACGCGAATCGGCTGCCAAGCTGCGGCTCTACACTCAGAGCCTTGCTGCGCACCCGCCATTCATGCGAGCTTCGTTTCGGCAACCTTCTTGCAGCTTCATTCTGTGACTAACCAATGCTTTTCACGGCCATACCGAGGAGAAACACTGTTACCCTTCCATTTCCTAACCGGACTGAAGCTGGTCGCCTGTTGGCGGCCGAACTGAAACAGTATCAGGGCCATTCAGACGTGATAGTGCTTGGCTTACCACGCGGCGGGGTTCCCGTGGCCTTCGAAGTGGCAAGCGCGCTCCACGCTCCCTTGGATGTGCTGCTGGTGCGCAAGTTGGGAATGCCCGGCCAAAAAGAACTGGCCATCGGCGCCATCGCACCCGGCGGCATACGCGTTTTGGACGATGTTCTCATCAAAGAGTTTGGTATCCCGCTCGAGACGATTGAGCAGATCGCCGCTGAAGAAAGGGTCACGCTGGACAGGCGCGAGCGCTTATATCGCTCTGGCCGGCCCGCTCTGAACTTACGCGACCTGACGGTCATTGTTGTGGACGACGGCATCGCGACCGGTGCAACCATGCACGCTGCGTTGAAAGCCGTGAAGGGGCACCGGCCGAAATGCGTGGTCGCGGCCGTTCCGGTGGCCTCCGTCGCGGCTTGGGAAGTGCTCGCCGGCGAGGCCGACGAAGTGGTTTGCCTGGCAACTCCAGAGCCTTACTATGCTGTGGGTCTCTGGTATGAAGAGTTCCCGCAGATTTCAGATGAAGAAGTGCGGCGGCTGCTCGCGGCGTCTGTCCAGCAGAAGGTCGCGTGAGAGCTTTTTCGGTGACCGACGTGCGGTGACATATTGCGTGGAGATTCGGAATTGTAGCCGCTTGCTGGCGCTTTCGGCCTTGTGGCTTCTTACGGGCTGCGAGAAAGATGGATCTGATGTCGCGCGCGCAGCCGGACCTACCCTTTCAATCTCTCCCAGAGTGCTGAACTTGCCGTTTCAGCGTCTCTCACCTGAAGGCGAGGCAGCATTACGTGCCATTGTAGGTGCGGGAGCACTCGCCGATCTCCATTCACCCGAGTTTGCGGACTACGGCCCAGAAGTCAAGGAATTCTACGAAGCCGCTGGGTACGCACTAGCCTGGGTCAGGGGTTCGAGACCCACCGAGCAAGCGCGAGCACTCATCGAACTGCTTCGCGGCGCCGAAAGCAAGGGTCTGGAACCCGAAGACTACGAGGGTGTTCGCTGGGCGGAACGCCTCGGAAAGCTGGAGCAGCTCAATCCCCGGACCGTAGAGATGGAGTATATCCGCTTCGATGTGGCCCTTACGGTCTCCACCATGCGATACATCTCTGATCTGCGTGTCGGTCGGGTGAATCCGCGGGAGTTTCACTTTGGGCTCGATATCGAGCACAAGAGGTACGATCTCTCCGAGTTCCTGCGACAGCTTGTGGAGACGCAAGATCTCCATGCTGCGATGGAAACGGTTGAGCCGCCATTCCCGGGCTACCGTCGCACACTGGGAGCGCTCCAAACATATCTTGAACTGGCCCGAAACGACGACGGCGAGCGCCTTCCGAATCCCAAGAGAGTCGTCAAGCCCGGTGATATGTACCCTGGTCTGCCTCGATTGACCCGCTTGCTGCGCTCGCTAGGCGATCTCCCAGGAGCAGCCGTTACGCCAGAGTCTGCGACGGTCTACCAAGGCGCTCTCGTGGAGGCGGTGAAACATTTCCAAGGCCGCCACGGTTTGGAACCGAATGGACGGATCGACTCCCACACATTGAGGGAACTCAACACACCACCGAGCCGCCGATTGGTCCAGTTTCAGCTCACACTGGAGAGGTGGCGCTGGCTCCCTCATGAGTTCGCGCGACCGCCGATTGTTGTGAATATCCCCGAGTTTCGCCTCCGCGCAGTCAATGGCGAATACCGTTCCATGCTTTCGATGGGAGTGGTGGTCGGTCGGGCTTACCGGCATCGGACTCCCGTTTTTGCGAGCGAAATGAAACAGGTGATCTTCAGGCCATATTGGAACGTGCCTTTGAGCATACAGCGCGCCGAGCTAGTGCCGCTCGCGGCGAAGAATCGTTCATATCTAGTCAAACATGACTACGAAATCCTGGACAAGCATGGGAAGGTCGTTGGCGATGGCTTTGTTAGGAATGCAATATTGGAGCAGCTTCGCTCCGGGGAACTGGTCATCCGCCAGAAGCCGGGGCCCACAAATGCTTTGGCTTTAGTTAAGTTCGTCCTCCCAAATCCATACGACGTCTATCTACACGGAACGCCCGCGACGGCGCTGTTTTCAAGGGCCCGTCGCGACTTCAGCCACGGCTGCATCCGCGTGGAAGATCCCGTGGCGCTGGCTGTGTGGGTTCTCCGGGACAAGCCTGAATGGACAATCGATCGCATCCGCACTGCCATGAATGGCGATGAGACAATCGTCGTCAACCTCGACAAGCCTATCCCCGTGCTCATTCTGTACGGAACGGCAATCGTGAGGGAGGATGGCGAGGCCTGCTTTTTCGACGACATCTATGGGCACGACGCCGCGCTGGAGCGAGCACTGGCCAAACGGTAGACAGCCAGGCGCGTGAGTCAAGTCGTGGCCTGGCAAGGGCCTGTTTTGGCGAACCTCTTCGATCGAGCTCTCCACGCGTAGAGAGCGAGGGGGCCGAGACCGGCATTGTAATCATGCAGAACGTTGAAATCGCTCGCCGCCTGGAAGAAGTCGCCGACGTGCTCGAGTCGCAACGAGCCAACCCATTGCGCGTTCAGGCGTATCGACGGTTGGCGGCGAGCGTTCGGCATTTGCCCAAGCCCCTGGTCGAAATCTGGCGAGAGGAAGGTGAAGAAGGTTTGCGCGCTGTCACCGGCGTCGGCGAACGTCTGGCGACGGCCCTGCGAACTTTGGTAACGACAGCGCGCCTGCCGGTGCTGGATCGATTGCGCAGCGAAACAGATCCAGTGACGTTGCTCGAATCAGTGCCGGGGATGGGCCATGCTCTGGCCGAACGTCAACATCGGGTAGTGGGTGAGAACTGACCTACTACCCAACATCGGGAAATCGATTCGCTTGAGGATCTGGAGGCAGCCGCACACGATGGCCGGCTTGCCGATCTCGCGGGAATCAGCAAGAAGAAGCATGGCTTCCCATCCTGCACACTCACCGTGGGGAGCGCAATTACACGGCGCTGTACTCAAACACTGCGCGGGCGCACCAACTCCGGCGGATCCGGGATTGGGTGGTCTTGTACTGCGATGGCGGTATGGATGAGCGCCAGGCCACCGTCATCACGACGCAGTGGGGTATTCTGAGCGGAAAGCGAATCGTTCGTGGGCGGGAGAACGAGTGTGAGGAATTCTATGACGGCCGGGACGTTCCGGCGCTGCCACCACAGTCGGCTTCGGGTAATGTGCAATAGCTCAGACTTGATCTGACATAGTTGTTTAGATATCTAAACAACTAT
>JBGPKX010000135.1:0-14050 GCA_041486185.1 Bryobacteraceae bacterium | reverse complement strand
GGTCGTCCAGCAACTGCGGGAGGCTCTGCCGCTTCCCTGTCGCTACCAGTACGTCGTGTTCGACCGTGACGCGAAGTTCGGCGGCGATGTATTCGGGTTTCTCAAGGCCAGTGGTCTCAAGCCCGTTCGCACGAGCGTGCGCAGTCCGTGGCAGAACGGAGTGGCTGAGCGCTGGGTCGGCAGTTGTCGCCGCGAGATGCTGGATCATGTCATTCCACTGAACGAACAGCACCTGCGGCGCCTCGGGCGAGATTACCTGACTTACTACCATGAGGACAGAACCCACATCGGACTGGAGAAGGAAACGCCGGCACACCGTCCGATTGAGTCGCGCCCGACCGAGCAGCGTGAGCCTCTGTCGCTACCTCGAATCGGCGGTCTTCACCATCGATATACCTGGTTGGAAGCGGCCTGACTGGTGTAGAGCCTTGCGTCGGATGAATCTTCGAACGCAAATTGATCGCGCCGTGGTTCGACAGAGCAGAAATCCGTATTACAACCTCCCAGCCCGCCGTCTCTCAACCGTTGCCGAGGGGCGGAAATTCAAAGTGACCCACTACCCAATTTTGAAGTGAAAGCAAAAGAGGCTGGCAGCCGAGGTCAGCCGCGCGCGGCGGGACGAGGAGGGTTTCTCCAGTTGCTTAGCGCGTCCTTGCCATCGTGCTGTCGCCCTGCCGGACGTGAATCGCAGCTACGCGGTCTGCGAAATCGCGTAGCCCGCGAGGCCCTTCACGTTTTCCATTCGCCTCCCGATCCAGGAGAGCCACTGGTCGAGACCCGCACCCGTTGTGCACGACGTCTCCAGAATCTCGATCTCCGGATGAACGCTGCGGGCGTTCTCTTTCGCCTTCTCGATGTCGAACGGCACATAAGGCAGCAGATCCACCTTGTTCAACACCATCAGCTTCGACCGGAAGAAGGCGCTCGGATACTTGAGCGGCTTGTCTTCGCCTTCGGTCACGCTCAGCAGCACCACTTTGCACTCTTCGCCCAGATCGTAGCTTGTGGGGCACACCAGGTTGCCGACATTTTCGATAATCAGCAGGTCGAGCGAGCCGACATCCCAGCCTTCCAGCGAGCGCTCCACCATGCGCGCATCCAAATGGCAGGCGCCCGCGGTGGTGATCTGCCGTACCGGAAAGCCGTAGCGCGCGAGCCGTTTCGCGTCGTTGTCCGTCTGAATGTCGCCCGTGACTACGGCTACGCGCGTGTCTTTCGGGAAGCTCGCGAGCGTGCGCTCGAGGAGCGAAGTCTTGCCCGAACCAGGCGAACTGATGCAGTTCAGCACGAGCGTCCCGTGTTCGGCGAAGCGCTCACGCAGCGAAGCGGCTACCTGATCGTTGGCGCTCAATATTTTCTTTTCGATGGCAATCCGTTCCATTCCCGGTTTCCTTTGCGGCGCCTAACCGCCCTCCAACTCGAGATAAGCGATGTCCATGTTTGGGCTGGCCGGGCGGAAGTCGATCTCGAGGGCAAGCGGCGCCAGTTCGGTCCCCTTCACCAGCGCTTCGAAACAGAACCGCAGCGACTCGGTGTCGACGCCCGACCATTCTCCGATGCGCAATCCCACCTTGCCCACGTGCGCGCCATTATACTTCCGCCCTTCGACGCGGACCGCATCGAGGACCGACGACGCAATGCTCATCTCATGCATCAGCAGATCCTCGGCAGCTGATCGCCGGACAACATATCGACGATCCGCGAAGTTCCAAATGCCGTGCGCATCGTCACCAGGCCACGATGCGATTCCGTCACCCGGCCAATCCGGCAAGCCTGGCGGCCCAGCGGATGCCGCCGCATCGCATCCAGGACCGCCTCCACCGCTTCGGGCGGAACAATCGCGACCAGTTTGCCTTCATTCGCCACATACAGCGGATCGAGCCCCAGCATCTCGCAGGCGCCGCGGACCTCGTCCCGAATCGGTATCGCCATCTCGTCCAGTTCGATCCCCAGCCGCGCCCGGCCTGCGATCTCATTGCACGTGCTCGACAGGCCGCCGCGCGTCGGGTCGCGCAGGCAGCGAATGGAAAGAGACGCCCCGAGAATGTCGCGCACCAAGCCGTCGAGCGGGGCCGAGTCGCTGCGGATGTCCGATTCAAAGCGGATGCCTTCGCGTTCGGCCAGGATCGTGATGCCGTGATCGCCGAGCGTACCGGAGAGCAAAATACAGTCGCCCGGCCGAATGTTCGCGGGCGAAAGGTTCACTCCGGGCGAAACTATGCCGATTCCGGTGGTGTTCACGAACAGGCCATCGCCGCTGCCTTTCTCCACAACCTTCGTGTCGCCGGTAACGATCTCCACACCAACGGCTTCCGCGGCGCGGCCCATCGATTCGGCCACGCGGCGCAGCGTCTCCATCGAGAGCCCTTCTTCCAGAATGAACGCTGAACTCAAAAACAGAGGCTGTGCTCCGCCCATGGCCAGGTCGTTCACCGTACCGTGGACGGCGAGCGACCCGATGTCGCCACCGGGAAAGAACAAGGGCTTCACGACGAACGAGTCGGTGGTGAAGGCAAGCCGCGCTCCGTTGACGTCGACTACCGCCTGGTCTTCCAGACGCCCGAGAATCGGGCTGCGGAAGAACGGGAGGAAGATGTCTCGCGTCAGTTCCGCGCTCAACTTGCCCCCGGACCCATGTCCAAGCAGCACCTTGTCGCGGATGATCAACGGAGTTGGACAGGTAAAAGCGATTGAGGTTCCCATGATCTACGCCACCACCACGAGCGAATGCCGGCGGTAGGAATAATAGGCCGCGCAAGCGCCTTCGGTCGACACCATCGGCGCTCCCAGCGGCTGGTCCGGCGTGCAGCGGACCCCGAACGCCGGACAGTCCACCGGCTTCTTAATCCCCTGGAGCACCAGTGCGCTGATGCATTCGGGCGGCTCGGGCGCGTGCAGCGACTCAACGCCAAAGATTTTCTCGGCATCATGCGCGGCGTACTCAGGCCGCAGCCGGAAGCCCGATTGGGCAATAGGGCCGATGCCGCGCCAGTTGCGGTCGGCGACTTCAAACACTTCCATCATGCGGTGCTGCGCCGCCTGATTGCCCTGGCGCGTCACGCTGCGCACGTACTGGTTTTCCAATTCGTGACGACCTTCTTCGAGCTGCTTCACCAGCATGAGAATCGCTTCCAGTAGATCGAGCGGCTCGAATCCGCCCACGACGATGGGAACGCGGTAGCGCGCCACGAGGTCCTCATACTCCGTGTAGCCCATCACCGCGCAGACATGGCCCGGAGCGATAAACCCCTGCACGCGATTGGCCGGCGATTCGAGGAGCAACGAAATGGCGGGCGGTACCAGCACATGCGATACCAGGATCGAGAAGTTGGTCAGACCCTCGCGCTTGGCCTGCCAGACCGCCATGGCGTTGGCGGGCGCCGTGGTTTCAAAGCCGACGGCGAAGAAGACCACCGGCCGATCCGGATGCTGGCGCGCAATGCGTACCGCGTCCATCGGCGAATAGGCGATGCGCACGTCGCCGCCCAATGCCTTGACGCGGAACAGGTCGCTCGACGAGCCCGGCACGCGCAGCATGTCGCCGTAAGAGACGAAAATCACTCCGGGTGTCGAGGCGATGGCGACCGCTTTGTCCACGATCTCGAGCGCCGTGACGCACACAGGGCAGCCGGGTCCATGCACCAGTTCCACTTCCGGTGGAAGCAGTTCGTCAATGCCGTAACGCATCAGCGTATGGGTCTGGCCGCCGCAGATCTCCATCAGCACCCACGGCTTGGTGACAGTGTGGCGGATCGCGGCGACCAATGAGTGGGCGAGCTTCGGGTTGCGGTACTCATCGATGTACTTCATTCGGGCGCCTCCGGCCCCAACTCGTCCGCGACGAGGCCGGCCTTCTCCAGCAGTTCGTAGGTGCGGGCCGCTTCCGCCTCATCCAACTTGCTGATGGCGAAGCCGACGTGCACCAGGACGAAATCGCCGGGATGGGCGTCGGGAACGAAGTCCAAATAAGTGTGGCGCGTGATGCCGCCGAACTGGACACGCCCGAGCCGGATGCCGTTCAGCTCTTCGGTGTCGAGGATTTTCCCAGGGATCGCGAGACACATAGCCGCTCCTCGTGGTTCGTGTGAGATCGTAGCACTTGAACCACTAGCTTAACGCCTTCAGGCACGGCCGCGGACACAGCATCGCTCAAGCCGACTCCGGTGCGCACGTGATCCGGCTCGATGCCGACAATCACCAGTTCATCCGGCTCGTCGCGCAGCAGACGCGCCACAGCCAGTAGTTCGATCGCATTGCCTTCATGCGCTGTGGTGGAACGGCGCGCGCGTAGCTTCTCAATCTCCGCGCCGCGCAGGACGTGAACCGTGCCGGGCGCTTCGCCCAATTCGACGGCGTCGAGGATCACCGCCAGCTTCCGGCCACCCAGATATCCGAGCAGTGCCAACCCCTGTGTGCCGCCATCGACGAACTCCATGTCTTCGCCGAACCGATCAGCGGCGCCAATCGCTTCAAGCAGCCTCAGCCCAACGCCATCGTCTTCGAGAAGAAGGTTCCCGAGGCCCAGCACCAGCACCGGAGCCCGGGTTCCCGTATCCACCGGTGGCGCCTCAACTAAGCCAGCGGTCATGATCCAAATCCTTCTTCTCGTAGAACTTGAACCCGGACACCATCGAGGAGACCAGTCCGTTTTTGAACTGCCGGTCGTCGTAAAGCACGATGTACAGGTGAAGCACCAGGAACACGACAAAGCTCCAGGCCAAGGTGTGGTGCCACATGCGCAGCCGGAACGAACCGCCGCACAGCGGGATGATCCAGCCCACCAGCTTGTCCCAAAAGCCGCCGGGATTCGATTCCGAACAGAGCGCCAGTCCGGTGAGGATCTGGAACCAGCCCAAGCCGATCACGAAGATTGTGTACGAGAGGCCGGCCAGCGCGTTATGGCCCAGGTGCACATGGCCGCGGTCCAGGCGCAGGTACTGCGCCGCTTGCTCCTTCAGGTCGGCCCACCAAGCGCGCCGCCAGACAAATGGGAATCCCGACCGCGCATAGTTATTGCCCACGTAGAACCAGTAGATGCGCACCAGGAAGCTGAACAGCATCACGTAGCCCGAGATGAAGTGGATCTGCCGCACGCGGCCCATCAGGAAGTTCTGCCACGGTTCACCATTGGGCGAAAGGAGCGGCGAACTGATGTACAGCCCGGTGGCGAACAGGACAGTGATCGACAAGACATTCAGCCAGTGGCACAGGCGGACCGGGAACTCCCACACGTACTTCCGCGCGTATTGCAGCTCCCGAGCCCCGGGCTCGAGGACTTGATAATGAGTGCTTGCCATAAACGCCCCCTCAACGCACGACGATTTCGGCCAGCGTCTCGCCGTCCGGCCCGATGACGTGCGAAGCGCAGGCTAGGCACGGATCGAAGGAATGGATGGTGCGCAGGATCTCGACGGGCCGCTTGGGATCGGCCATGGGAGTCCCGATGAGCGCCGATTCATAGGCGCCATGCTGTCCCTTGCCATCCTTGGGAGATGCGTTCCAGGTGGAAGGGACCACGATCTGGTAGTTGGCGATCTTCTGGTCCTTGATCTGAATCCAGTGGCACAGCGCCCCGCGCGGGGCTTCTGTAAAGCCGAAGCCTTTCGATTCCGCTTTCCAAGTGCCCGGCTCCCAGTTCCTTGTGTCGGCCGTCGCTGAATCGCCGTTCTTCAGATTGTCCACAAGGTGGTTGTATTCGTCGAGCAGCCAGTGCACCGCCAGGCGGGATTCCAGCCCGCGAGCCGCCGTGCGTCCCAGCGTCGAGAACAGCGCCTCCGGACCCACCTTCAGCCGGCCCAACGCTTCGGTTACCACCTCTTTGAAGCGGGTCTTGCCGCTGGCGAAACCAACCAGCATCCTCGCAAGCGGACCCACTTCCACCGCGTGCCCTTTCCACCGCGGCGCCTTCAGCCACGAGTAAGCCCCGTTCTCGTCCAGCTCTTTGTAAGGTGGCTTGGGGCCCGTGTATTTGGCCTCGGTGACGCCTTCCCACGGATGCAGCGAGGTCTTGCCGTTGGGGTAGGCGTACCAGGAGTGTGCGATCTCTTCCTGGACCTGGGACTGGTCGGCGAGATCCAACGGCAGTACTTCATCCAGCTTCTTGTTCAGGATGACGCCGCGCGGGAAGCGGAACTTCGACGAGTCTCCGATGCCGGCCTGCGGCACGTCGCCATACACCATGTAGCTACCGAGCCCGCCGCCGAGCTGTGTCCATTCCGGATAGAACGAAGCGATCGCGAGCAGGTCCGGGACGTACATATCCTCCACGATATGGATGGCATCCAGAATCAGGTCACGCACGATGTTGAGCCGCTCCATGTTGACGGCGTTGTCGCCCTGCATGGAAATAGCCGAGGCCATGCCGCCCACAATGTAGTTGGGGTGCGGATTCTTGCCGCCGAAAATGGTATGGATCTTGACGATGTCTTTCTGCCACTTCAGCGCTTCCAGGTAGTGCGCCACCGCCATCAGGTTGGCTTCAGGCGGCAGGTTGTAGGCCGGATGGCCCCAATAGGCGTTCTGGAAGATTCCCAACTGGCCCGATTCGACGAACTTCTTGAGCGTCGCCGCCGTGTCGCTGAAGTAGCCCGGACTCGCGAGCGCCCACTTGGGCGCCACCTTTTGCGCCAGTGACGCCGTCGCCGCCGGATCGGCTTTCAACGCTGAAACGACGTCTACCCAGTCGAGCGCATGCAGATGGTAAAAGTGGATCACGTGGTCCTGCACCATCTGGGTCAGGAACATGATGTTGCGGATGATGTCGGCGTTGGGCGGGACCTGAATTCCCAGCGCGTTTTCTACCGTCCGTACGCTGGCCAGCGCGTGCACGGTGGTGCAGACGCCGCAGATGCGCTCGCAGAAGGCCCAGGCATCGCGCGGATCCCGGCCTTGCAGGATCACCTCGATGCCCCGCCACATGGTGCCGGAACTCATCGCGTTCTGGATTCTGTTGCTGTCATCGAGCATCGCCTCCACGCGGAGGTGCCCTTCAATTCGCGTGACGGGATCGACTACTACTCGTTTCGACATGGTTGCACCTTACTCCTTCCCGGCTTCGCCGCCCTTGGCGGCCGTTCGCACCACCTTGGAGACGAGATGGGCGGCCACCGCTGCGCCCGTCAAAACGGTGAGGGTCTTGCCCACCTGATCCGGCGTGGACTCGATGCCCGGTACGGGGATGCTGGACAGCCGTTGATAGAAGGGGCCGTTATCCCAGAAGTTCTCCTCCGAGCAGCCGATGCATGGATGCCCCGAACCGATGGGGAACGAAACGCCGCCGTTCCACTTCACGGTGGAGCAGGAGTTGTATGTGGACGGGCCGCGGCAGCCCATCTTGTAGAGGCACCAGCCCTTGCGCGCGCCGTCGTCGTCCCACGCTTCCACGAACTGTCCGGCGTCGAAGAACGACCGGCGCTGGCACTTGTCGTGGATGCGCTGGCCGTAGAACATCCTGGGACGGCCGGCGCGGTCCAGCTCGGGCAGCTTGTCGAAGGTGAGGATGTAGGTGAGCACGCCGGTCATCACTTCGGCGATGGGCGGGCAGCCCGGCACGTTGATAATCGGCTTCCCGGTGATGATCTTCTTCACCGGCTGAGCGCCCGTTGGATTGGGCCTGGCGTTCTGCACGCACCCATGGGAAGCGCACGATCCCCACGCGACGATGGCCTTGGCGTCTTCCGCCGTTTCCTTCAAAATGTCGAGGAAGCTCTCGCCGTGGACGGTGCAGTAGACGCCGCCGTCTTTGGTCGGCGCGTTGCCTTCCACCGCCAGCAGATACTGGCCTTTGTACTCTTTCATGATCCGGCGGCGGATCTCTTCCACCTGGTCGCCCGACGCCGCCTGCAAGGTGTCGTCGTAGTCGAGCGAAATCATGTTCAGGACAATGTCCTGGGCAATCGGGTGGGCCGACCGGATGAAGCTCTCGCTGCAACAGGTGCATTCCAGGCCATGCAGCCAAATCACCGGGATACGAGGCTTATTCTCCATGGCGGCCACGACGGTGGGAACCATCGTCGCTTCGAGCCCCATGGCGCCGGCCATGGTGGTGCAGAACTTGAGGAAGGATCTGCGATCGACTCCATGATTCCGGAGTAGATCGTAGGTGGATTGCCGTTTTTCGGTGACCACAGGACCTCCTTGATGGCGGTATTGTGCCTTCGCCTAAAGCAATTCATGGGCCTTAATCGACGGGTTGAAGTCAAGCCTCGAGTGATAGTGGTGGCGGAGCGGACGGAGTGATCAGCCAGCGGGTGCAGAGTGCGCGTACAATGCCACTGCATGCGCAAAGCGAATCCGAGCTCCCCTACTGAGTTGCAGCTAGGGTTCGATTACGACGGGGGACAGGTCGATCAGGGACTGACCGCGCTGGCGGGCATACCCGTGTATTGGTGCAGGCGTTTCGATCGTTGGCCTTGCCCGCCAGTGTGCAGCGCAACGTTTCGGTCAAACAGCGTCAGCGCGGCTTCGACGAGGCCACATGCGTAGAGAGCTTCGTGATCTTGAATGCGGCCGGAGGCGATTGTCCGGAGGACTTCGATCGCCTGCGCGAGGACGGCGGTTTGGCGGAGTTGATCGGGCACGAACTGCCGAGTCCGGAAGCAGCACGCAATTCCTGTATGCGTTTCATGAAGAGAGCCAGATCACCGCGGCGCAGCAGCAACTGCCAGTGGGGGCGGTGAGTTACATCCCGGAGGAGAGTGCGGCGTTGCGGGGACTGACGCAAGTGAATCAGGATCTGGTACAGGAACTGGGAAGCCGGCGCAGGGATCAGAAGATCGCAACCATCGATCTAGACAGCACGATCATCGAGAGTTGGAAACGGGAAGCGCAACCGACCTGCCAAGGCGGATGTGGTTACCAGCCGATGCTGGCCTTGTGGGCGGAGATGGCGGTGTACCGCAGCGGTCCGCAGTCTTTCATTTGCTGGGGCCGAGGTCTGCCTCCCCTCTTGCTTTTTCACCGCAGCCGTGGGTGCGTAATTTTGCACACCCCCGCTTGCTTTCACCCAACTTGATCCCTTATCGTTTGGGCTTGCGGCGCAGACTTCACGTGCATGGCGTCGTCCAGGGAGTGGGCTTCCGGCCCTGGGTCCACAAGCTCGCCTGCCGGTTCGGGCTCACCGGCTATGTGCTCAATTCCACGCTCGGTGTCGAGGTGGACGTGGAGGGGAGCGACTCCTCGGTCGCGGCGTTCCTCGCCGAGTTTCGCGCCCATCCGCCCGCGCTCGCCCAGATGGACGAGATTCTCGAAGAGGACCTTCCTCCAGGCGACGCTTCAGAGTTCGTGATCCGCTCGAGCCGCGCCGAAGCGGGCGAGTTTGTTCTCGTTCCGCCGGATATCGCCACCTGCCCGGAGTGCCTCGCCGATCTTCGCGACCCGTCGAACCGGCGCTATGCCTATCCGTTTACCAACTGCACCAACTGCGGTCCGCGATACTCGATCATTTGCGACATCCCTTACGACCGGCCTCAGACGACGATGGCCGAGTTCCCCATGTGCGCGACCTGCGAAGCCGAGTATCACGACCCCGCGGACCGCCGCTTCCACGCCCAGCCCAACGCCTGCCCGGCCTGTGGTCCGTGGGTTGAACTCTGGGACCGGGAAAAACGCCTCGCCGATCGGGCCGAAGCGATAGGCCTCGCGCGCGAGATGCTGCGAGCGGGAAAGATTCTCGCGGTCAAAGGATTGGGTGGATTCCACCTGGCCTGCAACGCAACAGACGACGCCGCGGTGCGTCTCCTGCGGGAGCGCAAACGGCGCTCCGATAAACCGTTTGCGCTGATGGCGGCCGATGTAGAGGCTGTTTGGCGGTTCTGTGAACTGGATGACGCCGATCGCGCCGCGCTCAACGGCATCCGCCGGCCTGTGGCCCTGCTGCCTGCGCGGGCCGGGTGTCCCATCTCACCCGCTGTTGCCCCGGGCAACCGCACCCTGGGTGTGATGCTGCCCTACACGCCGCTGCATCATCTTCTCTTCGATGGCGCCGAGTTCCAGGCCTTGGTGATGACGTCGGCCAATTTGAGCGAAGAGCCGATCGCCTTTCGAAACGAAGAGATCGCCGCGCGGCTCCATCCGCTGGCCGACTTCTTTCTCATCCACAACCGCAAGATCCACACGCGCCTGGACGACTCGGTGGTCCGCACGTTCGAGGGCAAGGAGCGGACCATTCGGCGCTCCCGTGGCTACGCGCCTCTTCCGATCGATCTCGGGATGCCCGTCGAGCCGGTGCTGGCCTGTGGCGGAGAGCTGAAGAACACACTCTGCCTCACGCGCGAACACTACGCGCTCCTCAGCCAGCACATCGGTGATCTGGAGAACCTCGAAACGCTTGCGTTATGGGAAGAGACGCTCGACAATATGAAGCGCTTCTTCCGCGTCCGGCCGCGCGCGGTGGCCTACGATCTGCATCCCCACTACCTCACCACGCGGCTCGCGCTCGCGATGGAGGGCGTCGAACACATCGGGGTTCAGCATCACCACGCCCATATCGCCTCCTGCATGGCCGAGAACCGGCTGCGGGGCAAGGTGATCGGCGTAGCGATGGACGGCACGGGCTATGGTGTCGACGGCAAGATCTGGGGTGGCGAGGTTCTGGTTTGCGACTATGCGGGCTTCGAACGCATGGCTCACTTCCGCTATGTGCCGCTTGCCGGTGGGGACACGGCGATCCGGCAGCCGTGGCGCGTGGCGCTCGCCTATGCGCGGGACGCGGGTCTGAACGATCTGCCGTTTCTCGACGCCGTCCCCGCGCAGCAGCGGAAAGTCGTCGAGACGATGCTCTTGCGCAAGGTGAATACGGTGGAAAGTTCGTCGTGCGGCAGGCTGTTCGACGCGGTCTCCGCTATCCTCGGCTTGCGGCTCGAAGCCAACTACGAAGCGCAGGCCGCGATTGAGCTCGAATCGATCGCCGCCCAGGGAATCGACGCCGTTTATCCGTTTGATCTCGACGGCACCGTCATCGATTTCCGCGAGACCGTCCGGCGCGCGGCGGCGGATCGCGAACATCCGGAACTCGCGTCCGCGCAATTCCACAACACCGTCGCCGCGGCGATCGCCGAAATCTGCCGCAGAATGTGGCGCGAGGAAGGGATCGATCGAGTGTGTCTCTCGGGCGGAACTTTCCAGAATCTCTACCTGCTGCGGCGGACGGTGCAGCTGTTGCGCGCCGATGGCTTTGCCGTGTTCCTGCACTCGAAGGCGCCCCCGAATGATGGAGGGCTCTGTCTGGGACAGGCGGCCGTCGCGAATGCCGTGTTGTCGCGCTGACCGCAGCGCCTTTCTTATGCGTTCTTCGGCGTCGCCCAGTGCTCCCGGTACGCTCTCTTCACCAACCGGCTGGCCTCGGCATCGCCGATGACGGTCTCTGTCTTTGGATCGAACCGGAAATTCCGGCCGGTGTGCGCCATGATGTTTCCGAGATGCGCCTCGCTTTTTGTGCGGCCAAGTTTCTATTCCGAACTCTCGGAACTGTGACAACCTCAAGCCGACAACTCAGATGCGGATGTGATTGCCTTCCTGCAGGCGACGGGTCTCAGGCCGAAGCGCACGAATGTTCAGGCACAGTGGCAAAACGGGACTGCGGAACGCTGGGTGGGAAGCTGCCGCCGCGAGATTCTCGACCATGTCATCGCGCTGAACGAACCACACCTGCGGCGGCTCATTCGCGATTACGTGGACTACCACCACAACGACCGGATTCACGATTCCCTCGATAAGGGCACGCCGAATCGACGGCCAGTGGAAAGCAAGCCTTCGCTGGCTGCGACCGTGATCTCCAGTGCCCGCCTCGGCGGCCTTCATCATCGATATAGCTGGCGCGAAGCTGCGTAGCGCTCTGGCGCCGGAGCGCCGTAGACGTTGCTGCTTTTGGCCAGCGCATCTCATGGGCAAAAAGGGACCCACGGCCCTCTCGTCGCAGAGAGCCCATTCTTCCCCACTGCTTTTGCACCATCTGCGGCGGTTGGGTCTGGCAAGGTACACGCGCGGTGCATACGTGTGCCGGCCGCGGTGCAGTATTGCTCAACGTTCGTCAGCGGCAGACGAGGTTTTGGCTACGCACAACGGCGCCCAGGGTCATTCACCTCAGCATCCCGCAACCGGGTCTACTGGTCTTCATTCCGGCGCTTAGCCATGGGAGCGTACTCACACCGCTCGCAACCTGTATAGATCTGGCGCGGCCGCGCGATCTTCTGTTCGGGATCTTCGAGCATCTCCTGCCATTGCGCCAGCCAACCGGCCGTTCGGGGAATGGCGAACAGCACCGTGAACATATCCGGCGTGAACCCCATGGCCTGATAGATGATCCCAGAATAGAAATCCACGTTAGGATAGAGTTTGCGCTTGATAAAGAACTCATCGTTGAGCGCGATTTTCTCCAGTTCGAGTGCGATATCGAGCTTCGGATTGGGGCCCGTGACCTCGAACACTTCGTTCGCGATGCGCTTGATAATCCGTGCGCGCGGATCGTAGTTCTTGTAGACCCGATGCCCGAACCCCATGAGCTTCACGTGGCCCGCCTTCACCTTCTCGACATAGGCCCCGATGTTGCTCTTGGACCCAATCTCGTCGAGCATGCGCAGTACGGCCTCGTTGGCTCCGCCGTGCAGCGGGCCATAGAGCGCCGCCGCTGCCGCTGCTGTAGTGACGAATGGATCGGCCTGCGAGCTGCCCACCGACCGCATCACGTTCGTGCTGCAGTTCTGCTCGTGATCGGCGTGCAAGATGAACAGCACGTCGAGCGCCCGCGCCAGCACGCGGTTTGGCGAGTACTTGGGCTCGGTCCGCCGCCACAACATGTTCAAGAAATTCTCGGTGTAGCCGAGATCGTTATCCGGGTAGACATAGGGGAGGCCCAGGCTGTGCCGGTAAGCGTAGGCGGCGAGCGTTGGCATCTTGCCGATAAGCCGGAGGATTTGCAGGTTGCGCACCGCCGGGTCGTGGATGTTCTTGGAGTCTGTATAGAACGTGGACAGCGCCGCCACTGTGCTCACCAGCATGCCCATGGGGTGGGCATCGTAATGGAAGCCATCCATGAACTTCTTGGTGTTTTCGTGAATCATGGTGTGGCGTGTCACCTGATCTACAAATTCAGCCAGTTGCGACTGAGCGGGCAGTTTCCCATAAAGCAGCAGGTAAGCCGTTTCCAGGAAGCTGCAGTTTTCCGCCAGATCCTCGATGGCGTAGCCGCGATAGCGCAGAATCCCGCGTTCGCCATCGAGGTAGGTAACTGAGCTCCGGCATGCCGCGGTATTCAGGAATGCCGGGTCGTAGCTCATCAATCCAAACTCGTCGGGTTGTACTTTGATCTGCCGCAAGTCGGCGGCGCGAATGCAACCGTCCTGGAGAGGAAGGTCCCATTTGTTTCCGGTGCGGTTGTCGGTAATGGTCAGAGTGTTGGTCCGGGTATCGGAACCGGTTATGGTACTGGTTAGACTATCGGTCGGCATGAACACCGCTCCTTCAGGATTACTGATCCCGTTGCCAGGTTGCACGTCGTTCGCCAGTTCGCCCATACCATATAAACTATTCAAAACATTGGCGGACTGCGGCTAGAAGGCACCCCATGTGCGGATAAGGACGCAGGAGCCATCGTGAGGTGAGGAGTACGGCGCAAGGCGCGCGCCCAGGCCGCCATTGGCGAACTGCCGGCCTTAGTTAGTCCCTCGTCGGTCCTGGTTTGATAAACACCGCAGCGCAAAGGCCTTGGGCAATCCGCCTTCAACGGATCACCGGATCGGCTCGACGCGGCGGTTTGGGCACTGACCGAGCTATTCCTGGAGCCCGAAGAGATCAGCGGCGTACTGATATATGAGGATCGAAGGGGCATCTCGCCGGTTTAATTTTCGTGCGATATCTACATGGGCGGACGCGGCTCGAAATCGTCGCATGGTCTCACAACGACAAAGCGCCGGGGGTGTGTGCCTCCGGCGCTATTGGTTGACTGCGGGAATCGTTCACCCTATACGATAGGCTCGCTCGCCACGTGAGTTCTTGAAAGATTCGATCTTGAGGCGCCGCCAGAGCGTTTCAGCAGGGCGACAACCTGGCCTTG
>JBGPKX010000134.1:0-14103 GCA_041486185.1 Bryobacteraceae bacterium | reverse complement strand
GGTTCCGTGGCGGGCGCCGGCTGTGACGGGTCTTTCGGCCCGGCATTGTCACTGCCTTCGCTCTCAGGAAGTATTTTTGGTACGGGGTAGGACGGGCTAGGTTGAATTCTGACACACCTTGACGTGGTTAGGGTGCGGACATAGGCCCGGCGCGCCGTAGAAACGCCCGCGTTGAGTTTCTTCCCGATCTTCCGCCAGCTCATCCCAAGTTCATCACGAAGGCGAACGACTTCCGCGACGTTCACGTCAATGCGCGGACGGCCGCGACGGTTTTGCGATGTGCCCGTGGTCTCGCCATGGAAGTTCTCGCTTTCCCCAGCGCCGTGTGCCCAAATTGTGCCCACGGGTTGCATTTTTGATCCTTTTGCCATGTGTGGCCTATTGTGAACTCAGTAACTTACACACGGTACGTGAGGCCTGGGGGTTCAAGTCCCCCTCTCCGCACCAAATTTTGAAGTATTTAGCGGTCTGCAATGGATCTTGAGCGGCTGGTATCTTGGCGTTTGGCCCTTACGTTAGCCGCGACCGGAGCGCCGCGTAAGCCCGCCGATGTATAATTTGGATGAGCGGCGATAGGGCTAGACGGTGTGCTGAATTTGAGGCACGGCATTGCCGCGCTGGATCTGATACAGTCGATGATCATCCCACCGGGTGCAGAGCCATTGGAATCCGCTTTATCTGATCCCTACCTTGTAATCAAGGACTGTAGCGAGGGTCGCCCATTTCCGCTCACTGCTTCCAAACTATGGAAGATGGGGCGGAGTGAACAGTGCTCCATCGTGATACACGACACGACTATTTCGCGCACCCATGCCATGATTCAGTGCACGGACTCCGACGAGTACTATCTGATCGACATGGGCAGCCGCAATGGCACCTTCGTAAATGAACGGCGCGTCAGCACGCCCGTCTTGCTGCGCAACGGCGACCTGATCTCGTTGGGGCAAACGGCCGTCCTTTTCTGGAATCCGAACCAGATTGCCCGTGGCGCTACGCCCCTGCCCACTGCGCGCATTGACGCCACCAAAGTCCTGTTTACAAGGTCTCTGATTTCCGCTCTGGTGGTTGACATCCGTTCTTATACGGTGCTGTCGCAGTCCATCGACCAGGGGGTTTTATGCCAGTTGATCGGCACCTGGTTCAACGAAGCGGACACGATCCTGCGCAAGTATGGATGCTCGGGACAAAAGTATATTGGGGACGCGGTCATGGCCATGTGGCTGCATCGCACCCAGGGGCAGGAAGGCACTGAGATTCTCCGGATTCTCCACGCCCTGGCGGACTTTGCCAAAATTACCGCCTCCTTAAGCCAGCGTTTCTCGTTGCCAAACGAGGTGCGGATCGGAGCGGGCTTGAACACCGGTACCGCCGCGGTGGGGAATCCGGGCACCGCCCAGGTGATGGATTTTACGGCTTTGGGCGATACCGTGAATGCCGCCTTTCGCCTGGAGACAGCGAGCAAAGATTTGAAGACTGACGTGGTGTTGGGGCAGAACACGTTCGATTACATTAAGGCCGCGCCGGTCTCTGCGGCGCATTTTCACGGCGCCGAGGTCCAGTTGAAAGGTTACTCGGCCCCTCAGAAAACTTGGTCCACATCGTTTTCGGGGCTCGACGCGTTTCTGCATGCGGTTGAAAATCCTGGGGCGGGCTGAGGCGCACGAGGCTCCACTCATGGCGTTCTCCGGTTCGTAATGCATTGCTGTTGGTTTTGGAGCGTTGTATAATCGCAACCCGAACGAATCTCAACGGGATTGCGGATTGCGGTAGGAGAAATTCTCTAGCACAGACCCGGGTATACCAAGAGCCGCGGCAGGCCTCCATTGAAGATCCAACTCTTACCCAGCCGGCCTGAAACCGATAAGCAGACCCAGATCCTCACCAGCTTTCTGATCAACGACTGCCTGGCCCTCGACGCCGGCAACCTCGGTTTCGCCCTCGATGACCAGGCCCAAGCACTTGTGCGGCAGATTGTGATCACCCACTCGCACATGGACCACATCGCCTCGCTGCCGATCTTTATCGACGAGGTCTTCAGCCGCTTGACGTCCTCGTTGAGGGTCTATGCTCTTCCGGAAGTCATCGCCGCACTCCGTCAATTTATCTTCAACGATTTGATTTGGCCGAACTTCGAAAAAATCCGGCTCCTCAACGGCAGCGCTCCGGTATTGGAATTCCTCGCCCTCACGCCCAGGGCGTCGATCGGCATAGCGGGGCTCTGCATTACCCCGGTTCCAGTGAACCACACCGTGCCGGCTGCGGCGATGGTGGTCGAAGACGAGCACGCGGCGATCATCTACAGCGCCGATACTTATCTGACCAACGAGCTGTGGGAAGTGGCCAACGCAACCAAGCAGCTGAAAGCCATCTTCGTGGATGTCTCCTTCCCCAACGAACTGGAGGCACTGGCCGCCGCCTCGCGCCATCTCACTCCGCAGAGCCTTGGTTCGCAATTGCAGAAACTGAAATGCGACCCGGAGATCCATTGCGTCCACATCAAGCCAGCGCACCGTGAAGAGGTGATTCGCCAGTTGGACGCCCTCCGCAATCCGAGAGTTTTTGTGGTGGAAATCGGAAAAGAGTACCAGTGGTAGCCCTGGCGAGGGAAGAAGTACGGTACGGCGGCTGAAGAGATTCGTCGAAGTAGGCGACCCTTGCCCTCGCGTGACGGGCCGGGGCTGTGGGACGCTGCGCTGGAGCGCAGGCACACAAGAAAAGGCGCCAGGAACATCTTGGTAAAGGTCGCGAACGCGACTGCCCTGCTCAACCGTGAATCCCCCACCGCGGGCGAGAGCGCGACGAAAATCGGCCACGCCGTACCTCCGCTGCCTCGAACCTCGAAGCAGGGGGATTCAGATAAGTCAGTCAAGGACACCGGGAGTTCAAAGACCGTCAAAAGTGAAACACTTCTGGCGGACGCGAGCAATCGGGCCGCAGGATTAGCGAAGGGCTGTGGCGGCCGACTCCGGTTCTTCGCGTCCCGGCTTGGCCTTGGTCATGGCATCCGTCATGGTGTCGGCGGTTTTGCGCACCGCATCGGTGGCCGTCTGGACGACTTTCTTGGGGTCCAATGCGGGAATGTTAAGAGTGGTATACGTCTTGTCGACCAGGTTCGATATGCTGTCGATCGTTGGACGCTTGCCGGGATCGAGCTGGTCCAGGACCACAGTCGTCACAGCGTCGAGGCTCTGCTGCACCCTCTTCATGGCCGCGTTCGAATCGACGGCGATCTCCACAACGTTCTGTATCTGCTGCACTCCGAAAAGGCTCATTGCGGTCGAGAACCGCACGACGGAGTCGACTAATTCCTGCATGTTTGCCTCCCTCTGCCGGCATGACTCGATGCCCGTACCTGCGGCGCACAAGCTCCAGCAGAATCGCGATCTATACTAACACAAATGCTACGGCCAGCATAGCCAAATAGCGTGAGTGTATCAGATCGTACGAGCGGCGCCCGGGAGGAAAGTAACCCACAGGTCGAAAGCCAGAAAGCGTGAGTTCGTGAACCGACTCACGCAGGAAGTTCGGCCACCGGATGCGCAGAAATTCGCTCAGCTTCACGCCCGCAACGGCGGCTGCACGCGCAGTACGTGTACTCATTTCTCCCGGCCGGCCCGGCGATTGAGCGCCGCGCTCACCGAAGAGACGACAAAAGGGATCAGAAAATTTGCAAAAATCTTCGCACCGAGTCGTGCGTTGGGCGGCTCCCGCACAATCGCGTCCCACTGATTCGTCGCCGAGAGGACGCACCCGACCGCAAGGGCGATCAGGACGTTCCTCCCGATAACCGCCGGGATAAACACATATCGCAAAGCGCTGATCTCCTCGTACCGGCGGGGCATCAGGAAATTGTACCCGCAGCCAGACGCCGCCGGTGAATGCCGCCTGTCCACGGGTTCCTCCGCCGCCATGTTTCTCCGCAAGCGGTTGAGCGTTACGCCTTTTAAGTCACCGGGATGTATGGTAGACTCTCTCCTCAAATCGTCTGGCCGGTGATCTATGCTACACCACCGCACGAATGCGACTCACGCTGGTCGGAAGATTGAGCCCTAAGGCGTATGTTCGCGAGATCCGCTCTGATGGTTACTCTGCTGGCAGCGACCGCCGCCCTTCGCGCTCAGATTGCAGCTCAGCAGCCGCCGGCCGTCGGGGAAGAACTGGCGCTCGAGCAGGCAGTAAGTCTGGCGCTCAAGAACAATCGATCGGTCGCAAACGCCCGGCTCGAAGTCGAGAAGTCCGAGGCCCAGATAGGCGTGGCCCGGACTTACCGGTTTCCTTCGATGCAACTGAACGTGTTCGAAGGTGAGCTGCTCCACCAGTTAAAATTCGAGTTCCCAGCCGGAGTCTGGGGCGTGTATCCCGCCACCGGACCGATTCCTGGTGCGCCGTCTGCGGTCACCACACCGGGGCATCCCTTCACGCTGTTGACCGGCACCGTGACACAACCTATTTCGCAGCTTCATAAAATCGGTCTGGGGATACGCCTGCGGGAGCTCGAACGGGATGCCGCGCGAGAACAGTACCGGGCAGCTCAGCAGGCCGTGACAAGCGGCGTAAAAAAGCTGTACTACGCCATCTTGCAGACGCAGAGCGCCGTTCGGGCGAACGAAAGCGCGCTGCGCACCCTTCGTGAGCTCGACCGGGTGGCCAGCGAAAGCGTAGCACAACAGGTCATTCTCAAATCGGACGAACTCGAAGTAAAGGCCCGGATTGCGAAAGCGGAGTATGAAGCCGCGGCTTTGCAGCACGGCCTGGCCACCCAGCGCGAGCAACTCAACGATCTAATGGGCCGCGATACCCGCATCGAATTTGCCGTCCGCGGCCTGCCGGAACCCTCCCTTACCGCGGCCGATCTGGCTCAGGCCCGAGCGCGCGCCGTGGCGGAGCATCCCGAGATTCAGACTGCGAAGCTCAGAATCCGTGAGGCCGAGGAGGACCGGAACCTCAAAAAGGCCGAATATATACCCGACGTGAGTTTCACTTTCCTTTACCTGTCTCCTTTCCAGTTGAATCCTCTTCCCAGGAACGTGACCGCCGCGGGATTGACTCTCCAGTGGGACATTTTCGACTGGGGCCGCAAGAAGAAAGAACTGGAGATCAAGGACAGAACCGTGGAGCAGGCAAAGAACGCATTGATGAGCGCCGAAAGCCAGGTGCTGCTGGAAGTCGAGAATCGTTACCGCCAGGTCGAGGAGGCCCGCCGGTTGCTGCGCGTCGTGCAGATGGCTCAGGAAGCCGCGCAGGAAAAAGTCCGCATCGCCAGCAACCGCCATGCCGAGCGGGCCGCCCTGCTCAAGGATCTTCTGGAGGCGCAAGCATCGCTGGCCGAGGTCGATTACCAGTACCAGCAGGCTCTCTCAGGATTCTTCAGCGCTCAGGCGGATTTCGATAAAGCTACAGGACAGGCTGCAAGCCGATGAATCCCCTGGCCGCGCAACGCAGCGCGAACAAGAACCGGAAGTCGTCCGCCACAGGAGCGCGCAGCGTGCCCGCCTGGAGCCGGTCTCGCGCAAAACGAAGCGTCTGGATCGCCGCCGCGGCCACGGTTCTGATCGCCGGCTGCCACACAGAAGAAAAAGCCACAACGCCGCTCACCCCCGTAACGGTGGTCGTCGTCGAGCAGAGTAATGACGCAGGCGAGGTGCGCTACTCGGGCAACATCGAGCCGCGTTCCTTAGTGAATTTGGCATTTCGCATCGGCGGGTACGTTGAGAAAATCCTCACGACTCCCGGCAGCGGGGGACATCTGATCCAGGAGGGCGACGACGTCCATAAGGGAGAGGGGTTGGTCACCCTCCGGCAGGCCGACTATACCGCCAAGGTGCAGGAGGCCCGCGCGCAAGTCTCCGAAGCCGCCCTGAATCTGAATCAGGCCGATTCGCAGGTGCAGGAAGCCGAAGCCGCGCTGCGCTTGGCGGAGGCGAACTTCAATCGCGCGCGCAATCTGTTCGATAAGCAAAGCCTGACCCGCTCCGATTTTGACGGAGCCCAGGCGCAGCTGGATACGGTCCGCTCTCGCGTGGACGCGGCGCGTGCGCTGCCAAAGCTGGCCCGCGTGAAGGCCGATGCGGCGCAGGCGATGCTGCACGAGGCCGAACTCGCGCTGGGCGACTCCACCCTGAAGGCGCCGATGGACGGAGTGGTGTTGAAGCGTCTTGTCGAGGTGGGATCGCTGGTGGGTCCGGGCTCGCCCGGGTTTGCGATCGCGGATATCAGTTCCGTGAAGATCATGTTTGGCGCCCCGGACTCGCTTCTTTCCCGCATCAAGCCAGGTAATACCATGACCGTAAGCACCGAAGCCTTGCCCGGCAAGTTCCGCGGTGTCGTGACACGCATCTCACCCGCGGCGGATCTCAGAAGCCGGGTGTTCGACGTGGAGCTGACCGTGGATAATCCAGGTCATCGGCTCAAACCCGGCATGGTAGCTTCGGTCGAAGTGCCCGGCCTGCGGCCGGCGCAGCCGTTGCCGTCGATTCCCATGGCCGCCATCGTGCAATCAAAGGAGAATCCCGGCAAAGTGAACGTCTTCGTCGTGGACGGCGGCCGGGACAACCGTCCGGTCGCGCACGCTCGCGGCGTGAAACTGGGCGAGCCGCTCGGCAATCTGATTACGGTGTCGGAAGGTTTGCGCGCCGGCGAACGCATCATCGTGCAGGGCGCCACACTCGTCAGAGACGGGGAGACGGTCGAGATCGTGAAGTAACCGGATTTCCGTGGCCCAGCACAGACCATCTGATTCCAAGCGAATCGGGCATATCCAAGACACTGTGCGGTTTTTTCACCAAGAACCAGTCGCGTTCTGGGCGCTCGTGCGCCAGCAACGATCCCGCACGGATTTTTCAGCTCATGCGCGAGACGGACCAAAACATCGCGATCGCTGAAACGACCACTCCGACGGCCAGGACTGTGGACCAGGGGACACTGACCGTGTAGCTCCAACGCAGGCATACGAGAAAGATGACAAGGAGTATCGCCGTCAGCATTCCGTAACCGAAACTCCGGTCGAGATGCGTCTGATGTCCCGTTACATCTGGTGGATTGCGACTTGAAATCGCTTCATCCCGAAACTCTCCCGCCAGCCGATTGGCATACCGGAGACTTTCGAGCGCGACCATCCCGGAGGCCATGACCCATTCCTTGATTGATTCTCCTTGGACGATGTCGCCAAAGCGATTGCGAAGCATGGTCCCGATCACCGCGGCCTGAGCTTCCTGGACGCAGCCGGGAGCAGCTTGGGCGTCTGCGAGCGCTACCAGGCTCTTGTGCATGTAATCCAGAAAAAGGGGACGCTCAATACCCATGTTGGAAAGTGCGCGCCAGCCTCCCACAAATGCCGCTAGCGGCGGTAAAATCCGCCGCATCCCGCTGAACTCGGGCTGGACTTCGGACATCACCGCCACCAGTCGTGTCTTCATCTGAGGCGATCCCCGATACCCGGTCAATTCAAGAAGCCAACGTGCTGCGTCAGCGGTGTTTTCACCCAGCGTTGAGGCGATGTATCGAAGGACAAACCGGTTGCGGCCCATGGGAACCGCAATCGCCCGAGAGATCCGCCGAAATGCCAGCCGGCCCCCGTGCAACGCCACTACGTCGCTCCAGTCCAATTCGCCATCGACGAAGCCCAGGACGCAGATCTGTTCGAGGACCGCTTCGACGAGCGCGGCCCGTAGTTTGGGAGAGGCTGACGTCAGGTCCGCGCGGAAAGGTTCGCCTTCAATCCACGGCCAGCAAAGGATCCGGTCCGTGCTGAATTCAGGAAGCAGAGCCGGATACCGCGCGTGCGTCTTGCCGCGCATCTGCGACAATCCTTCGAGAAGCGCGCGCTCGCTTGACGGCGTACGCGTGACATTCAGCCACTCGCTGAACTCGGCCACAACCCGCGGCTCCGTCACAATCCCCGCAATCCCGTGGCCGGAGTTGCGAAGATTGACGACGAGTTCCTCGACGCTCGCTTCTGAAAGAGAAGGGCGCGCGAGCTGCACCACGAGGTGCAGGCTCTGAAAATGAGTTTGGTATGCGCAACGAGCCGGGGTGCTCCAGCACGGGTTCGGACTCAATCCCCGAGCCAGCACCTCACCTTTGCCACCCAGTTCCTGCACGAGCGCCTGCTCGAACTCCGTGATAGGCACCGGGGGAACGCTCAACCGCACTCCGGCCAGGAACTCGAGGTGATCGTCGGGTAGAAGATCCACGCGCCCGCGGAGAAATTGAGCGAAAACAAGACCCCTTTCCCCAAGTGCGGACAGCGTACTAAAGAATCGTGCGGCTGGCGATTCGGCTGGGGCTGATGCGGACAGCGGTGGCCAACCCGTCTACGAGAGCACGACCGAAGCTGGTACCGGCTCTTCCGACACAGGCTGTGCAGAGGCCTCAGTCGTCCTGGCGATCGCGGCGGTCATCGTGTCCGCCGTCTTAACCACGACACCGGTCGCCGTCTGGGGGTCCACCGTGATCTGCTGCATATTCTCTCCTCGTCCCGCGCCGGGGCTACTTGGCAGCGACCATCCGCCGCAATAGGCGCACCAAATTCGCAGTCCAAATTAGCACAAAAGCCACCACGAAACCAGCCAGGAACGGAAAAGTCCGCCAGGGTGGAAAGCAATGCCAGAGTCCGAAAGCAAGAAGGATCACCACCCAAACCAGCGCGGCGCCAAGCGTGCGCGCCTGCAATCGAGCGGCATGGCCACCAACGGGTGTTTCCGTGACGGGCGGGGGCGACTGAAAGCTCTCGCGCGCTCGCAACGAGCGGACGAGCCCTCCCGTGCCCCAATCCAGCCACAAGACCAATTCCGTCAGAATGGAAAGAGTCGTGGCTTGAGAGGAGATCGTTCTACGAACCTGCTCCAGTTCGTAATCCTCAACCGCGTGCCGGAGCAGTTCCGCAATTTCAAGGCCGGGCGCCACACGCGCCTCCAGACCATCCACCATCAGACTGGAGCGCAGGTAACGGACGATCTCACGCCTCAGGGACACGCCGTATTTGCGGCCAAGCGTCAGAAAATCTAAAAGCGCCGTGGTGAACGTTACCCTGAACCGAACTTTGCCGAACGCCGACTGTTGATACCAACCCGGCGCGATCTGCTCAAGCCGGCGCAGCATGCCTGGAAGATCCGCGCCTTCCTCCTGAAGGGATATGCCCATGTGGGCTTCGAAAAGCCCGCTAATATCGCCCTGCGAATACGCCAGAACCCACTGCGCCAAACGCCTGCGCGCGTCGTGACTGAGAAACGCCACGATACCGAAATCCACGTAGCCAACCACATTGCCGGGGAGTATCAGGACGTTGGCGGGATGAAGGTCGGCATGAAAGGCTCCGAAACGGAAGGCGTCGCGGAGGAAGTTGGTGATGATATTCGAGGTGAAAACGCTGCGGTCGAAGCCCTGGGCCCGCAGGCCGGCAATGGCTGTCTCGTTCTTCTCTTCGACCATGCGAAGATACTGAGCTAGGCTCGGGCCGTTCAGGAATTCCAAAGTCAAAACGCGGGCGGTGGTCAGTTCCCAATAGACCTTCGGGATCCGTTCCACCGCCGACCCCACGGCGTTGTCGCCGAGGAACTGGCAATACGCGGCTTCACGGCGGTAGTCGAGCTCGTCGCGCGTCCAGGCAGTATTCTCTGTGACCGATTCGCGGAATATGTAAAACCTGCGAAGCCGCAGAAACTCAATCAGCCGGACCAGGTTCCGCAGCAACTGGATGTCGCGCTCGAAAACCTGATCAATCCCTGGGCGCTGCACTTTGATGGCAACCTGGGTTCCGTCCTTCAACGTGCCGCGGTGGACCTGACCGATGGAAGCTGAGGCGATTGGCGCATAGTCAAATTCACGAAACAAGTCTCGAGGCGCAGCTCCGAGTTCAGACAGAAAAACCTGCTCCACATCTGCCGGGGGAATCGGCGGCATGGAGTCGAGCAAGGTCAACATCTCATCGCAGTATTCGCGCGGGAGCATATCCACCTGGAGCGAGAGCCCCTGGCCGAATTTACCGAAGGCGCCACCGAGCTCTTCCAAAGCTTCCCGGAGCAACTGCGGTGCTCCTAAAGGCCGGCGGCGGATCAGGCGCCAGGCGGCGCGGGACGTCTGGCGCGCAAGGATCCCCAGCAACTGCAGAACCCGCTGAAGGAAGTAATGGCGACTGGCGATGTTAGTCAGTGAGACCTCGCGGGACTTGCCGCGGCATAGCCCGCGGGATATTTGCCTTTGTTTAATTGTGGCCGATTGTATGGTACACTTTTTGCTCCCACGGTCGGTCCTTCCGATCTATGCCACGAGGCTTCACTGATGATACAAATCTTCAAAGGGCCGACGCCGTAGCGGAATTCCAGGCTCTGATACACTCTGCTCGGATAGGCGCCCTCCTGAGTTCCCCCATTGCGATTCGCGCGCAAAATTCCCTTGGGCAGCGTCCACGGGAGGCCGGAGACTTGCCACTGGCGCGGGTGGTCTCGCCGGCCCGCGGGAACAACCGGCAGGCGCGGAATGCGCCGCTCGAAGTCGAGAAATCTGATCATCAGGTGGCTGCGCCGCGGCGTCCGCTCGCTACAATGCTGGCGAACGGCACGCATACCCTTTCTCAGCTGCAAAAAATTGGGGTAAGGGGGCAGCATCCCGCCGCGCTCGCCCGGGGCCTCCGGACAGGCGAACGAGTCGTCATGCAGGGTGCGAACCTGGTGCGTCACGGCGAACTCGCCGAGATCGTGCAATAACGGGGACTGTTAAATGGCTGGCCACGAACAGACCGACGCCGAGCGAATCGAGCATACTCACAACACGGCGCGCTTCTTCGTCGAGAACCGGTCGCTCTCGTGGGTTCTGCTGGTAGCGGTGGTCGCGTGGGGCGCCTGGGCCTATGTCAAGATGCCGAAGCGAAAGGACCCGGACGTGCCGGCGCGCGTCGCTGCCGCTGTGTGCCTGTGGCCGGGGATCGGCGCGGAGAAGATCGAGCAGCAGGTCACGCGCAGGATCGAGGAGGCCATCGCGCAGAATCCCCGCATTCACAAATTAGAATCGCTTTCGCAGACCAGCGCCGCGATCATTCTAATTTTTCCCGACGAAAGCGTGGCGGACCTGAGCAAGGAGTTTGACGACATCAAACTACGGCTCGACAGCATACACGATTTGCCCCAAGGCGCGGGGCCGATCGAGTTCATCAAAGACTTTGGGGATACCGCGGCCCTGATGCTCACGGTGGCCAGCCCCAGGACCGACGCCGCCGAGATCGCCTGGCGCGCCAAAAGCGTGCGGGAAGCCATGGAGCGGGTTCGCGCACCGGTGAGCGCGCGTGATGGGCGGACCGCTGTGATCGTTTGTTTCCCTCTGACGCTCAGCCCGCTTGTGCCCCAGCGCCTTCGCGACCTGTTTCTGGAATTCGCGCGCGAGAATCACGCGGGCCGCGACCTGCGTCCTCTGGAAGGCCCGGGGTTCGTCGGAGTGGACGGCGAACTGGCGGGAAGTGACGCCGAGATCGGGAATCTGATCGACCGCTTTTACAGCGACCGTTTGCGCCCGTCGGAGCGTCATCCGGACATGTGGCGTTACGCCGTAGTGCGGCAGCCTGCCGACGTCGAAGCGCGGCTGGCCTCGGTCGCTGCCGACAAGTACACTTATCGCGAACTGAGCGATTTCACCGAACTGATCCAGCGCACCCTGCAGACTCTGCCACAGGTCTCAAGAGTTACGCGGTCTGGGGTGCTGAAGGAGAACATCTTTCTCGAGTACTCGCAGTCGCGCCTGGCATCCCTCGGCCTCCAGCCATCGCTCATCGGTCAGATTCTGAACGCGCGGAACCATTCGTTTCCGGGCGGTTTGCTCGAGTCCCGAGGCAAAAGCCTGGTGGTGGACCCAACGGGAGAGTTCCGCAGCGAGAAAGAGATTGGAGACGTAATTATCGGGGCTTCGTCTTCCGGCACGCCTGTCTATCTGCGGAATTCAGTGGATATCATACGCAGCTACGAAGCGCCGCGCTACTTGAATTTCTTCGGCTGGCGCGATCAGAACGGGAACATGCAGCGAACGCGGGCCATCACGGTCGCGGTGCAGATGCGCGCGGGGGAACAGATCGCGGATCTCGGCTCTGCGGTCGACCGCTCGCTTGCCGAACTCAGGAGGCGCCTGCCGCCCGATCTGATTCTGGCCCGTGTTTCCGACCAGCCGCAGCAGGTCCGCGAGAATATCGGCCTGTTCATGAAAAGCTTGTATGAGGCGATCATTCTGGTGGTGATTGTGGCGCTAATCGGTTTCTGGGAATGGCGCTCCGCCGTTCTGATGGCTCTGGCGATTCCGATCACGCTGGCAATGACGTTCGGAATGATGTACAGCCTGGGCATCGATGTGCAACAGGTTTCGATCGCGTCACTGATCCTCGCACTCGGACTGCTGGTGGACGATCCTGTGGTGGCGGGCGACGCCATCCGCCGGGATCTCTCCGCGGGGCTGCCGCGGATCACCGCCGCCTGGCTGGGTCCAACGCGGCTGGCCACGGCGATCGTTTTCGCCACGATCACCAATATGGTGGCCTATTTGCCGCTGCTGCTCGTCTCGGGCGATGCCGGCCGTTTCGTTTACAGCCTCCCGGTGGTGCTCGCGTGTTCGCTCGTCGCCTCGCGTCTGGTCTCGATGACGTTCGTACCGCTGCTGGGGTACTATCTGCTGCGTAAGCCATCCAAGCCCGAGCCCTCCATGGAAGAACGGCGGCAGCGGGGATTCGGAGGCTTTTACTACCGAACCGGGGACTGGATGCTGCGCCGCCGCTGGCTTGTCTTCACTGCGTCGCTGGTTTTCCTTCCAGCGGGTTACTTCTTTATGACGCAGCTCCACAAGCAGTTCTTCCCGAAGGACCTTTCGTACCTTTTCTACCTGGACGTGTGGCTGCCCGAGGATGCCACCTTCACGGCCACCGACAGCGCGGCCGCGCGCGCCGAAGCTGTCGTGCACCAGGTGGCGGCGGAGTTCGGCAAAGAGCATCCCGGCGAGGACCGCAAGCCGCGCGAGGTTCTCGATTCGGTCACCACCTTTGTGGGCGGCGGCGGACCCAGGTTCTGGTTTTCGGTGACGCCGGAACTGCAGCAGATCAACTACGCGCAGCTCATTATCCGGCTCAAAGACAAGCACGACACGCGCGAATTCGTGGTGCCCCTGCAGCGCGCCCTCTCGGCGGCGGTTCCCGGCGCGCGCGTCGACGTGAGGCAGCTCGAGACAGGCAAACCCATCGGTGTTCCGGTGGCTATACGTATTTCCGGGCCGGACATGGATGTGCTGCGTGAGCTCGCCGAACGGGTGAAAGTTATTTTGCGGCAGGTTCCCGACGCCGCACGCATTCGGGACGACTGGGGAGCAAAGACGTTCGCCGTCAAACTTCAGGTCGATGCCGATCGGGCGAATCTGGCCGGCGTCTCCAACCAGGACGTGGCGCTTTCATCCGCCGCGGGGATTTCCGGCCTCACTGTTTCCACGCTGCGCAACGGGTCCAATCAGATTCCCATCGTTACGCGGCTCCGTTTGCAGGAAAGCGCTCGGCTTTCAGACATCGAGAACCTCTACGTGTACTCGATGCAGGGCGCGCAGAGAGTACCGCTCGGGCAGGTGGCGTCGGTCTCCTACCCGACGGAGACTCCCAGGATTCGCCGGCGCAATCAGTTTCAGACCATTACCGTGGGAACCTTCCCCAATCCGCCCGCGCTCCCGGCCGATGTCATGGACGCGGCGCGAGCACGGCTTGTCGAATTCGGCAACAGCCTGCCTTCGGGATACACCTGGAGCATTGGTGGAGAAGAGGAGGAGCAGAAGACGGGATTCCGCGATATTTCGATCGCTATGGCGGTTTCGGTCGTCGCCATCTTCCTCGCCCTGGCGTTTCAGTTTCGCAGCGCGGTGAAACCGCTGCTGGTGTTCGGAGCCATTCCCTACGGCGTGGTGGGCGCGCTGGCAGCCCTGACCATCATGGGAGCGCCCTTCGGCTTTATGGCGTTTCTGGGAATCGCCAGTCTGATCGGTGTAATCGTCAGCCATATCATCGTCCTGTTCGATTTCATTGAGGAAGCGCATGAACGGGGCGCGCCGTTGCGCGAGGCCCTGCTCGATGCCGGCATTCTGCGTCTGCGCCCGGTG
>JBGPKX010000133.1:0-14119 GCA_041486185.1 Bryobacteraceae bacterium | reverse complement strand
GCGGCGGGCACAACAGCCAGTGCCGCACCAACATTCATCCGGATGGCACAGTTGAGGTCGAGCTGTGCAGCCAGGATCTGGGCACCGGCACGCGCACCGTGATCACCATGGTGGCGGCGGAAACGCTGGGCTTGCCGCTGGGGGCGATCACGCTCAAGATCGGCGACAACGCGCTTCCGCCGTCCGGACCCTCGGGCGGCTCGACTACCGTAGGCGGCGTTTCGTCTTCGACGCGCAAGTCTACCGTGAACGCGCTCGACAAATTGTTCGAAGCGGTGGCGGCGTCGCTCGGTGCGCCCGCCGATCAACTGGAAGCAGTGGATGGCCGCATTCAGGTGAAAGGCAATTCCGCCAAGAGCCTGACGTGGAAGGCGGCCTGCCAGAAGCTGGGAGTCAACAAAATCTCCGAAATGGGAGAGAACAACCAGCGCAATCCCGGCGGGCTGAATTCGAGCGGCGTGGGTGGCGTGCAGATGGCCGATGTTTCGGTGGATACCGAGACCGGCATCGTCAAAATGAACCGAGCCGTTGCGGTGCAGGACATGGGGCTGGTGATTAACCCCAAGACCGCCGAAAGCCAGATCCATGGCGGGTGCATCATGGGCATCTGCTCGGCCTTGATGGAAGAGCGCGTCATGGACCAGCAGACCGGCCGCATGCTGAATCCCGACATGGAGTTCTACAAACTGGCCGGTATCGGCGATATCGGCGAAATCATTGTGCACCTGGATGTGACGCCCGACCACGACAAGCGTGGCGTCGTCGGTTTGGGAGAGCCGGCGGCCATTGCTTTGATTACGGCGATCGGCAATGCTACGGCCAATGCCATTGGCGTGCGGGTGCCGGAGGTGCCGCTCACGCCCGATCGCGTGCTGGCGGCTCTTGAAAGGAGGAATGCATAATGCAAGCCTTCGAATACGCAAATCCAACAACATTACAGGAAGCTCTGGGCCAACTGGGCAGCAAGTGGGGCGAGGCCGATGTGCTGGCCGGCGGCACCGATCTGGTCAGCCTCATGAAGGAGTACCTGGCTACGCCCAAGCGCGTAGTGAACATCAAGGGCATCAAGGAGCTGGGCGGCATCCAGAACACCAAGGCCGGCTTGCGCATCGGCGCTACGGTCACCATCGAAGAGCTTCTGGAGAACGCCGAAGTCCGCAAGGGTTTTCCGGCGCTTACGGAAGCCGCGCGTGGTGTCGCGAGCCCACAGATTCGCAATATGGGGACAGTGGGCGGCGATCTCTGCCAAAGGCCGCGCTGCTGGTATTTCCGTCAGGGCTTCGGGTTGCTGGCCATGAAAGACGGACAATCGCTCGTTCCGAGCGGCGAGAACCGCTACCACGCGATTCTGGGCAATGCGGGGCCGGCCTATTTCGTAAGCGCATCGAGTCTCGGCCCGGCGCTGGTGGCGCTGGGGGCGAAAGTCCGGCTGGCGTCGTCATCGGGGCATCGGGAAGTGGCAGCCGCGAAGTTTTTCGTGACGCCGCAGAACGATAGTAGCCGGGAAATTGCGCTGCTGCCGAACGAGATCCTGACGGAGATCGTGGTTCCGCATGAAGGGTCGAAGAGCGCCACGTATGAAGTGCGCCAGAAGGAAGCGCTCGACTGGCCGCTGGCAACCGCGTCGGTGGCGCTGAAGATGAAAGGCAGCACGGTTTCTTCGGCGCGCATCGTGCTGGGTCATGTGGCGCCCACGCCGTGGGCGGCTACGCAGGCCGAACAGGTGCTGGCGGGCAAGGCTGTGACTCCAGAATCGGCGGAGGAAGCCGCCAAGGCCGCGCTGGCCGACGCCAAACCGCTGAGCGGTAATGGCTACAAGGTGCAACTGGCCCGTGTGGCAGTAAAGCGGGCGCTGCTCGAAGCCGTCCGCGCAAGGGCATAAGAGGCGGACTAGATGCCGCAACCATCGGGCGAGCGCGCCGGACTGACCAACGTTGGCGAGGACCGGTGCGCCAACCTTCGCTGGAAGGGCATGTTCATCGAGGCGGCGTGGGACCCCACCGTACCGCACGGCAATGACCGCGCTTTCTGGTGTCAGCACACGTACAACTGCCTGGGGCCGGACAACAAACTGGTGGACGATTACGAGTGCAATCCGGCCCGGAAGTGCTACGAGCAGCTTTAGCCGGCTGAGCGCGCAACTAATTTACGACCCGTGGCATCCAAGGGGTGTATAATTTCGTGAGGAGGCTTGGGATGAAAAGAGTTTTGTGGACAATGGCGGCGTTGTCCCTGGCTGCCTGTCTGAGTTTCGCTGCTGGAATTCCCTCCAATAACATCTACGGCAATTACGTGGAAGCGCGTACAGCCGATGTCTATACCGGACCCTGTTTCGCCAATTCCGAAGTCGGCCTGACCGGTGAGCTGGCGGTGTTCGGCTGGAAAGTGACCAAGGGTTCCTGGTCGGGCGTCGATCTGGACGGCCTCGGGGTGGTTGGCGTAGTGCGAGCCTCCTCCACGCTGGGCGATGTTTACCACTCGGCCTATCCGGTGAAAGCCGTGCTGATTGTGGATGAGCGCGCCAACCTCGAGCAGCGTCTGGCGCTTCAGAGTTTTGCCAAGCGTATGGGTGGCGACCTGTTGCAGGACGTGGTGCGTGTGGAGTATCAGCCGATTGACCTGAGCTTCGCCAATGGCGATCTGCACAGCATGAAGGCCACGCTGACGGCGGGGAACCTGGCCAAGATCCAGACCCGCGCCATGAACGAGAACGATCATATCTGCCGCAACGAAGAAGTTTGGTACCGGCCGCTGACGAAAGTCGAGCACGCGATGCCCGCATTCGCGATCGCTCACACTTTCCAGGGGCAGGGCCTGGGCGAAACCTGGAGCAGCCCCGACAAGCGCAGCGCTTTCGTGGCCAGCTTCGTGACGCCGTCTGAATAAGTAGTAAAAATCGGCCTGTTGTTCCTTCTCCACCCGGCGAGGTCCAAACTCGCCGGGTTTCATTTTTTTGTGGGACAATTTCCTGTCAGCAGTAGCGTTTTGACACAGGCTGGTCTGCGCGGATAACCGACTCACGCTCAGAATACTCGCTGGAGGTGCGCATTTTCCGATGGCGAAGGGATTGCATCGCTTGGTGCGCTATGCCGGCGAATTGGATCCGCAAGGTTTTATCGCGGGCCATGATGACCCTCGTCATGTGGACCTGTGCTGCTCCGGCTCAAGACGTCCTGACCGCCGGATATGGCCTGCCTGCGCCGTCCCGGGTAGCCATCGCGCCTGGGCAGATCATCACGTTCTATCTCATGGATTTCGCCAGCGGCGTAAGTCTGCCGCTTTACGGAACTCAGCAGGCGAGCGCCGCCGGAATCGAGGCGTATATGGTGTCCACGTTCACCGGAATCGCTTACATACAGGCGGACATTATCCTGGTGGAGTCAGCGCTCACCTGTGCAACATGTGGGTCCCTGACGGCGGTCACTCTCCAAATCCCCATGAACATGCAGCCGAACTTCCCTGGTTTTCCAGGGGGGCGTAACGAAGCCGTCCTGCTGATTGGTGATCATATTTCCGCCCCAGGAGCGGCCGAAGGCTGCCGGAGCTATGGCGCTACGTGCGCGCAGATCAATGTGCAGCTGGTACCGGACCAGGTTCACATTTTGCGGAGCTGCGATAGCGTACTGGTGACGAATCGGACTTCCACTTGCCAGCCGCTCATCTACCATGGCGATGGCTCTCCGGTGACTATTTCCAATCCGGGAAAAGAGGGGGAGACGCTCGTGGCGTACACAGTCGGCATGGGTATTGGGGGCACAGGGTCATCGAATGGCCCGGTTCCACTGCAAGATGTGATCGTCGGGTATGGTTTCGCGGAACCGGGAGGACGCTTTGGCCCGGCGGTCCTGACGGCGCCCAGTATCGCAGCCGCTGCCCTGAAACCCGTTTACGCAGGAATGCTCGCTGCATATCCTGGCCTTTATCAGGTGAACTTCAAGGTTCCCAAGCTGCCCTCAGACATATCACGATCATGCAACCTCTCTACGGATTTCCCGACAGGGGGTTCAGACAATGTGAATCTCATAGTCAGCATTGCGCGCCAGCAACAGGGTTTGGTCTCGTCTTACGATTACGCGGGAATCTGTGTGACTTTCCCGCACTGACGTCTCTTCCGCGAAGTAGTCTCGCCGCTTTTGATACCATTCCCGGCAGCGAGCAGGGATGTGTACCGGTGCGCTCTGGCGTACGTGTCAACGGTTGAATCGCACTCCCTTTTTAATACGGATCCACCGACCGATCAATATAAATCCAGATCACGCGGGACAACCGCACCACCACCGGCACCAGCGGCAGATACGCCACGAAGGCGCCCACTATAGCCGTGCCGAACGACCAGCCGGCGAGCCGCCACAGAGTGACCACCAGCGCCAGCACCGGCGGGATGGAGAGGCCATAGCTGACGTACATGGCGCCGAGAAAATAGCCCTGTTCGCGGTCGAACTTCAAGTGGCAGACCGGACAGGTTTCGTACATCGAGAGCCAGCCGCGCAGGGTGAAGGGGCGGAACATGTGCCCCTGGCGGCACCGCGGGCAGACCTGGCGCAGGATATCTTGCACGGCCGGCATTGACTTCATGATAGCCTCCGCGCAGTCCTATACTGGGTGTCATCATGAATCCGCCCTCTGTTTTCCGCGCGCTTGTTCTCGTGGTTGCGCTTGTGCCCTTGTTCGCTCAAGCCCCGCAAGCACCGTATCTGCTGGGCCACTCCTTCCACGGAGAATCGTTTGATAGCGGTCCTCGCCAGAAGCCTTGGGAGATGGCGGGCATCGGCGAGGCCCATTTTCCGATCACCACGAAGAATCCTGAAGTCCAGAAATGGTTCGACCAAGGCAACGCGCTGCTGCATTCGTTCTGGTTTTACGAAGCCGAGCGCGCGTTCCGATGGTGCCTGAAGCTCGAGCCGGACAACGCCATGGCGTACTGGGGCATGGCCCGGGCCGCGGAAGGGAATGAACGTGCAGCCGATTTCATTCGCGAGGCGGCCAAACGCAAAGACCGGGTGAGCGAGCGCGAGCGCCTGTTTATCGAGGCCTCGGAGGCGCAGTTGCTACCCGATCCGCTCCTGGATAAGGACGGCGCCAGAAACTCCGAAGAGCACTATAGCCGCTACAAGAAGGTCCTCGAAACCATTTGCATCCGGTATCCGGACGACATGGAGGCGCGGGCGCTGCTGGCCCTGGCCAACATGGGCAACGCACGCTATGGAACCGAGCTGACCATCCGAGAAATTCTGGCGCGGCAGCCCAACCATCCCGGCGCGCACCACTATCGCATTCACAACTGGGACTATCACGAGCCGGAGCAGGCGCTCGAAAGCTGCCGGCGGTACACAGAGCTCGTGCCCGGCATCGGTCACGCGCAGCACATGCCGGGGCATATCTACAGCATCGTGGGAATGTGGCATGAGGCGGCCATCTCGATGGATGCAGCCACGCGCGTCGAGAAGCGCTACATGAAAGAGAGCCTGACGTTCCCGTTCAACAACTGGAACTACGGCCACAATCTGAACTACTTGTGCTACATCCAGGAGCAGCTTGGCATGCCGCGGGCCGCGATCTTTGGCGCCCGGCAGCTCATCGATGCGCCGCTCGATCCCAAGCATAACGGCGACGAGACTTATTCGGCCCATTCCGTGGGCATCCGCGCTTTGGCGCGCGTGCTCGTGAAATATGAGCGCTGGGACGAGCTGCTGGATGCGAAGACCATTCCTTGGCGCGACATTTTCCTCGACAAGATCAACAAGGCCTATTTCGAAGCGCGCGCGCATCTGGGCAAAGGCGATCTGCAGAAAGCCGAGAAAAGCATCGCCGCGCATGCGGAGCTGAAGAAGGAACTGGAGAAGAACAAGGACGAAGAGGAGTACTACGGGATTCAGGCGCAGGAGCTGAAGGCGCGCTACGCACTGGCGAAAGGCGAAACTATCGAGGGCCTGGGGTTGCTGGCCGAGGCCGCGAAACGCGAGTTCGACATGCAGCGGGGCTACGCCGATCCGCCATTCTATCCACAGAATCTCTACAACAGCCTGGGTGAGGCGTATCTCGATTCCAAAGCTCCGGGTCTCGCCGCGCAGGCGTTCGAGAAAGCATTGGATCTGACGCACAACGATCTGTTTGCGCTTTCCGGCATCCTGCGGGCGCACGCGGCGCTGGGCGACAAAGCCAAGGCAGAAGATGCCCTGGCGCGGCTCCTGTACGTGACGTCCGATGCAGACGCCGGATCGAAAATCATCCAGCAGGCCAGGGCCACCGGCATCACCGCGACGCCGCGCGATTCGTCGCCCGCGCCGCAGCGAAACTATGCCCTGACCTCACTCGAACGCTTCGGGCCGAACCGCTGGGAACCCTACGATGCACCGAAGCTGGATGTGCGCGATGCGGCCGGCAAGCGCATCAGTCTGGAAGATTATCGCGGTAAGAACGTGCTGCTGGTCTTCTACCTGGGGACCGAGTGCCCGCACTGCATGCGGCAGCTACACGAAATCGGGAACAAGAAGGACGACTGGGCGCGTCTCAACACCGTGGTGCTGGCGGTGAGCAGTGCGACTCCCGCCAAAAACGCCGCCGCCGTGAAGGAGTTCGGCGACCTGCCGGCGCGGATACTCTCCGACGAAAAATATGAAAATGCCCGCCGGTTCCATTCCTACGACGATTTTGAAGACATCGAGCTGCACTCGACGATCCTGATCGACACGAAAGGTCGCGTGTTCTGGGCGCGGGTGGGCGGCGATCCGTTTAGCGATACGGTGTTCCTGATCAAGGAGCTCGAGCACATGAACGAACTGAGAAGCCAGGAGCCGGAACTCAGGAGCCAGAATGGCGGCGCCCGTTCGCTCGCGGCTCGATGAGCAGCTTCAAATCCAGACTTCCCGCCATCATCGCCTGCGTTTACCTGCTGCCGGGCATTTGGATTATCGTGTCTTCGTACTCCTGCGGCGCCATGATGTGCGATCTTGTCGCGATCGTGTATTCCGCACTCCCTGTGCCGTTCATCAAGGCATTCTACATAGTAGGAGCGTCCATTCAGGGTGTGAGCTGGTGGGAACCCCAGTGGCCCTTGCCCGGCGCACCACTGGTGGCCCTTTCGCTGATTTGTAATACCATAGTGATCTATTTCGCCGTTATTGGCGTAAAGAGATTTTTCAAACGGAGAGTTAAAGGCACTTGATTCAAATCCGATCCGGTTTCTAGGTGTACCCACGGACTCCGGTACAGACGCCATAATAGGCCGTTGGCCTCGCCGTCCACACTCTGGAGTTGAGATGCAACGAACTGCCGTCTACATAGGACTCGCGCTCATCGCCCTCGGGAGCCGGTCCATGTCGCGCGGACAGCCCTCGCCTGTGGCCGTTACGGCCATCACGAACTCAGCCAGCTACGCGCCCTCCGCGCCTGAACAGTCCGGGATTGCGCAGGGTTCGTTGTTCATCGTCTTCGGCTATAGTCTCGGTCCGGCTCAGATCGAACAAAGCCGCTCGTTCCCCCTGCAGCTGCGTCTCGCGGGATCGTCGGTCCAGGTGCAGGTGGAGGGTTCCGCCGTGGACGCGATCATGATCTACACCTCGGCGAACCAACTGGCGGCGGTGCTTCCTTCGAGGACTCCGGTGGGAAACGGAACGCTAACAGTCACCTATAACGGCATGATCAGCAACGCGGCGCGCATCAAGGTAGTCCAGAGCGCCTTTGGCATCTACACCGCGGCCCAGAACGGCAGAGGACCGGGCGTAGTCACGGACACGGCTTATCGGGTGAATCGGACCTCCTACGCCGCCAACCCGGGCGAGACCCTCACGATTTGGGGAACCGGCGCCGGGCCGGTAAGTGGCGATGAGACCGCGGGCCCTCTACCTGGAAAACTCGGCATCGCCTTAGACGTGTTTGTCGGGACCAAGCCCGCCAAGGTGCGATATGCCGGCCGCTCCGGCTGTTGTGCCGGACTGGATCAAGTGTCCTTTGATGTGCCGGCTGGCACGGCGGGATGTTTCGTCCCACTGGCGGTGCGCGCGGGAGGCGTGATCAGCAACTTCGCCTCGGTCTCGATCGCCGCGCAAGGCCGGAAATGCAACGACGCCGCGGGCATTCCGGTGGCGGCGGTCGAAAAAGCCGGGTCGGGTCAGAGCCTGCGCGTTGGCGCGATCGCACTGGGGCAAACGGAGCTCCTCGGAACCATCGGGTACCGCATTCACGCGACCGATCCCCGAACGCGAATGTTATCGGCTATCGCTCCGGGACTCTCCCCCGGCTTGAGGGCTGGCCCGCAGAGTGGGGACAAAGCGAAACAATTTCGGGAGCGCGTCCGCCAGGCTATCCAGGCGTACAAACGCGAGCAACAACGCGCACATCCCGGGAAACGGGTGCGGGTGACTCCCCGGGCGATCAAGAAATATCTGGCGGAAGCAGAGCAGGACACGCTGACCGCCGGCTTCCTGGAGCTGCAAGACACGTCGCCGTTGCTTCCGCATCTGCTTTCGACTATCTCCGCCGCGGGCTCCTGTTCAGTTTTTACTTGCGCCAGCCCTGGCTGCGGGCTTTCTGGAGCGGCGCCGGGAAGCCGATATCTGGGCCGCGCACTGGATGCCGGCCCGCAACTGACGCTCTCGGGACCGCCTGGGCTGCTCGTTCTCCCCAAGTTCAGCCCCGGGCAGTATGGGACCGAATTTGCTTCCGCCGGCCCATCCGGCCAACCGCCACGCGGCGATTACACGGTGATGGGTCCGGGCGGGACCGATGTGGGGAGCTTTACGGCTCGCCTGTCGCTTTCCGGGCCGCTTACCTGGACGAATAAGGACGCGATCACCGCGGTTGATCGCACCCGGGATCTGACGGTCACCTGGAATTCGGATAGAACCACGGGCTACGTGGTTGCCGGCGGGCTGTCTTCCAGCCATGCTTCCGGCGCGGTGGCCATGTTTCTTTGCGGCGAAAAAGCCGCCGCAGGGAGTTTCACGATTCCATCGTTCGTTCTGTCCGCGATGCCTGCGGACGAGGGGCCCGCACTGTCCGGACCGCCGGCTCCCGGCTACCTGTTCCTGGCAGTTCACCCTCTGGCCAATACGTTTACTGCATCCGGTATCGACTTCGGCTATTTCTCCGATTTCTCAGCGGATACAAAGAAACTGCCATACCAGTAGTCGTGCGCGGGAATTGCCCCGGCCGAATGCCTCTCCTTCAAAGGCTTTCCGGTTCCGGGTGCACCCACGGCGCGCGATACGGCCGGCGCAACAGGCGGTTCGCTTCGTCATCGCCCGCAATGCGCTGCTTTTCCGCGTCCCAGGTGAGCGTGCGGCCCGTCTGCATCGCCAGATTGGCCAGAATGCAACTAGTGGTTGAGATATAGCCCTGCTCGATATCGGCCACCGGTTTGCTGCGTTTGTCGATCGCCGCGAGAAAGTCCATCATGTGATGGCGGATCGACGGGGCGACGTGCCGCTCCAGGTCCTTCTCGGTCTTGTCCTCGGGATATTTCTCGAATTCGTACGTCACGTCGCGGTGGATGGGCTTGCCCTTGCCGCCCTCCGGAATGAAATCGTAACCGTACACGCTGGCCTTTAGTGTGCCCTTGTCGCCGTAGAATGTGGCGCCCCAGGCATACTTGGGGTCGGGCGGATCGCCCCAGCTTCGGTGCTGCCACACGATCTTCAGGTCGTCGTACTCGAACGTGGCGGTCTGCGTGTCCGTAATATTCGCCTTGCTGGCTTTGTCGATGAGGATGCCGCCCGTTGACGCGATGCGCCTGGGCCAGCCCAGATTGAGCATCCAGCGCGTCATATCGAACATGTGGATGCACATGTCGCCCACGATGCCGTTGCCGTATTCCATGAACGCGCGCCAGCTTCGCGGATGCACCAGCTTGTTGTAGGGGCGCAGGGGCGCGGGGCCGGTCCACATTTCGTAATCGAGATAGGGCGGCGGATCGGTGTCGGGCGGATTTTCGGTGGCGCGCATGTGGTAGTAGCAGTAGATCTCGACCATGCCGATTTTGCCGAGCAGCCCCGGCTTGATGACGCGGTCGATGGCTTCCACCAGATGCGGCGTGCTGCGCCGCTGCGTGCCTACCTGCACCACGCGCTGATGTTTGCGCGCGGCGGCCAGCATGGCCTGGCCTTCGATGATGTCGACGCTGATGGGCTTCTGCACGTAGACGTCGGCGCCCGATTCGACCGCGGCGATCATGGCGAGGGCGTGCCAGTGGTCCGGCGTCGCGACCTCCACGACATCGAGATCTTTCTCTTTGAGCATGTCGCGATAATCGTGGTAGAGGCGCGGCTTTTTCTTCGAGCGCTGGCGCGACGCCACCAGGTCGGCCGCCTCAGCGAGCATCTGCTTGTCCACATCGCAGAGCGAGACGATTTCGACGGGCGCCACCTGCACCAGTCGCAGGATGTCGCTCTTACCGTACCAACCCGACCCGATCAAGCCCACGCGGCGCGGCTTCTGGTCGGCATAAGGGACGGCGTAACCGCGGGCCGTGGAAAGGGCGAGCGATGCGGCAGAGGCAGTCAAAAATTGGCGGCGATTCATGGGCGGCTCCTGTCCGAGGCGAATGATCGGTGCAAAGGAAAGTATAGTGAGGTTCGGCCGGGTTGGAAAGTCGGCGGCCTAGTGTGGGTTGTGGCGCAGCCTCTCAGGCTGCCGCCGTGCACCGGCACGCCAAGCTAAAGCCCGCGCCACAATATGGAGTTGAGCCGGGTGGGGGAACCGGCCACTCAGTAAAACAGCAGCAGATCTATATGGTCTGGGAAGTCCGCTACCAGCGCCTGCGTCAGCAGTCTTCGAATCAGATCCCGGACGGCTGTTTGCACCTGCCCCGCGCTTCGGGTCGCTGCGTTGTCCGGCCCGTATCGTTCGCGGAGCAACGCTTCGATGCCTTCGATTCTATGCCGCATGCCGTGCAGTTCCAGCCCTAGTGCCTTATGTTCTTCCTTGGTGAGCCGGGGCATTTTTATGTTTTCAACGTTTGGCCGGGCCGACTGCGGCAGGCCATCCCGAGAGTGTCTGGAATCTGGGAGGCGTTCCACAGTCGTCCCACCTGCAATTGTGGCAAACTGGCGGACGCTTTAAGAATGAGGAGAGGTTAGCTAGCGGTTAGCGCGCGAGCGCCGGCAATCGGCCCTTGCGCCGGTGGCGTCCTTCATGCGCCAATGACGGCATGTGGAAGCAAATTCTCTTTGGCTGCCTGCTCCTGGTGCTGGCGATAGGACGCTCCGCTACGGTTTCCTCTCAGGCGCCCGCGTTCGACGCGGCATTCTGGAAGCAATGGGGCGACGGGCAGGCGGAGCTTTCCGGCTACGACCTGACTTTCCCTCGTTATGGTCAACCGCGGCACGGCGTCGCCGTGGCCATATTTGTCACGGAGACCTTTTCCAACGCGGCGCGTGTCAAAGCCGATCCGGGCAAGCATCCCGCGACGGATGAATTTCCGGTGATGAAGCTGAACCTGGTGGAAGATTTTCAAACCGGAATCTACGACTACAACGTCATGACCAGCAGCTTTGTGGCCTTGGCGCCGGTCAACGGGAGGCCCGCGGGCGCGCCCACCAAAATTTCGTATTCGAGCCAGGAATGGTGCGGGAACACGTATCAGCAACTGCTTTTCGATGCCCGCGCCATCCGCTCGACCAGCCATAGCTATTTCGATGGCGAGGCCGACCAGCAGGCCGAGTTGAGTTATCCCGCCGATGGGATCAGCGAAGACGAGCTGTTGATGTGGGCCCGCGGACAGGCCGGGCCGCACCTCTCGCCGGGAGAGCGCCGCGAAGTGCAATTGCTGAAGTCGTTGCAAGGCGCCCGGCAGCAGCACGTGCCTGTGACTTGGGAGCGCGCCACGCTTGCGCGGTCCGCGCGTCCGCAGCCGCTCTCGGTTCCATCCGGCAAATTTACGGTCGATGTTTGGACGGTCGCCGTCCCGGGTGGCACGAACCGGACGATCTACGTGGAAGCCAGCGAGCCGCACCGTATTATTCGATGGGAGGCGAGCAACGGCGAGCGTGCCGATCTGCTGGGATCGTCGCGCATGAAGTATTGGGAGATGAACCGCGAGGGCTTCGAGACAGCGCTGAAGAAATTGGGCCTGTCGCCCCGCCCCCCGCGTACGACCTAAAGGGGCTCACTCCCTCACGGTCATGGCTCGGAAACATGATCGCCGATTCGAAAGTGGTTACTGAGCCGCGACCGTAAGGAAGCGGTTGCTTTGCTCTCCTAAAGCACGCTCCACTTACTCAAAATACTTCCGCAATTCTTCAAACTGGCGCTTGAGTTCCGCCAGTTCCGTTTCGAGACGCGCGATACGTTCTTCAACAGGCGATCCGCGCGCCGGCACGACCGCGGCCGGAGGCGCCGCTCTTACGACTTCCCCCGACAGCAGGTGGACGAAGCGCGGCTCCTTCTCACCCGGTTGGCGCTCGAGCTTCCGCACCAGCGGTGGGGTTCGTTCCGCCAGGCGGCCCAGGATGGACTCGACTTCAGCCAGCCCGTCGAAAGAATAGACCCGCGCCATGCGCCCGCGCAGTTCGCCCACGGTTTGCGGTCCGCGGAGCATGAGCACGCACGTCACCATCTGTTCGCGGCGGTCGAAGTTGAAGACTTCACCCAGCCGGTGCGCATACTTGTGGACGCGGTGCTCGCCGCCGCTGATGTCGAGCGCCATGCCCTTCGCCTTCAAGTGTTCCATCGCGGCCAGAACGGTGTCTTCATCGAGCGACATGACCGGCTCCCGGTTCGACTTCTGGTTGCACGCGGCACAGAGCGCGTTGAGCGAGAGCGGATAGTACTCAGGCGTCGTGGATTCCTTTTCCATCAGCGAGCCAAGCACCCGCACTTCAATTTCATCGAGATGGAGGTCCATAAGTACATCCTGCCACGAGTGCCCCACGCAGCGTTGTGTGCGGCCGCCGCTGTATACTGTTTGCTCGAACTCAGTGGTAGGACGGGCATTCCTGTCTGTTCTTTGTCTCTGTGTATGTATTCACCGCCGGACAGCCAGAAATGCCGGCTCTAAGTCGAAAGGTGCTTGCATGAAAATGAAATCCAGCGAGGACGAATCTTCTTTGATCCGACGCCGTTCCTTTCTCGGCGCGGGCCTGGCCGGCTCTCTCATCGGCGCTCACGCTGCCCAAGCCGACCGCGACTGGAGCGGCAAAAATCCCGCCCGCTATCCGGACCCGGACCTCATCGCGCTCGATCCCCGCTTCAACAAGTACAAGATCGGCAACACGCCCATCCAGCGGCTCTATACGGGTACGTTGTGGTCGGAAGGTCCGGCCTGGAACGGTGTCGGCCGCTATCTGGTGTGGAGCGATATCCCCAACGACCGCCAACTTCGCTGGGTCCAGGATGACGGCCGCGTCAGCACCTTTCGCAATCCAGCCGGCTACAGCAACGGCAATACCTTTGACTATGAGGGCCGCCAGCTCTCCTGCGAGCACGGCAACCGGCGCGTGGTGCGTTACGAGCACAACGGGTCCGTCACGACCGTCGCCGACAAGTGGAATGGCAAAATTTTGAACGGGCCGAATGACATCGTGGTGCATCCCGATGGCGGCATCTGGTTCACCGACCCCGGCTACGGCACGCTGCTCAACTACGAAGGCCACAAGGGAGAGTTGCTGCTGAAAGAGGCGGTTTACCGCGTCGACGCCAAAACCGGACAGATGAGCATGGTCACCGACGAACTCTACAAGCCGAACGGCATCTGTTTCTCACCCGACTACAAAAAGGCGTATATCTGCGATACGGGCGCGACGCACTACCCTGAAGCCCCCAAGATCATCAAGGTCTACGACGTGACCGACGGCAGGGCGCTCCGCAACGGAAAGGTGTACGTGAACATGGAGCTGCCTGGAAAAGGCGCGGGCTTGGCGGATGGGATTCGCGCCGATACCGACGGCAACATCTGGGTCGGAGCCGGCTGGGTAGGCGCCGGTTACGACGGCGTGCACGTGTTCACGCCCGCCGGCGAACGCATCGGCATGATTTTGTTACCGGAAATCTGCGCTAACGTTTGCTTCGGCGGCCCCAAACGTAACCGTCTGTTCATGGCCGCCGGCCAATCGCTGTACGCAGTGTACGTGGAAGCGCTCGGCGCACACATCTGCTGAAGATGCTTTTGCCCCCTCGCCCTGTC
>JBGPKX010000132.1:0-14200 GCA_041486185.1 Bryobacteraceae bacterium | reverse complement strand
CGGCGGTACAGGCCGGGATTCTTTCGGGCACGGTCGAGAACCAGCTGCTGCTCGATGTGACACCGCTTTCGCTTGGCATCGAGACCATGGGCGGCGTGGTTTCCAAGCTGATTCACCGCAACTCGACGATTCCGGCGAGCGCTACCGAAACGTTCACCACCGCCGTGGACGGGCAGCGCAACGTGCTGATCCACGTGCTGCAGGGCGAGCGCGAATTGGTCAAAGACAACCGCAGCCTGGCGCGCTTCGATTTGAAGGATATCGACCCGCTGCCCGCGGGCATGGCGCGCATCGAAGTGCGATTCCTGATCGACGCCAACGGCATTTTGAACGTGACGGCGCGTGACGCACGCACGGGCCAGGAGCAGTCGGTCGATATCAAGCCGAGCTATGGCCTGACGGATGAGCAGGTGGAGGCCATGATTTCGGAATCGATCGATCGTGCCGAGGAGGATTTTCGCGCGCGGCAGGTGTCGGAGGCGCGCGTGGAAGGGGACCGGATTCTGGCGGCGGTCGAGAAAGCCAAGCAGAACGACGCTTATCTGGACCTGACAGATGCGGAGCGGAGCGATATCACCAAAGCGCTCAACGAGCTGCTGGTGGTTTATCATTCCGACGATCATCTGCTCATTCGGGCCAAGATCGAGCAGTTGAACAGCGTGACCATCAAGCTGGCCGAGAACATGATGAACACGGCGGTGCGCGGCGCGCTGAAGGGGACGAAGATTTAGGTTGAGAGTGGGGGATGGGGGGAGTGGGAGACGGGGGAGACGCTGAGTGCTGCTTTGGTCCCCCACTCACCCCCTCTCCCCAGTCTCCCCATCAGCCCTGTTTTGCGAAAAGCCCTGAAGGAGTAATCATGCCAGGCCTAACTTGGGACCAAACCGAAGACCTCGCCCTTGCGCTCCTGGAAGCGCATCCTGACGTTGATCCGCTGAAAGTCCGGTTCACCGACCTTCACAAGTGGATCACCGAGCTGGACGATTTCGGCGACGATCCGAAGGGCTCGAACGAAGGCAAGCTCGAGGCGATCCAGATGGCGTGGTACGAGGAGTGGCAAGAGGGGCAGGGCTGAAGGCTCCGCTGGCTTACGCGCGCGGCTCGGAAACGGGGTCTCGAGCGCGACCGGGGAGCGGATACGAAATCACTGGGGCTCTTCCGTAGCCCAGCCTCCGGCCTTCCAGCGCTGGATTGAGCAGCGTGGAGGAGGGGCCGAGTCCTTCTGACCGGCAGCAGGCTCATGCTATAATTATTTCTTCCGCAGTTCCCCCGAGGAACATTTTTTATGCCGAAATTGAAGACCCATAAAGGTGCGTCCAAGCGGTTTAAGAAGACGGGCACGGGAAAAGTTGTCCGGGGCCATGCCTTCGCGCGGCACATCTTGACGTCGAAAGCTCGCAAGAGAAAGAAGAAGCTGCATGAGAGCGTGGTCGCCGATAAGGCGGACCAGGCGGTCTTGCGGCGCATGATCCCCTACTAGGGGGCGATGGCGAGCGGACGGAGCGCGTGGCACGTGCCCGAGCCGCCGCAAAAAATCCAATCAGGAGTGAAACGTGCCTAGAGTCAAACGAGGGACCAAACGCAGAGCCTCCCGCGCGAAAACACTCGGGCGGGCTTCCGGCTACTTTCTAACCAAAAGCAAACTGCATCGCGCGGCGCAGGAAGCCGTGGAGCGGGGGCTGAAATTCGCTTACATCGGCCGCCGGCAGAAGAAGCGCGATTTCCGGGCGCTGTGGATCGTGCGCATCGGCGCCGGATGCCGTGCCGCAGGGCTTTCCTACAGCAAGTTCATCAACGGCCTGAAAAAGGCCGGCATTACGCTGGACCGCAAGGTGCTCGCGGAAGTGGCGGCGAACGACGAAGCCGGGTTCCGGCAGCTTGTGGAGAAGGCCAAAACCGCACTGGAGACGGCTGGATAATGGCGGCGCCGCACCAGGAGATCGACGCGCTGGCGTCGCTTGAAGAGCGCATCCATAAAGCGGTCGAGCTGGTTTCGCAACTGCGCGCCGAGAACGAAACCCTGCGCAGCGAGAACGAGGATTTGCGAAACGAGAGCAAGGCTCTGCGCACATCGAACGAAGCGGCCATTCGAGAAGCCGCCGAAGCCACGGAGCGCGTTGAGCAGGCCGCGGGCGAGCTAGAGGCTTTGCGCGCGGAGCGCAAGCACGTGCGCGGGCGAATTGAAAAGCTGCTCGGCCACATCGATCAGGTAAGCTCTGGCAGGTAAGCGCTGCCCGTTAAGCGCGGGTCAAAGCCCGTCACGCGATTTTCGCATGGATGAAAAACGTCCCGTTCGCGTTACCATTCTGAACCAGCCGTACACGCTGCTGGCCGGCGAAGACGCGCGCGAAGTCGAAGAACTGGCGCACAGCGTGGACGAGCTGCTGCATTCCATCGCGGCCAAAGCCACGACGGCCGATTCCACGCGCGTAGCCGTGCTGGCGTGCCTGCACCTGGCGGACCGGCTGCATACCCTGGAGCAGGATCTCAACAATCTCAAAGAGCGCGTCGGCCGCAAGACGGAGGAGTTCGCCGGACTGCTGGAGCAGGCCCTCGAAGGCTGAGGCGGGGCAAAGTTCGTTGCCATCAGGCACCGCTTTCGAGCGCGGCCTTTGAGGACATGCAGGGCATGACCTGGGCCGAATACCACGAATCCACCAAACATAGTGTCGAATCGCTGCGGCGGGTGCGGCACGTTCTCGATTGGGCGAACATGCCCGACCCGTTCCGCCACTACGAAGGCGCAGCGGTAATCGATCTGCCGGCCGATCCTCCCGCGCCCGAGATCCCGGCGCTCGAACTTCTGCTGGGCGGGTCTGGCGGCATGCCGGCATGTGATGGGCCGGCTCTGCTTTCGCAGTTGCTGTTCTATTCCGCGGCCATCAGCGCGTCGAAACGGGTTGCGTCAACCGGATACAAGTACGCCTTGCGCGTAAACCCGTCGTCGGGGAATCTGCATCCCACCGAATTCCACTTTACGGCCCACGGCCTCAAGAATTGGCACGATGGACTTTATCATTACCGGCCGTCTTCGCACATGGCCGAACAACGCGCGCGGGGGAATTTCGAAGGCAGGCTGAGGGCCAACCCAGCGCCCGTCCAATTCGTCCTGACCAGCATTGCATGGCGCGAGGCCTGGAAATACCGGGAGCGTGCATATCGATACTGCCTGCACGATATGGGTCACGCGTGGCAGGCGCTCGTATTGGCGGCTCGCGCCATTGGAACCCAAAGCTTCGCCACCGGTCATTTCCCGGATGACGAAACCGCGCAGGCATTTCGGCTAAGTGAGGATGAGTGGCCGATGCTGATCGTCGGGCTGCACGGCGGTTCTGTTCCAGCGCGAGCCTTCGAGCCCGGCGCATCGCCCATTAATAGCGCGGGAGGCACCGTCTGGTCCGGCGGGCGCCCCAACCGGCTGGCGAACGAGGAGGTGACATATCCGCTCATCGACGAAATGCACGCCGCTACCAAGCTGACGAGCGCGAGCCCGGGCATAGCGAGTCACTGTATAGCAAGTTCCGGCGAGGCCCAGGCGGGATCGGGCGAGATCCGGCTGCCGCCTCCCGCAGCGTCATCAAAGACCTTCGGCGAGGTGGCGCGTACGCGGCGTTCCGCGCTGGATTTCCAAGGCGGCAGCGCCGGGATGTCTCTGGAACAACTCTCGGCCGTCCTCGCGGCCAGCGCCGCGCCTTATTTCGCAGATTTCGCGAGTACGCGTTTCGTGCAGCTTTACCTGTTCGTCCACCGCGTGCATGGATTAGATCCCGGTGTCTACCGGCATTGGCCGGCACGCGCCGAGTTGGAGCAGCTCAAGAGCGGCGATCAGCGGGTTACAGCCGCGGGGCTAAGCCTCGGGCAGGAACTGGCCGGCAACGCGTGCGTGGCGTTCTCGATGATCGGCAATCTTGATCGCGCCACGCGCACACACGGCGACCGCGGCTACCGCTATGTGCATTTCGAAGCCGGCGCAATCGGCCAGCGGCTGTATCTCGCCGCCGAAGCGCTCGGCCTCAGAGCCACGGGCATCGGCGCATTTTTCGATGAAGAGGTAAACCGCTACCTCGAGCTGGATCCTGCGCGGGAGCAGGTGGTCTACCATTTCGCGATTGGCCACCCGGTGCCCGACCCACGCCTTGAGGCCTGAGCAAGTGGTGGCGCAGCCTCTCAGTCTGCCGGGTTGAGACTCGTCTCCACTTGGCGATCGAAGACGTGTCGGCATGAGTGCCGACACCGCAGGCCGAGGCCCGCGCCACGCCACTCTTCACCGAACCTCTGACTCGCCACACTAAGACACCTCCTGTTTGCCCTTGGCACGCGATTTCTGGACCCACTCCATGACCATGGGAAGAGACCTTCGAATGGAGAAAATCAAAAGGCCGACGTGGACCTGAGAGAAGAGCACGAGTGATTCTTGACTCCGGCTCGATGGCTCGCCAAACGCGGATGCAGCCTATCGTTACGCAATCCAGGCCCGGGCTACGATCCAGCACTTTTCCGCGGGGGAGAGAGCCACACGCTCCGAGAACACATCGTAGTTACGCGCCTGGATACGCTCGAGTAGGCGCGAATAAATCGCGATTAATGCGCGGAGGGCCGGACGGCTGCGCGGGTGCACCAGTTCGACCAGCGGCGCCGACTCGGTGTAATAAGCGCGGGCGCGCGCGGCTTCGAACTGCATCAGGCGCAGGAATTCATCCGTGCGCCGCCCGGCCGCCAGATCGTCTGCACTGACGCTGAAGCGCTCCAGATCTTCTGCCGGCAGGTAGATCCGGCCGCGCGCGGCGTCTTCTGCGATGTCACGCAAAATATTCGTCAACTGAAACGCCACGCCGCACTTCTCGGCCAGCGGCACGGCGTCGGGCGAATCGAAGCCGAATACGTGGATCGTAGTCATGCCGACGACCGACGCCACCTGATAGCAGTAGCGGTACAGTTCGTCGAACGTCGCCAGGCGCCGCGGCTCAAGATCCGACATAACGCCGTCAATGATCTGAAAAAAATACTCCTGCGGGATGCGGTAGCGCTCGACCGTGTCATGGAAGGCAGGCCAGGCGGGATACGCATCAAATTTGCCGGCGAAGGCGTCAACCAGGGCGCAGCGCCAGCGTTCCAGCGGCTCGCGCGTGGCGCCGGGCTCATCGCTCAGGTCATCGCAATAGCGCATGAACGCGTAGATGGCGCACATGGCGTTGCGCTGCTCGCGCGGCAACAACACGAAAGAATAGTAGAAATTCTTGGCGCGTGTGCGCGCAACCCGGCGGCAGAAAGCGTACGACTCGTCGAGCGCCGCCATCTTAGGCTGCCCGTGGAAAGGCCGCGCGCGCCAGCGTGCCCAGCAGAATCCAGACGCGGTCGGTTTTGGAAATCGCCGGGCGGCGCCGGAGCACATCGTAATTCTGCGCTTCGATTTTGTCGAGGATACGCATGCCGCCGCGGCTGAACAGTTCGATGTCCACGGCCAGGCGGCGGTCGACCATACGCGCCAGGGGCAAGCCTTCAAGAAACAGCGTGCGCGCGCGATCCACCACCTCGCGCATGGCGGCGGCAAAACCCGAACCGGCGTGGCGGGAGGCGATGTCTTCCACCGACGAGCCGTGCCGCGCCAGCACATCGAGCGGGATATAGACTCTTCCCTTCTCCCAATCCACCATCACATCCTGCCAAAAATTGGCAAGCTGTAGCGCAGTGCAGGTGGCGTCGGAGAGGCGCTGACGGCCGGCGTCGGAGTAACCGCACAAATAGAGCACCAGGCGGCCGACAGGATTCGCGGAATAACGGCAGTAGGCGAGCAGCTCATCCCAATTGCGGTAACGCGTGACGGTTTGATCCTGCTCGAAGGCGCGGATCAAATGGTCGAAAGGCTGCTGCGGAATGGAGTAGCGGTCGACGGTGCCGCGCAACGCGACGAACACGGGATGCGTGGCCTTGCCCGCGTACATGGCCTGCAAACCTTCGCGCCACCAGGCAAGCAGGCGGAGCCTTTCCACGGTATCGCCCATTTCGTCGCCTAAATCGTCGGCCCAGCGGCAGTACGCGTAGACGTTGTAGAAATCCTGGTGGAGGCGCTTGGGCAGCAGCCAGCTCACCACGTGAAAGTTTTCGTAGTGGTGGGTGGCCAGCCAGCGAGTATAGTTTTGGGCGTCCGGAATGGTGTAGACAGCGGCAAGCGCCGCCGGATCGCGGACGAAATCTTTTGGCCCGAGAAACACGCGAACGCTACGGGAGGATGGCCGTCTTGAGGTGGCCGTTATGGCTCATCAGATGGCGCATGACTTCCAGCAGGTTGGCCAGAGGCTCTTCGCGATTGACGAAATCGCGCGCGCGGATATCGCCGTTACAGATAAAGTCGAGCGCCTTTCGAATGTGGAGCGGCGTGTGATGGAAGCTGGCTTTGCACGTAATCTCCGAATAGTGCAGCAGGGACGTATCCAGACTCACGCGGCTTTCATTCGGGCAGCCGCCAAAGAAATTGACCGTTCCGCCGCGGCGCACCATGTTCACCGCCCAGTGCCAGGTTTCAGGTTTGCCCACCGCTTCAATGGCCACGTCTGCGCCGCGCCCGCCGGTGAGCCGGCGGACGGCATCGGCGGTCCGGGAAGTCTGCTCGGTCGAGATCAGTTCGTCGGCGCCGGCGGCTGCCGCCCGATCAAGCTGCGTTTTTCGTCTTCCGATGGCAATCACGCGCGCGCCATACAGCTTGGCCAAGCGTACGAACATCAGTCCGATGGGTCCGAGCCCGATGATGGAAAGGGTATCGCCCTCGCGAATGCCGGTTTCCTCGAGGCCGCGCAGCACACAGGCCAGCGGCTCGACCAGCGCTGCGTCCTGGTAAGACACGCCGGCCGGAATTTCGTAAGTGTTACGCGCGACGATCCGGGCCGGAATCCGGATGTATTCCGCATAGGCTCCATTGTTAAAGAGCAGGTCCTCGCAAAGGTTCTCCAGGCTCCGGCGGCAGAAATAGCAGCGATCGCAAGGCGCCGAGTTGGCCGCGACCACGCGCTGGCCGACGGAGAATTTTGTAACACCCTCTCCCAGCGCCACCACGTCGCCCGCCAGTTCATGCCCGAAGACGGCGGGGGGAACGATCATACGGGCGTGGTATCCGCGCCGGAAAACCTTCACATCGGTGCCGCAGGTCAGGGCAACCTTGACGCGAACCAGCACGTCGCCGCGATCAATCCTGGGGACGGCTACGGGTTCTACCTGCAGGTGTTCTTTGCCGTATAGCACGGCCGCCATCATCTGGGTTTTCACTCAGTCCACCTCTGTGGCTCAAGAATAATTTTCAACGATTGGGCGTCCGGATGCAATGCTAAATCGAAGGCAGAACGGATGTTAGCCAATGGGACCCTGTGGGAAACGAGCAAATCAACCGGCAGTTCGCCCGAAAAAACCATGGCCGCAGATTGTTTCTGTAATTCTACCGACGCGCTGTAGGAACCGAAAATCGTGCGCTCGCCGACACAAATGGAAGCGCCCGAAAGATCGATCCGTTCGGCATCGGAGGTCTGCGCGAACAGCAAAATACGGGCGCCGGGGCGCGACCACCGGACCGCCTGCTCCACCAGGCCCGGCGCGGATGCGGCCAGAATGACGAGATCTGCGCCGCGCCCATCGGTGAGCGACGCGATGGCCGCGCCCACATCGGCGGCGCGCGGGTCGAGCGCCTGTTCGGCGCCGCAGCGAAGCGACAAATCCCGGCGGCTGGAAATGACGTCAGTCGAAATCACGCGGGCGCGGGTGCGCCGCACGAGCATGCTCATGATGAGGCCGATGGGCCCCTGTCCCAAAACCAGCGCCACTTCCCCCGCGTCAGGCGCGCACTGCACGACGGCCTTCAAACACGTATTCACGGGCTCGACAAACGAGGCGCGATCGAACGAGACGCCGGCGGGAATCTTTTCCACGCCGCGCGCGACGATCCAATCCATCACGCGGACGTACTGCGAAAATCCGCCGCCTGCCGGCTCATAACCGGCGGTCACGCCCACCTTCTTATAGACCGGACATTGCGCGTAAAGTTTCTTGCGGCAATAAAAACAATCGGAGCACGGAATGTGGTGGAAGACCACCACGCGGTCGCCTGGCTCGAAGTTGCGGACACCGCGGCCCACACGAGCCACTGTCCCGGCGGTCTCGTGCCCATAAATCCGCGGCGGCGCGAGCAGATTGTATTCGATCTTCTTCAGATCGGTGTGGCAGATACCGCAAGCCTCCACGCGTACCAGTAACTCACCCGGGCCGATTTCGGGCGTAGGGACTTGTTCCACGGAGACCACACTTTGCCCCTTGTACACGGCGGCGTGCATGGAGGAAGGAACCGCTATTTCAAAACCTGCAATCGGCAACGAATTCTCCTAAGGTTCGGGAAGCGGTGCGGCAACGCGCTCCCAGACGCAGTAATTCAGGTAACAAACTCAGGGGCCGGCGGCAGGACGCCGCAATCAGGCGCATTGTATCGAATCTACCATCGGAGCGCAGTGCCGCGTTAAAGTCGAAGGCAAAACTCTCATCCGCCAGATCGGTAATAGACCGCACGCAATAAAAGGGCACATTCAGCTCCCCCGCTTTGGCCGCAACGCCGGCAGCTTCCATCTCCACGGCCGACGCGCCGCGCACCCGGAGATCGCGTTTCTCCTCCGCCGTTTGGGCCACGCGGTCGATCGACGCCAGGATGCCTGCATGATGCGGGCGCGCGGATTGCGGTTTCACGGTGGCGAACTCGCGGTCGCCGGTTTGCACACGCTCGGCGACAAAGATATCGCCGATGGCCATGCCGCTTTCGAGTGCGCCGCAAAATCCCATATTGCAAATCAAATCCAGTCTTCCCGCAGAACTGGCTACGGCGACGGCCTGGGCCGCCCGCGCCCTTCCTGCGCCATTCGCGGCCAGCACCGCCTGCCGGCCGTTCAACTCAACCGACCGGGCCCAATGCACGGACCAGGCGAGCGGCCTCACGTTCCTGCAATACTTCAGCAGGCCGCTGAACTCGCGCGGCTCGGCGGCGATCAGCAATAGCCGTTCGCCTGAAACCATTCCACCGCACGACCCAGCGCCACATCCACGGACCCCGGCGCGAACCCGAGTTCCCGCCGCGCCTTTTCGGTCGAAACGAACATCTTCTTCTTCGCCATGCGAACCGCGTCCAGCGGCGCGCGCGGCGGCTGACCCGTTACGCGCGCCCAGCCGGTGGTTACGACTCCAGCCGCATAAGCCACCGCGTAAGGCAGTCTCACCCGGGGCGCCTCCCTGCCGGTCAAACGCGCCAGCTTTTGCAGAATCTCCGCCAGGGTGAGATTCTCGCAACCCACGATATATCGTTCGCCTGGCCTTCCCCGCTCCGCGGCCAGCACATGCGCCTCCGCCGCGTCCCTCACATCCAACAGATTCAGGCCCGTATCGATGAACGCCGGCATTTTGCGCTTCAAAAAATCCAGCACGATCTTGCCGGTGGGCGTCGGCTTGACATCATGGTCCCCCACCGGCGCCGTGGGATTAACTACCACAACAGGAAATCCCGATGCCGCGAACTCCATTGCCACCCGCTCGGCCAGAAACTTCGAGCGCTTGTAGGCGCCCGTCATTTCCCCGAGCGTAACCGGAACGGTCTCGTCTCCGAGGCCCCCGCGCGGCACGCCGATGCAGCCCACGGTGCTGGTATAGACCACCCGCTCGACGCCATGCCTGCGGGCCGCTTCCAGCAAATTACGCGTGCCCTCAACGTTCGACCGGTACATCTCGTCCGGATCCCGTGCCCACAACCGGTAATCGGCAGCCACATGAAAAACCAGTCCGCAACCAGCTGCCGCACGGTCGAGCGATTCCGGATCCCGCAGATCGCCCGTGACCGCCTCGACTTCCAATTCCCGCAGCTTACTCGACGGCCGAACCAACGCCCGAACTTTGTGGCCACGCTCCGCGAGCAGCCGGGCCACATGCCATCCAATGAAACCCGAGGCCCCGGTGACCAGGGTCGGTTTCACGCCGAGACGCGGGAGAGGGGGAGAGTTGGAGAGTGGGAGACAAAAAACTCAGCGACCGGGTCTCCGCATCTCCGCATCTCCCCCTCCCCTACTCTTATCTCAATGCCCACGTCAGCATCTTGAAACTGTCCGCCAGCCTGGCATTGATTCCCAAGGCAGCGGACGGCTCATATCCGCAGTGCACCATGCAGTGCTCGCAGCGCGGATCGTTGCCATGACCGTAGCTTTCCCACGGCGTCTCCGTCATCAGCGCTTCAAATGTCTTGTAATGCCCGTCGGTGATCAGATAACAGGGACCCTTCCAGCCTTTGATGTTGTATGTCGGATTGCCCCAGGCCGTGCACGGCAGATCGCGGTCGCCCTTCAAGAACTCGAGAAACATCGGCGTTTGATTGAGCCGGAAACGCTTGAAGAGCTTATCGACATCTTTGAACTTTTCGTGAATGTCATCGCGCGTCATGAAGATCTCGCGATCGTTCACGGCCGAATAACCGTAGGCCGGCGAGAGCTGGTGGCCGTCGACGTCGAACTGCTGGAGATACTCGTAAAGCGCCTCGATCTCCTTCATATCGGTTTCTTTGTAAACCGTGGTGTTGGTGCACACCATGAAACCGGCGGCCTTGGCGGCCTTGATCCCTTCGATGGCCGCGCGGAATACGCCCTCTTTTTCGACGCAAATGTCATGGGTCTTTTCGAGCCCGTCCAGATGCACGTTGAAGAAGAAACGCCGGTCGGGAGTGAACTCGTGGAGGCGCTTCACGATGAACATGCCGTTGGTGCACAGGTAGATGGTCTTGTTGCGTTCCAGAATCCCGGCTACCAGCTCGCCGATTTGCGGATACATCATAGGTTCGCCGCCGCAGATCGAGACCATGGGCGCGCCGCACTCATCCACCGCCGCCAGACACTCTTCGAGCGGAATCCTCTCCGTAATTGTGGACTCGTACTCGCGGATGCGCCCGCAGCCCGTGCAGGTGAGGTTGCATGCGTGCAGCGGCTCAAGCATCAGCACGATGGGAAACCGCTTGTTGATCATGGGATGCGGTTCCCTTCTCCCACCCTCGGCCAGTTGCGCCGGCAGAATGCGGAACGGGTTGGAGGCATCGAGCGCCGGCGCCGCTGTTTTCTGCCACTCGGGCTTCGGCCGCATCTTGTTCTTGAAAATGTACCCGGCCATGCCAGCCGTCATGGAAAGCGGAAATCTCATGCATGCTCCGTCGATCGGGAAGTTTTTAACTTGGCAAATTCGGATAGAGCAAGTAACGGGAAATAGAGCCTGTACAAATGGTACGTCAGATAAAAGACCTTGGGAAATCCGGTGCCCGTGGAGAGCTCTTCGTTCCAGGAGCCATCGGGCCGCTGTGTTTCGAGCAGATACTCGATCCCATGGTGCAGACTGCGGCTGGTGGTGTCGCCTCCGGCCAGCAAACCGGAGATGGCCCATGCGGTCTGCGAAGGGGTGCTTTGCGCCGAGGTAAACGTGTCGTTGTCGTAACTGGCGCAGCTCTCGCCCCAGCCGCCATCGGCGTTCTGGATGGCGCGCAGCCATTCGCCCGCACGCAGCACATGAGCTTCGCGGTCGTCTTCACCGGCCGCGCGCAGACCTCGCAATGCGAAGCAGGTGCCGTAGATGTAGGCCACGCCCCAGCGGCCGTACCAGCTTCCATCGGGCTGCTGCGTGCGCACCAGATAATCGATGCCGCGGCGGATGGCGGGATGGCCGCGCTCGTAACCGTAGGCGCACAACGACTCCATCACGCGGCCGGTAATATCGGCGCAGGTGGGGTCGAGCATGGCGTTATGGTCGGCGAACGGAACGTTGCTCAGGAACTCCCAGTTGTTGTCTTTATCGAAGGCCGCCCACCCGCCGTCGCTGGATTGCATTTCGAGAATCCAATGAAGCGCCCGCTGTTCGGTAGCCCGCTGCGCCGCGGCATCCGAGGCGTGCGAGCGCCTCAGCCCCAGCAGCACCATGGCGGTGTCGTCGATATCCGGGTAAAATTCGTTGTTAAATTCGAAAGCCCAGCCCGAGGGCTCGGTATTGAGCGATTTCAGCGACCAATCGCCGGTGCGCCGGATCTCCTTCTCGAGGACCCAGTCGGCCGCCCGGGAGAGAGCGGCGCGCGGCACTCCGGATTCTCCCAGCGTGAACATGGCGATGGCCGTATCCCAGATGGGCGAGAAGCACGGCTGGAAAAACAGCGGCCGACGGCCATCGTCCACCATCAGATTTTCGAATTGCCGAACGGCCTCGCGGCGCGCGGGATGATCTTCCGGATAACCCAGCACATCGAGCGCCATGATGGCGTACATCATGGGCGGATAGATGGCGCCCAATCCGTCGGAACCCTGGAGGTGCTCGATCATCCACTGCTCCGCGGCGCGGATGGCCTTCTGACGAATGCTGCTTGGGCCGCGGCGCTCCCAATGCTTCAAAGCCCGGTCGATGCGCAAAAACAAGTGGCGCGAGGCGGACTTTTCCGCATCGCGGTAGAACGAGAGAGGGACCCCGGGAAGAAATAGCTCCTCGAGCGAGAACCCCGCCGGCACCGGGCGCCGCGGGTTGTGCGCGTGCACGATGGAGAGCGAAACCACGATGGCCCGGGTCCACGAGGACATCTGGTAGATGAAGTTGCCGGGCAGCAGCATGATCTCGGGAGGAATCGCCGGGCAATGCTCGCGCGGGTATAGGTTGAAGAGGCTGAGATTGATTTTGACGTAACTGTTAGCCGCCTGCAGCCCGCCTCGCGACAGAATGCATTCGCGCGCGCGCGCCATGCGCGCATCATCCGCCGCAAGGCCGGCCAGCTTCAGGGCGCAATAAGCTTTCGCGGTCGCGCTGATCTCCGTCGGACCTTGCTGATAGATATTAAATCCGCCGTCGGGAAGCTGCCGCGCCAGAATGGATTGCGCCGCCTTTTGGACCAGCGGCATCGTGGGCGGATTCCACACGCCATTCTGCGGCGGGTGCATCCAGAGCTGCAGGAGAATGTAATCGGATTCGAGGGTAGTATCGGCCGTTAACTCGGCACACCAGTAGCCGCGGGGGTCCTGCTGGGACAAAAGATTCTCGGCGGCCCGCTCCATGGCGGCCGGAATGGCTCGAACCAGACTGTCTGTACGCTCAACTGTTGGGCTCATCGAGTGGAAATTGTCGTCAAAACAGAAGCCGCATGCGCCAACTCACCAGGCAACGAAAACCGCACGTCTTCCTCTACCAACTCCACTTCCTCCAACTGATGAAAGCCGTGCTCTCTTAGCGAAGCCATCAGCTCATTCACCAGGTGCTCCGGCGCTGACGCCCCCGCGGTGACCGCGACGTTCTTAACACCGTTCAACCAATTCTGGTCCACATCGTCCCAATCGTTCACCAGAAACGAGCGGACGCCCGAGTTCGCACCCACTTCTACCAACCGTTTCGAATTCGAGCTATTCTGCGAACCCACCACCAGCAGCAAGTCGCAGAATGAAGCCACGGCTTTCACGGCCATCTGGCGGTTTTCGGTGGCATAGCAGATGTCCTGAGCGGGCGGCCCCTCAATCCGAGGAAAACGCTCCTTCAACCGGATGACGATGTCGCGCGTCTCGTCCAGACTCAGTGTGGTCTGCGTAAGGTAGCAGACAAGCGTGGGATCGTGCACCACCAGGTTGTCGACATCCGCCACCGTAGAAACCAGAAATGTCCGGCCGGGCGCCTCGCCTAGGGTGCCGATCACTTCGTCGTGATCTTTATGGCCGATTAGAACGATGGTGTAACCGTCGCGCGCGAACTTCACCGCCTCCAGGTGCACTTTGGTCACCAGAGGACAGGTGGCGTCAATCACCTGAAGGCGCCGCTGTTTGGCCTCACGGCGAACTTCCGGCGAAACACCGTGGGCACTGAAAATAGCGCGCGCTCCCACCGGGACTTCCTGCAGTTCCTCGACAAAAATCGCGCCGGCGTGCCGCAATTCGTCCACCACGTGCTTGTTATGCACGATCTCTTTACGTACATAGACGGGCGGCCCATACAGGCCAATGGCGATCTTTACGACGTCAATGGCGCGCACCACGCCCGCGCAGAAACCGCGCGGTCTTAAGAGATAAATCTTCTTTTCCGCGCTTTTGTTGGCCTCGATGGGCTTTAATGGCATATCGTGTCTGTCGGGGCTTAAACCCCTAAATTATAACAGCTTGACCCGTTCCGGACAGGTCGGACGGCAAACAACTGG
>JBGPKX010000131.1:0-14268 GCA_041486185.1 Bryobacteraceae bacterium | reverse complement strand
GCGGATCAGTATTGACGATTTCCGTACCGATTACGAAGCTTTCAGCGCAACATTGCCTGATCAATTCTTCCCACGCGGCGCGGACTGGCTCATGATTGGTCCCACTGGCCCGCGGCGGCTTCGGCTGGCCGTCGAGCACCTGGCGCAATATCGCGGCGGCATCTGCTTCATGGTGGATCTGGACCCGCGCTGGGTGATCAAGCTCCTCAAGATGGGCCAGATCGATATGGCCGAGCGATACAAGCAACACGTCATTGAGCAGAGCCTGACGCTGCTGCGCGCGCACGACAATATCCAGTGCCTGTTCACCACGCCCAAGCTGCTTGAAGCGCTGTGCGAAAAGGTTTCGCTGAAGAGAGTCGGCATCAAGGGCGTGTTCTGCGGCGGCACCGAGATGACGCCGCAGTTTCACCGGTTCGCCGTAGAAGAATTGCTCGACGGAGTGTACTTCGCGCCGACTTATGGAAACACGCTCATGGGCCTGGCGGTGCACAAGCCGCGCGTGCCAGAGGACAACTTCGCCGTCATCTACTATCCGCCCGCGCCAAAAGCGGTGACTGAAGTTGTGGATCCGGATCACCCGGAGCGTCTTGTCGGCTACGGGCAGACCGGGCGCGTCCGCCTGACCACGCTGACGCGCGAGTTCTTCATGCCCCGTTTCCTCGAGCGTGATGAAGCCGAGCGCGAGACGCCCTGTGACCCCTATCCCTGGGATGGCGTGCGCAACGTGCGCCCGTTTTCACGCTTTCAGTCGAAAGTGGTCGAGGGAGTGTACTAGTGGCTTGCCGCGGGGACAACGTGAGGACAACCGCTCAATCACGGTCGCGGCTCAGCAAGACACCTTCCGATCCGCGCGCGTCAGCAATTGTTGCCTGCCGCTACCGACGTTCAGGCGCGAAAGGCCTGCGGCTTTGGGGTAGCTCTTAGTCTCATGAAGATCCTGGCCATCACCGCCGGCGCCGCGAATATGTACTGCGGTAGTTGTCTGCGTGACAACGCACTGGCCGCCGAGTTGATCGTCCAAGGGCACGACGTCACCCTGGTCCCGCTCTACACGCCGACCCTCACCGACGAGCCCAACGTCAGCCGCAAGCGCGTCTTCTTCGGCGGCGTCAGCGTGTATCTCGAGCAGCACCTGGCCCCGTTCCGCTTCACGCCCGCATGGCTGGACCGGCTGTGGGACTCGTGGCCCGTATTGAAGGCCGCATCGCGCGGTTCCATCGCCGTCACCCCCCGGCATCTTGGGGAGCTCACCATTTCCATGCTGCGCGGAGAGGATGGAGCGCAGCGCAAGGAATTTCACAAGCTCGTGCGATGGCTACGCAGCGAACCGCTGCCCGATGTAGTCAGCCTGCCGAACTCCCTGCTGATCTCGCTCGCCCGTCCGCTCAAAGAGGCGCTGGGCCGCCCTGTCTGCTGCACGCTTCAGGGCGAAGATCTGTTTCTCGAAGGATTGGGCGAGCCGTGGCGCAAGCAGGTGCTCGACCTGATACGCGCGCAGGTGGATTCGGTGGACGCGTTCATCCCCGTGAGCGAGTACTACGCCGGGTTTATGTCGCGCTACCTGGGAATCCCCGAGCGAAAGATGCACGTAGTGCCCATCGGCATCAACCTCAAAGGCTACGACACGGGCTTCCGTTTTCGCACCAACTGTTTCACCGTCGGATATTTTGCCCGCATCGTTCCGGAGAAGGGTCTGCATATGCTGTGCGAAGCCTACCGCACGCTGCGCCGCGAGACTGATTTCTCCGGCGCCACCATGGAAGTGGCCGGCTACATCGCGCCGGAGCATCGCGGCTATTTGCGCGGCGTCGAGCGCCAGATGAAACAGTGGGGCCTGGGTGACGAGTTTCGCTACCGCGGCGTGCTCGACCGCGTCCACAAGATCGATTTTCTGCGCAGTCTCAGCGTGCTCTCCGTGCCTGGTTCGTATGCCGAGCCGAAAGGAATTTACGCGCTCGAAGCCATGGCCAATGAAGTACCGCTGGTCGAGCCACGCCACGGCGTGTTCCCCGAAATGATCGAAAAGACGGGCGGCGGAATACTGGTCGAGCCGGGCAGCGTGGACAGCCTGGCCGAAGGCATCTTCTCTCTGTGGCGCGACCAGGCGCACGCCGAAGAACTCGGCCGCCGGGGTGCGCAAGGCGTCCGTGAGCACTACAGCGCCGCCAAAATGGCCCGGAGAGCAGTGGAAGTTTACGGTAGAGTAGGACAGACATTCCTGTCTGTCCATGGCTGAGGACCGGCCGGACGCCTCCGCTACCCGCAATGCTGGAAATTACGCGACTCAGCAAGAGCTATCCCACGCCGCGCGGACCGCTCGATATTCTTCGCGATATCTCGCTGTCCTTTTCGCGCGGCGATGCGGTCGCCATCATGGGGCCGTCCGGCAGCGGCAAGAGTACCTTGCTTTACATCCTCGGCGCGCTCGAACCCCCGACATCGGGCACGGTAACACTGGACGGGCGCAATCCCTTCAGCCTGCCAGAGAAACAACTCGCCGCATTCCGCAACAAACAGGTCGGGTTCGTGTTTCAAGACCACTGCCTGCTGCCACAATGTTCCGTGCTGGAAAATGTCCTGGTGCCGACGCTGGTGGCGGAGTCGCGCAACGGCGACGCCGATCGCGCGCGCATCCTGCTGGCAAAGGTAGGCCTCGAGGAGCGCATCGATCATCGTCCCGCTGAACTTTCGGGCGGCGAGCAACAACGCGTGGCCATCGCGCGCGCTCTCATCCGTGACCCGTTGCTGTTGCTGTGCGACGAGCCTACCGGCAATCTCGACCGCTCTTCAGCCGAAACCGTCGCCTCGATGCTCCTCGATCTGCACCGAAGCCAGCAGACCATCCTGATCGTCGTCACCCACAACCCGGAGCTGGCGGCAAAGTTTCCTTTGCGGCTGGAACTCGTCGACCAGCATCTTAGTAAAGTATGAACGTCACGGGAGTTCTGGAAAGCGCCATCTACGTCGACGACGTGCCGCGCTCCGCTGAATTCTACCGCCGCGTCTTCGGTTTCAAGCAACTCGAAGGCGACGACCGTTTTTGTGCACTGAGCGTCGCCGGCCGCCAGGTTTTCCTGATCTTCAAGAAGGGCGGCACGCTCAATCCGATGCCGCTGTCCGGCGGTGTGCTCCCGCCGCACGATGGCGCCGGGCAAATGCACTTCGCCTTCTCGGTTCCGGCGGAGGAACTGCCCGCCTGGGAGCAGCGCCTGCTGGAAAACGGCGTCCAGATCGAAAGCCGGGTCGCCTGGCCGCGTGGAGGGCGAAGCATTTATTTTCGCGATCCCGACGGCCACCTTGGGGAATTGATCACGCCCGGTTGCTGGGCCATCTACTAATGCGCACGGCCACGCTGGTTCGCCGAAACCTCACGCACTACTGGCGGACCAACATCGCGGTGGTGTTGGGCGTCGCCACGGCGGTTGCGGTGCTTTCCGGCGCGCTGGTGGTAGGGGATTCAGTGCGCGCCAGCCTGCGCGGCCTGGTGCTCAGCCGGCTGGGCCGGACCGATACCGTCATTTCCGCCGCCAATTTCTTTCGCGAGAGTTTGGCTGATGAACTGGCACGTGGCCAGCGATTTGCCACGTGCCCGCTCGTCGTTTTCGAAGGACTGGTTTCGCACGAGGCCAACGGCCACCGCGCCTCGCATGTGCAGGTCTACGGCGTGGACGAGCGCTTCTGGCATTTCCACGGTGTAGCATCGCCCGAATTGCCAGCGATGAGCGCAGCGCTCGCGGAGGAGTTGGGTAGCAAGCCGGGCGATATCGTCTTACTGCGCGTGAAAAAGCCGTCTGTGATCCCTCTGGAATCGCTGCACAGCCGTAAAGAAGACGTGGGCCGCACCCTGCGTTTCACCGCGCATGAGGCGCTCCCGGCGTCCGCGCTCGGCGAGTTTTCGCTACGCCCGAAACAAGGCCTGGTGCGCGCCATCTTCGTGCCTCTTCACAAACTCACGCGCGATCTGGGACAGGCGGGAAAGGTGAACGCGATCCTTATCGCGGGTGAGTCCGCTGCCGCACCCATCGCGAAACTGCTGCGCGAGCGATACTCGCTCGCAGACTTAGGACTCACGCTCCGGCCGCTCGACCCGCGCCGCGGCGTTTCGTTGGAATCCGCCAGCGACGTTCTGAACGACAATCTCGCCACAACGGCCTTCACCACCGCGCGAGATCTGGGCGTGCGCACCGAGCCGATTTACACCTACCTCGCAAACACGATTCGCGTCGGCCCGCGCGAGATTCCATACTCCCTGGTCAGTGCCGATGATCATTTCTTCCCCGCGGGTCAACGCTCCGGCATCCTGCTCAACGATTGGGCGGCCAGGGAACTCGCCGCGAAGCCAGGCGACATCGTGGCGCTCGATTACTACATCTGGAAAGGCGACGGCCAACTGCACACCGAATCCGCACAGTTCGAATTGGCGGGCATTCTGCCCCTGGCCGGCGCAGCCGCGGACCGCAATCTTGCGCCGGATTATCCGGGTATCACCGATTCCAACAGCCTGCATGATTGGGACCCGCCGTTCCCGATCGACCTGAAACGCGTGCGGCCGCGCGATGAAGAATACTGGAAGAAATACCGCACCACGCCGAAGGCATTTCTGCCACTCGCGGCCGGACAGAAATTGTGGGGCTCGCGTTTCGGCAAGCTGACCTCCATCCGGCTGCACGGCGCCGCTGACAGCTTCGCGGAGCATCTCCACGCCGCGCTCGATCCCACCGCTGTGGGCTTCGCCGTCGACCCGGCGCGCACGCAGGCGCTCCAGGCATCGCAGGGCGCGACCGACTTTGGCGAGTACTTCGTCTACTTCAGCTTCTTCCTGATGGCTGCGGCGCTATTGCTGGCGGCGCTTTTTTTCCGGCTCAGCATCGAACAGCGGCTTCGTGAGATCGGCATGCTACGCGCTGTCGGTTTTCCGGATGCGACCATACGCAATCTATTTCTGCTTGAAGGCGCCGTGCTGGCGTCGGCCGGCTGTGTCGCGGGAATTGGCGGCGCAGCCGGCTATGGCGCGCTGATGGTGCTGGGCCTGCGGACGCGCTGGTCGGGCGCCGTGGGGACGAAGCTGCTTTCGCTGCACGTCACTTGGTCGGCGCTGGCGATCGGATCGCTCGGCGGGCTGGTCACGGCGCTCCTTTGCATTTGGTGGACGTTGCGTGGCCTGCGATCAGTCACGCCGCGCGGGTTGATGGCTGCCGGTCGCATGGAGCGTAAAGCGCCCGCATGGTTGGGCTTAGCGTGCGCCGCGACCGGTGTTTCGCTGATTGCGGTGGCACGTTGGATCGGCGCCGCGGGTAGTTTCTTCGGCGGAGGCACACTGCTTCTGGCAGCGGCATTATTCGAAGCGCGTGCCTGGCTCGGCCGGCGTAGCACGGAAGAGCTCCACGGAATTGCGGCGCTGGGCTTCCGCAACACTGCATGGCGCCCGGGCCGCAGCATTTTGTGTGCCGCTCTCATCGCCGCCTCTACGTTTCTCATCATTGCGGTGGATGCTTTCCGCCGCGAGGAGAGGCCGCCGCTCGATCCCAAATCGGGCACTGGCGGCTTCGCGCTGATGGCGGAGTCGCTGCTGCCCGTGATTCACGATCCCAATACCGCTCCGGGCAGGGAAGCCCTGAATCTCACCGATCGCGCGCTGCGCGATGTGCGCTTTACTCCTTTCAGGTTGCGCCCCGGTGATGATGCCAGTTGCCTCAACCTCTACCAGCCGCGCAATCCACGTATTCTGGCTCCCGTGGGCGACTTCCCGTCTCGCGCCCGATTCGCGTTTCAAGATTCGCTCGCCGCGACTGCCGAGCACAAGCGCAATCCCTGGCTGCTGCTCGACTTGCCGTTGAGCGACGGTGCCATCTCCGCCATCGCCGACGCGAACTCAATCTCCTACGTGCTGCACCGCAAGTTGGGCGAAGACGTCGTAATCGATGCCGCGAGCGGCCACCCCATCCGGCTACGCCTGGTTGCCGCGCTCGCGGACAGCATCTTTCAAGGCGAGTTGCTGATCTCCGAAAAGAATTTTGTCCGCGCTTTTCCCGATCAGCCCGGTTATCGCTTTTTTCTGATCGAGCCTCCGCCGCACAAAGCAGAGGAGGTCACCGGTTTGCTCGAGACCGCCCTGTCGGATTACGGTTTCGACGTAACTTCGACCGCCGGGCGCCTCGCCAGCTACCATCGTGTCGAGAACACATACATTTCCACGTTTCAGACGCTCGGCGCGCTCGGCCTGCTGCTCGGGACCGTGGGGCTTGCGGCAGTGTTAGCGCGCAATGTGCTGGAGCGCCGCCGCGAGCTGGCTCTGTTGGCGGCCGTCGGCTACCGGCGTTTGCACCTGTCGGCCATGATCCTTGCGGAGAGCGCGCTGGTGCTCGTGGGCGGGCTCGCCATCGGTGCGGCGTGCGCCCTGGTGGCCATCATTCCGGCGATCGTATCGCGCGGTGGACACGTGGCGGCTGCATCGATGGCCGGTTGGCTGGCCATCGTTCTCGCCACTGGACTCGCCGCAGCTTCCGTCTCGACCCTGTGGATGATCCGTTTGCCGCTGATCCCCGCGCTGCGCTCCGAGTAAACTCAAGAGAATTCAGGCTACAGCAATGTAGCGCCGGGCTGCTGCGGCTTTCTGCGGAAGACCTGCGGCTTTTTCCACGCGCCGGCAAAGTAGGTGCGACTCCAATCGGGACCTTCGATGGATCGTCGATAGGCGGCGCCACGCGGGGATCAGGCGAATATCGAAGAACACAGTCGGTGCGTCCGACGTGGGCCAACCGTTCGCGTCGACCGGCTCGGAGCCTGAACCATCCGCAGCGTATACAGCCGGGCGGCCCAGATCGACAAACGCGTGAATCCTCGCCAGCACGCCAAAAATCACAATGCTTTGACCAACCTGCGTGACAATACTGCTGTCTCTAGGACTTCTTGCCGCCGAACACGAAATCCTTCGCCGGGCCGGCCTTCAGATGGCAGCTGGCGCACTTGGCGGAAGCCGCCGGCGGCGTGATATAGCTGCCATCGGGCCGGTACTCCGCGTACTCCCACTCCCCGGTTCGATTCTCACGATAGGCTTGGCCGAAACCACGCTCCTTGCGCATGACATGCAGTCCGGTGAGCTGGTCTTTGCGGAAATGACCCGCGTTATCCAACGGCACCTTCTTCGCCGCGTCCTGCAGCGTGCCCCACGTCTCCATGACGATGACGGATCCATATGGGTAGCCGCCGCCCTTCCTGGAAGCCGCCGGGTTGTTTCCATAAACCACGATGACCGTCTTGGCGTCGACATTTTCTGACCAGCGGAGCTGTCGAAACGCAGCCTGGTAATTCTTCGGAAGCCCCACGCGGTCCACGCTTGGCGCCGGCGGATCTTCGGAAAGTGCGGCGAAAATAGTGAGAGTGAGAGTTGCGGCAAAGCAGGCGGGCGCGCGCCAAGTCATGTTGTTTCTCCGGTAGCGGGCAGTATACACCGGTCGCCGGGGAGGGTAGAATCAGGCGCGATGGTCAGCCGATTTAGATTGCCGGCCGCTTTGCTGGTTTCGGCAGAGTTGTTGTCTGGTCAGCAGGCCGCCGCGCCTGCGCGTGACTGGGCGATCGAGACGCCGACTTGGGGCGATCCCCCAGGGCTCGCCATCCTATGCGCAGGTCTTCGAACAAGAGGGTGACAGCACTCTCATCTTTCACCAGGTCCAGTGGCAACCGGGATGGGACCGCAGCGACAAGTCTCGTCCGCAGGCGACTGGGCTAAAGATCGCATACCGTCTGGAAGGCGATCGCGTGCGCCTGGAGCCGTTCGTCGTGCTTGGCCCCTTCGATGAAAATGACACGCCGCGTTCGCTCGAAGGAGTGCCGCAAGAGAGCGCCGGGGTTTATTTTCTGCGATTCGGTGAGTTGGCGGTGCTGGAAGGCCTGTCAAAATTCGGTCTGGAACCGTTGCCCGTGCGGCTGGTAAGCAACAAACCGCCGGCCTCCGCGGCTCCGCAGATCATCAACAACGCGCCTTCGATCAAAGTCGAAGCGGTGGACCAGGACCGGACGTCTTACAAGCTCTCGCTTCGAAATCTGTCAACAAAAGATATCACCGCCGTCTCCATCGGGGCCACAAGAAAGGACGGATCGAGCACCATGACCACGCAAGGCGCCCCGGCGATCGCAGTGGGTGCGCTCCAGCAGGTCATATTCGGCACGGTCCCCGCGGATCCGGCGGCCGCGCCGTCTATCGTCATCGATGCGGTCGTGTTTGCGGATGGGTCGTTCGAAGGATCGCCCCAGAGAGTGGCCGAGATAGAAGGCGACATCGCCGGACGATCGGCGCAACGGAAGCGTATTGCGGCCATTTTTCGGGACATTCTGGAGGGCGAGCAGCAAGACGGCGCCGCCAACATCGCCGCCGTGCGGTCGCGCGTCAACGCCTTGTTGGAAAAGGTAGATTCCGCGATGCTGGAGTCCGTGGTCAACTGGTTTTCCGGCCTGCCGCCCGCAACCGCTGCCTCGGTCGAGAGCCGGATCCAAGTTGGCCTGAAGGGTTCCAGGCAGGGCATCTTACGCGACCTGAAGGAGTACGAGCGCGAGGCTGCTGATCGCCGGCTGCCATTCCGTTCGTGGTGCGAGGTTCAGATCAAACAGCTAGAAGCCCGCTAGCCGCGCACGACCTGCGGGTACACTTTGCGAATGGCCGCCACGATGTCATCCGTGTCACCGTGCGTAAACGTAGGATCGAGCGATACCCCGGCAAAGCGGCTGAGAATATCGAGGGTACGCGGACAGCACTCGGCCCCGTAACGAATAGCGCGCCCGCGCTCGGATGTGAACGAGGGCCAGGCCGGATGCACGGTACGCTTGTGCTCCACATGCGGCGCGATCGGCAGAATCGCCGACCCGCCGGGCAAGGATGCCGGAACGTTCTCCGCTTTCATCGCCGCCCGGAACCGCTCGCACTGCGCCTTCGTCTCAAAGCCCAGAAAGACCGCCGATCCCAATTCGCCCTCCGGATCGGGCAGGCCGCGCAGCTTGATGCCCGGCAGGTCGCGAATCCCGTCGTACACGCGGCGCGCACTGGCGCGAACCGAATCCACAATGCGGTCGAGCTTCCCCAACTGCGCCACCAGCACGCCGCCGGTAAATTCGCTCATGCGAAACTGACTGCCGGTGAACCAGTCGAGTTTCGCGCTTCCTACCTGGTGCTCGTGCAGCGGGCGCAGGCCACCGAGGTCGTGATAACGGCTGGCGCGCTCGAACATTACCGGATCGTTCGTCACGACAGCCCCACCCTCGCCCGACGTAATCGTCTTGTTGATCTGCGTGCTGTAGATACCGATATCCCCCATCGATCCCACCGGCCGCCCTTTGTAGGTGGCGCCCAGCGCTTGCGCGCAATCCTCCAGCACACGGATGCGATGGCGCTTGGCGATCTCCAGCACGCGGTCCATGGCGGCCGGGTTGCCCTGTAAATGCACCGCCATGATCAGCTTGGTCTGCGGCGTGATCTTGCTTTCGATGTCGCCAGGGTCGATGTTGAACGATTCGTCGATCTCCGCGAACACCGGCAGCGCGCCCGCCAGCACGATGGCATTGAAACAGGAGTGCCATGTCCACGCGGGCAGAATCACTTCATCGCCGGGACCGATCTCGCAGGCCGCGACCGCTACCTGCAGCGCCGCCGATCCCGAGGTAACCGCCAGTGCATAGCGCGTTTGCATGCGCCGCGCGAACTCTTTCTCGAACGCCGCGACTTTCGGTGGCGGCTCGTGGCCCGGCCCGTACCAGCGAAAGGGCCGCCGCGTCTTCACCACGTCGGTTAGTTCGCGAGTCTCTTCTTCGCCATAGACCGAGGTTCCGAAGAAGTCAGCCTTCAGCGGCGCTTCACGGACTGGCTTGCCACCCTCAACCGCCAGCCTGGATGTGTTTCCGGCCGCACCTGCGGACGCCGCAGCCCCAGCGAGAAATGTCCGGCGATGCATGGATTCCTTCCTTTCAAGCCCGGAGGAAAATCTTCCGGCGGTACATCCAGTATAGGATTCCCCACTCGACGGTGAGCACGAGAATCGCGCGCACCAGCACTTCAAGATTCGCCCCGACCCCCCGAGTGAAGATCCCGACAATATGGTTCAGCGGAAAAAGCGTGCCGGCCATGTAAACGGCAACGGCATTCATGCCGATCACCACAAACGGAAACGCCCAGCGCCGGAAACCAGCTACATCGATCACCCAGTAGAACAGCGCAAACATCAAGCAGGCCCAGCCGGCGGTCAATATGCCGTACGAAGTGGTCCACAGCTTCATGACCACCGGAATCACCGGATCGAGCGCGACGCCCAGCACCACCCCGACTGCGCCGACAATCGCGATGATGCGTAGCTTCGCGGACTTCGGCCGAGCGCTCATGAGCAGCTCACCCAGGATCAACCCCAAAATCGTGGTCGCAATCGTCGGAATCGTGCAGATTACCGTCCCCCAGCCATCAGGATGCGCGCGCCCCAGTACGGCGAGGTCCACAGCCAGCACCAGGTTGGCGCCCTTGGCGTAGCTCCCGGCCGGTACCCCCGGCGCTGGCACGAAGGCCAGTAGCGCCGCATAGCCCGCGAGAATCAGCCCGCCCACCGCGGCCTGTACCTTGATTGGCGCCTTGGCGAGGAAAAAGGCCGCCAGGTAGGCGATGGCGATGGGCTGGAGCGCGCTGCTCAGCTCCACCCAGTAAGGCGAATTGAGCGATACCGATTCGCGCAAAGATCCCAGCAGAAACAGCACCGTCGCGCGCGTGAGCGCCTTGCGTAACATTTGTGACTGCGTCTGGGTGAGCTTCGCTTTGGCCAGCGAGAACGGCACCGCCATCCCCACCATCAGCATGAACGACGGCCAGATGATGTCGTAAAAGCGCAAGCCCTGCCAGGGCGTGTGGTTGAGCTGATACACGATGGCGTCGGTCACTGGATTATGGCCCAGGTTCCGCAGTCCGGCCATCAATGCGCCGCCGCCCACGATCCAAAACATGATGAAGCCCCGGAATGCATCGAGCGATACCAGGCGCTCTCCGGCTTCGGGACGAATCGTGGACGTGATCTGCGTTTCAGGGGCCCGCGCGGCAGCAGTTGGCATAGGCTCCTCCCGGTGCTCGATTCTATCGCGTTATTCACCGGAACAAAACCTTTCCGGCCGGTGTCCGTCATGTGAGCATGACTAACGCGCTAGTTTCGCCGGCAGCGCGCATGCTATTAAGGTCAGGACTACGGGAGGTCCACGGGATGATTCGCTGCGGTTTCGCCTTATTGAGTTTTACGGCCCTGTGCTGCGCCGGGTCGCTCGAGTGGCCCCAATGGGGCGGCCCGCATGGGGATTTCAAATCCGATGCCAAAGGTCTGGCCGGTTCCTGGCCGGCGGCCGGTCCCAAAAAGCTGTGGAGCCGGCCGCTGGGCGACGGATACTCCGCCATTTCAGTGGATGGCAACACGCTTTACACGATGTATCGCACTGGCAACGACGAGGTCGTACTGGCTGCCGACGCCGCCACCGGCAAGACCATTTGGGAATATCGCTACGACGCGCGGTTCCGGCCGGGCATGGGGATGGAGAACGGGTCCGGCCCGCACGCCACGCCGCTGGTGACTGAAAACGGGGTCTACGCCATAGGTATCCTGGGGAATCTGGTTTGCCTGGACAAGAAAACCGGCAAAGTCCTTTGGTCGCACAATCTCTACGGGGAGTTTCACGGCACTTTCTTCGACCGCGGCTACGCGCCAAGTCCGATCGCTTACGAGAACACGGTGATCATGAAGGTCGGCGGCGAGGGCCATTCGTTTTTGGCGTTCGACCAGAAGACTGGGTCCCTCGCCTGGCGGACCGTACAAAACTTCGCCAATGCCCCTGCCACGCCCATCCTGATCAACGTGGATGGCCAGGACCAGCTTGTGGCGCCGATGAGCGATGACGTGGTGGGCATCGACCCAACCAACGGCTGGGTTCTCTGGACTTATCCGCACAGCACCAGCTGGGGCTTGAACATCAGCACACCCGTCTGGGGCGAAGGCAATCTGCTCTTCATTTCCTCGGCTTACAACGGCGGAAGCTGCGTCATCCGGCTTTCGCGCGCCAATGGCAGGACCGTGCCCTCCGAGGTCTGGTCGAGCAACCGCATGCGCGTGCATTTCTCAACCGTGGTGAGGGTAGGCGACTTTGTTTACGGATCGAGCGGGGATTTCGGTCCGGCGCCACTCACCGCCGTGGATGTCAAGACCGGCAAAATTGCGTGGCAGGACCGCAGTTTCCCCAAGGCTAACTTTGTCTATGCGGACGGGAAGTTCATCGTCCTGGATGAAGACGGCACCCTCGCGCTGGCCGACTTCTTGCCGCAGGGTCTCAAGGTGCTGTCGCGCGCCACCCTGATGCGCAGTAATGCGTGGACCGTACCGTCGCTGGCCGCCGGCCACCTTTATGTCCGCGACCGCAGCACGCTGATGGCGCTGGACTTGCGCTAACGATGGCGGCTGGGTCCCCGCATCCGCTCACCCTAAGGAAATGCTCGATTCCCGCCGATGAATCCGTAGACGCCATTTTGTTGTCAGCCAAGCAGGGTCACCATCAACTCGGCGTGGCCGCGATGACTCCCCGGAGGCCGGTCGCTGCCGGCCAGCCTGATTGCTGCGGGCCGGCGCGGGCTCTGTGAAGCCCGGCGCGCCCGACGCATCCGCAGTCAGCGCTGCTCGGGCGGCTGTCTGTGTGCTGGCCTCGGCCAGTAGTAGCCTCGGTTTGAGAGCCGAACAGCGGCGCGGCTGCAACGCGTCGGGAGTTGCGGAGTGATCATGAGGATTCTCGTAGCTGAAGATTCCCACGGCAACCTGATTTTGATCCAGGCGTACTTGAAAGATCCGTCGTTCGATGTCCATACCGCCCCGAACGGCGCCATGGCCTTGGAGAAATTTCAAGCAGACAAATACGATCTGGTACTCATGGATGTGGAGATGCCCGCCATGGATGGTTACACCGCCACGCGAAACATGCGTGCCTGGGAAGCGGAGCATCAAAAGTCACCGACTCCCATCCTGGCGCTAACCGCGCACGACTGCACGGAAGAAGAAGAGAAAAGTCTGGCAGCGGGCTGCAACGCGCACTTGATCAAACCGATCCGCAAGTCGGATCTGCTGGCAGCCATCCGGAAGTACGCCTGCCGCCAAAATTCAGCGCAGCCCGCCGTGCCTATGGAAAAGATCCGCGTACGTCCCACGAACGGAATCGAAGATGCCGTCCCACTGTTTCTGAATATGACGCGCCGCGACCTGCGGAGCCTGTCCGGCGCACTCCGTCAGAAAGATTACGCCAAGATCCGGTTTATCGGTCACGATCTGAAGGGGTCCGGCGGAGGCTATGGCTTCAATGAGATCAGCGTGATCGGTGACTCCATCGAAGAAGCCGCCAGGCGCTCCGACGGCGACGAGATTCGGCGGCAGATCTCGGCGCTGGCGGATTACCTCGACCGCGTGGAAGTTGTTTACGACTAAGACCGCCTGCCGATTCGGGGGATACCGCCGATTCAGATGTCCCTTTACACCCCGCGACCGTTGGGTTCCTGTTGTAGCGCAGGATCAGGCGCCGTTTGCGGGAGCCTGCGGCTCTTTGTCGTGATGCGCAGCATCCTGCAGGCGTAAGCCACTTCCGAAACACGGCACCCGTTGCGGAAATTCCGGGCGTCAAGATTCTGCAAGCAGGCGCAGTCCGTCCCGGAAGTTCTCTCCTCGATCTCTGGAATCTGGTTGATTCCGCCATGGAGCAGTTGCTTGGTTTCTGGTAACGCCGCTCGCGAAGGGTCTTTTCCCAGCCTCTTCAGACTGCTCCGGCTGGCCACTGCCGACTGGACGAGAGTCTTTCCGCCAGAGCTATCAGGCTCTCGGCGACAGAGCTCTCGGGCGCAAACGTCACTAGAGGCGTGCTGGCGTTCTGCGCGCTCTGGCAAAGGTCCGCCTCCGAAGGAATGGCTCCCAACGAGGGGCTTCCAAGTTGCTTGTCGATCTCGGCCACCGACATAGGAAAATGCAGGGGAGCCCGGCTCACAACCACCGCCCCGGTGGGCGGCGGCGCGCTCCAGGATTCCATGGCTCGCGACATTCGTACGGCAGATTGCACGCACACCGGATCCCGTTCGACCACCAGTGCCAGGATACCGGAATTCGCCACAGCGGCGCGGTTCGCTTGCGACAACGAAGGCGGCAGATCTACCACCACGTAATCTGCGTTCGCCGCCAGCGTTTTCAGAATCGCCTGGACGTGATCGGGTCCGATTTCCTGGCATTCCGT
>JBGPKX010000130.1:0-14287 GCA_041486185.1 Bryobacteraceae bacterium | reverse complement strand
CTTAAGAGCGTGTTGAAAAGTGTTTCGGGCACCGCTTGCTCATGCGCGCGGCTCAGCAACTGTCCTGAATTCGACAAGTGTATTCTGAGCCGCGACCGTCAGGAAGCGGTTGCTTCGAGTTTTGCAACAAGCTCCTAAACGAAACGAAAACTTCCGCCGATATAAAGCAAGACGGCTGCCAACCGCCGACGGGAGTAACACGTTTGAAAGCGCTCATCGCCGAAGACAACGCGGGGTTTCGCCAGGCTCTCGAGCGGATGCTCAAGAAGTGGGGCTACGATGTGGTCACCGCGGTCACCGGGATCGAAGCTTTGGAGATACTGCAAGCTGCTGATCCCCCACGGCTTGCGGTTCTCGACTGGATGATGCCGGGACTCGACGGCCCGGAAGTCTGCCGACGCTTGCGCGAACAGAGCCGCGAGCCTTACATCTACATCCTGCTGCTGACAGCCAAAGACACTGCGGAAGAGCTCGTGGAAGGAATGGAATCCGGCGCCGACGATTACCTGCGAAAACCGGTCGATAGCCACGAGTTGCGTGTCCGGCTGCGCGCCGGGCGGAGGATTATCGACCTGCAGGAAGAACTGGTGCATGCCCGCGAGAACTTGCGCCTCCAGGCGACTCGCGATCCGCTCACCGGGTTTTGGAACCGCAACGCCATGTCTGACATTCTCACGCGGGAACTGAAACGCGCCCACCGCGAATCCGCCACGCTTTCTGTTGTGATGGCCGATCTCGATTACTTCAAGCGGGTCAATGACACGCTCGGGCACTCGGCGGGTGACGCTGTGCTGCGCGAGGCTGCCCGCAGGATGGCCGCTTGCGTCCGCCCCTATGACGCACCCTGCCGCTATGGCGGCGAGGAATTTCTCATCGTGCTGCCCGGATGCGATCTGGCTGGCGCAACCCTGCGCGCCGAAGACATCCGTTTCACCATGGCTGCGACGCCCTTCCAGATTTCTGAAGGCGTGCTCAACGTGACCTGCAGCCTCGGGGTCACAGCCTCGTCGGGGGATGCGGGCTACGATGGTTCCAGGTTAATTCGCGAAGCCGACGACGCCTTATATGCGGCGAAACACCATGGCCGGAACCGCGTTGAAGTTTTTGCCCGTGAGCCTGTTCTGGCGCAGTGACGCACCTTTCCGCGGCCCTCATGTTAGCCTAATGAGCGTGTCTGCTTCCCAGTCCGTTTCTTGCCGCGCGCTGTAGACTGATGCTGCGTTATTTGTTCCTGGTGGCTGCAGCGCTCCTTTCGTTCGGTTGCGGATACATCGGCGAACCGCTGCCGCCGGCGCTGCATATTCCGCAGCGCGTCGCGGATTTGTCCGCCACCCAGCAAGGCGCGCAGATCGTGGCGCAGTTCACGCTTCCGTCGCGTACCACCGATCATCTCGACATCCGCAAGCCGGTCACCGTCGAACTCCGGGTCGGGCCGGCCGGCACGCCATTGCAGGCCGAAGACTGGGATGCGGGTGATAAGCTCCTCTACGATGTCCCCCTCGGCCAGACCGCTGTAAAGTACTCTGTCCCCGGTGCGGGGTGGATTGGCAAGGACGTCCTGGTCGGTGTGAAGGTATCCGGCGGGAACGGCCGTGCGGCTGGCTGGTCGAATCTGGTCACCTTAGCGGTGGTTGAGCCTCTTCGTTCGCCAGTGGATCTTAAGGCCAAAACCGTGCCTGAAGGTGTCCGGCTTACCTGGAACGGCTCGGCGCCCCATTACCGCATCTACAGGCAGGTTGGCCAAGATGGGGCCCCAACCGCGCTTCACGAAAGCGATGGCACGGAATATACGGACCCGGCCACCGACTACGGAACCACCTACCGCTACTCGGTCGAGGCCTTTCGCACCGGTGGCGACATCCGCGCCACAAGCGAGCGTTCGGCCGAGGTGGAGATTACCCCGGAAGACAGATTCCCACCGGCCGTGCCAACCGGCCTGGCGGCCGTGGTTTCGACCGGCAGTATTGAGCTAGTTTGGGATCGCGACACCGCTCCGGACCTCGCCGGCTATCGGATTTACCGCGCGCAGGGCACTGGCCCGTTCGAGAAACGTGCCGAAACGCGGGAGGCGCCCAGCTATAGCGATCGTAAAATCGAGCCAGGGAAAAGCTACCGTTATGCCGTAACCGCCTTCGACCAGGCCGGCAACGAAAGCGCCCAATCCCCGCCCGTGTCCGCGACGGCGCAGTAAGTGTTTGTTGAAAAAGTGTTTCGGACACCGCTTGCTCACGCGCGCGGCTCACCAACAGCTCTGAATTCAACAACCGCATTCCGAGCCGCGACCGTCAGGAAGCGGTACCTTCGCGTTTTCAACAGGCTCCTAAGAGGGCGATCATTCCGGGGTCTCCACTCATTCCGGGGTCTCCACTATTGACACGAGCCCTGAGCCAACGCGGTCGCGAAAACGCCTGCCCTGCGTCAGTACCCCCAGCGCCACAAGCTCGCGCCTACCGTGTACCCCGCGCCTACCGCTGCGAACAGCACCAGATCGCCTTTCTTCAGCCGGCCGCTCTGGATCGCATCGCGCGTGGCCAGCGGAATGGTCCCCGCCGTGGTGTTCCCGTACCGGTCGATATTGATAATCACCTTGTCGCATGCCAGACCCAGCCGTTCCGCCGTGGCGGTGATGATGCGGCGGTTCGCCTGGTGCGGGATCAACAAATCCACGTCTTTCGGCGAAAGTCCGTTCCGAGCCAGCAGGCCGCTGCAGACTTCATACATCTTCCTGACCGCGTACTTGAACACCTGCTGCCCATCCTGATGCACATAATGCAATCGTCGCTCCACGGTCTCGACGGACGCGGGCATGCGGCTCCCGCCGGCCGGCATCTTCAGATAGTCGCCGCCCGACCCATCGATCTCGCCGATAAAATCCAGGAACCCGAGTCGCTGATCTTCATCCGCCCCCACGGGCTCGATCAGCATGGCCCCCGCGCCATCGCCGAACAGGATGCAAGTGCTGCGGTCGGTGTAATCGATGATGCGGCTCATGGTATCGGCGCCGATCACCATCACTTTTTCGTGCGTGCCCGCAGCCACCAGGTGGGCCGCCGTGGTTAAGCCGTACACGAAACCCGAACAGGCCGCCACCAGGTCGAAGCCCCAGGCGCGCGTGGCGCCGATCCGGTGCTGTACCAGACACGCCGTCGACGGAAACAACATGTCCGGCGTGACCGTGCACACCAAAATGGCATTCAACTCGGCGGGATCGAGCCCGCGCTCCTCGAGCGCCCGGTGCGCGGCCTCCACCGCCAGGTCGGAGGTGGCCATGCCGGGATCGGCAATGTGACGCTCGGAAATTCCGGTGCGTTCCAGAATCCACTGATTGTTGGTCTCGACCATTTTCTCCAGGTCGTCGTTAGTGAGCACGCGTTGGGGCACATAGCATCCCAATGCCGTGATTTTGACTTTACGCACCGAGCCTCGCGGGTGAAAGAAGTTGCAAATGACCTTGATATGTTAAATTCGAGGGAAATGCAAGCGCATCGGGAGATCCTTGCGACAGATTCCATTTCCGGATTGCAGAGCACGCTGTTCTTCGAGACGCCCGCGGAGATGTACGCGCGCGTATTCCGTGAACTGAAGCCGCGATCGCAACCGCCGGCAATTCACGTCGACTTCTGCCCCTTCGCCAATGCCGATAGCTTCATCCGCTTGACGGAGAAGGGCATTCACGTCCGTGTGACCGACCTGCTCGAGGGCGCTCCCGCCCCTGTGACGGAAGCGCTCGCCTACATCCTGTTGGGCAAGCTGTTTCGACGTCCGGTTCCCCGCGTCTACGCGCACCGCTACCGCCTCTATCTCAACCGCCGGGATATGCGCCGCCAAATGCACCTCATCCGGCAGATTCGCGGGCGCAAATTCGTCTCCGGCCCCGCCGGCGCCCACTACAATCTGGAGCGGATTTTCGAAGACCTGAACGCAAGCTTTTTCAACGGACTGCTGGGCCGTCCCCTGCTCGGGTGGAGCCGCCGGGCCTCGCGCTCCATGCTGGGGCATTTCGATCCCTCGCACAACGCCATCATCATCAGCCGGATTTTCGATACGCCCAAGATTCCCTTTGTCGCCCTGGAATACGTTGTGTTCCACGAAATGCTGCACCTGCGCTATCCGGTAGACCACCATGGCGTGCGGCGGAGAGTACACACGCGAGAGTTTCGCGCAGCGGAAAAAACATTTCCACGCCTTGGCGAAGCCAAAGAAACCTTAAAGCGTCTTTAAAGGGAAAAAGAGAGGAGCGGGACAGACGTTAGGCGCCTGTCCCCTGGGGATAATAAACCGGTTATGCCGCGGAAGCCGACGGCTGTGCCGTCAGCGCCAAAACGCGCAACTGGGCGCTCAAGGCATCGAGAGCTTCCACCAGATTGCGAACATCGGCTTTGGGCGCGCTCCAGCCAAAACTGTGGAGAACCAAGTGAAACTCGAGCGACATCATGTTCATGCCGAACAGCAGCCGCTGTTTGAGCAGCAGGCCCGCCAAAGCGGAGCGGTCAACTGAAGCCTGAACCATGAACATCTTCAGCGCATTGGACACGCGTGTGAAGTCATGTCCCAGACAACGCGCATAGCCGCGGAAAATACTAACGCGATTGGCGCGGAAGCGGCGTACCATACCGCGGTTGCACCCCGGATGCGATGCCAGGAAGCGGCTTTCGGCCGGCTCCAGCAACCGGTCCATGGGCTTGTACCGTGAAGGCGCAAATAGGTTCTCCAGGTCGCCGAGCACCGGTTTCCGGCTGCCGGACGATAACTTCCGGAATAGCACCAAAAACGCTATCCCAAGGAAAACAAATATGCTTGTGGCGGACAGCAATATCAGGTTCATGGCTGAAGCGTGCTCCAACACGTCGGAATCGAGAATAACCGAGTTTAGCCCGAAATGCAAACGAATTTTCCGCTGAAGACACAACAATATAGCTGCCCACAACCGCCTGGAGGTGTCAGGCCTGGCTGCAGGGTCGCCTCGCGGTGCCGCCGGATGCCGCAAAACGTGCGTGCGCGAGCTTCTTTATTAACGCTGCCGCGTCTACTTCACGAACGGGCAGGGCCAGCACTCCGGAATCGGATCGTGCGCCTGTATACGATTGGAAGCGGCGAAAAACGAAATTGCCATTGCGGTGACAAACAAAATCTTCTTGAGCATGACGTACTTTTTCTCCTTAGTGAATTGTGTCAACTGCCTGGATAACGCTATCCTAGGTTAATCGCGTGAGAAAAAGTCGGACTCGGCGTTTTTTTTACGCCGACAGAACGCGGCTTGCCTTTTTGTTCGTCTAACTGCATACAATTCTGGAATCGGGGCAAGGGAGCCAACTTGTTGTACAATTGGGAAACTATAGAAGTTCGAAGCAATACCAGGCGGAAATGAGTCTCGATCGCAGCGCCGCTGCCGATTTGTGGCGGAATACTCTCTCGCAGATCCCGACCACCTTCGGCCGCCTGATCTATCTCTCCTCTCTGCGTGATCAAAACACAGGTACTTACCAGCATCATGGTCTGGCCCAGTTATTCGGTCCGGATGAGGCCGATCAGACCCTCCGCCAGAGCCACAGTCAGACGTTTTCAGACTGGCTATGCTTCAATTTGGAGCAGCAGAAACAGGATCTGGAAGGTTATTTGGAAGAATTACAGGAGGACAAGAAGACCATTCTAGCCACCTGGATCCGGCTTGCGCCTTATCGGAATTTCGTGCCCGCCACCGCGCGTGAAGTCGAGCGCAACCTGTTTACAACCGACCTGGAAACGGTGCTGGAACTGCTCAGGTACGATTACGCCGTCGCTTCCCCTGATCCAGACGCATAGCCACGCCCACTACTTGGCCCAGTACGTCGATATCCGTCGGATAGTTGAATACCTCGGGATAACACATGGAGGCGGGATGCGGCTGCAGCACAAGCTGGCTATCCTGCAGCGTGCACCAGCTACAGGCAAATCCTTTGCGATGCTCGAAGAAATAGATAGGCCGCTCGAATTCATTGCCCCAGCCCGTATTGACAATTTTTCTATGGGTGTCGTCGATAAGAATCAGCGAGCTGGGTTGAATCAGAGGGTACATGGTCCAGTCCTCCGACCCGATGAAAGCATAGCGGTAATTCTTGACATCCAGGGTATTGAGCAGCGCCAGGGGCAGCTTGCCCCACCGCTGGACCATGCGGCTTAAAAAAGTGGTCCGCCGAAGATCGATTCCGGGATCGAGAGACAGTGGCATCTGCGTGTCGCCATAGCCATTGGCCCCAAAGCCGATCAAGTGCGTGCGCTGCATCTGGATGGAGGCGGCGTCGGCAGCCAGAGTGGCCACGTTTACGCCATACCAGTCCAGCACTTCATTGATATCCAGGCGGTAGATGGTACAAAGCGAATAAAGCCGGTAAATGGTGGGAACCGTGCCCTTGTTCTCAATGTCCGATAGCCGGCTGAGAGCGATCGAGAACTCGTCGTTGTTGTGGCGGGCGGAGATCTGGTTGCTCGCCTCCTCGACGTCCCTATACCGAAGATTCAGTCGTTCGCGGGCCCGCTTTAGCTTCTGTCCGGCTTCTTCCATGCTATGATTCCGTCTCTAGGCAGCCGGGGTCGATTGCCGAATGAATCGATCATCTATCCGTTGGTGGAATTATATCGACCGTCAACCCCCCGGAGCAAGCCTTCGATAGCGTTTCTGTTCTGAATTCAGAACATGAATTCGGCGTGGAGGCCAAATTTGAAAATTGTCGTCGGGGTCTCCGGCGCAAGCGGAGCGATTTACGGCGTTCGTTTGCTGGAAAAGCTCCGCCTTCAGCCCGGCGTAGAGGTGCATTTGATTTTAAGCCGTTCCGGTGAAAAAACATTGTTTCTGGAAACCGGGAAAAAAGCCGCCGAATTAAAGGCTTTGGCGCAGTATAGCTACGCCTTGGAAGACATTTCGGGCCGGCTGGCCAGCGGCTCGTTCCGGACCGATGGGATGGTCATCGCCCCCTGCTCGATTCACACCATGTCGGCCATTGCCGCCGGCATCAGCTCCAACCTTTTGATCCGTGCGGCCGACGTCACCTTGAAGGAGCGCAGGCCGCTCATCCTGCTGGTCCGCGAAAGCCCGCTGCATCTCGGTCATCTGCGGACGATGGTGGCGCTGGCTGAGATGGGTGCGGTGATCGCACCGCCTGTCCCCGGCTTCTACCACCGGCCTGCTACCATTCAGGATCTGGTGGACCACAGTGTGAACCGGGTGTTGGATCTCTTAGGTCTTCCCAGCCAGGATGCCCGGCGCTGGGACGGCGCGGTGTCGCCCGAATGAGCGCGAAACCGCGGCGCTCGCACCAACGGGTGGCCTTCCAGGGAGAGCGCGGCGCTTTCAGCGAAGAAGCCGCACGGAAACTCCTTGGACCTGACGTCGAGGTGGTGCCCTGCCAGCGGTTCGAAGATGTATTCCGCGCGCTCGATCAGAAGAAGGTCCAAGCCGCGGTGATTCCCATCGAGAACACTCTGCACGGTTCGGTGCACGAAAACTACGATCACCTGCTGCACTTCGATCTGCCCATTGTCGCGGAGACGAGCGTGCGCATCGTCCACAACCTGATCGCGCCGCCTGGCGTATCTTTCAAGCACGTCAAGCGCGTTTTTTCGCACCCCGTGGCGCTGAATCAATGCCTGGATTTCTTCGCCCGGAACCCGCAATTGGAAAGAGTGCCGTTTTACGACACCGCGGGGAGCGTCAAGATGGTGATGGCCGAGGGTCTCAAGGACGCCGCCGCCATCGCTTCCTCGGTTGCCGCCAAAACGTACGGCGCCAGAATTCTCCGTCGCTCCATTGAAGACGACCGTCAAAACTTCACCCGGTTCTTTCTTTTGCGCCGGCCGCAGGATGCCCGCCGCCATCCCTCAAGCGCACGGAAAGGCGTGCCCTGGAAGACTTCCCTCGTTTTTTCGACGAAGAACGCGCCCGGCGCGCTCTTCCGCTCACTCAGCGCGTTTGCCTTACGCGATCTGAGCCTCGCCAAAATTGAATCGCGGCCGTTGCGGGGCAAGCCCTGGGAGTACCTCTTTTACCTGGACTTTTTCGGACAAGTGGACGAGCCGGCCTGCCGCAACGCCCTGGGTCATTTGCGGGAATTGGCGGACACGCTTCGCGTCCTGGGCTGTTATCCGCGAGGTGATTGAACCGGCTTGCCGGTTCGGGGCAGTCCTTTCAGCGCAGTCTTTTCAGTGTGATACTAGGGTTGTAAGGGTGCGCGACGCGCCAGCGTACCTGTAAAGTACCCAGTTGAATCCTTCCAGCATCTAAATAGGTATGACGGCAGAATTGAAGATGGAAGAAAACACTCCCGAGACTCAGATTGCCGAGCCAGTCGAAGAACTGCCTGTTCTGAGCGTGCGCGACACAGTGCTGTTTCCCCACGCGCTGATCCCTATCAACGTCGGCCGGCCAAGCTCGATGTCTTTGGTTTCATCGCTGGGGGAAAACCGCTTACTGGGCGTGGTGTCGCAGCTCGACCCGCGCGAAGACTCCCCTGAGCCCAAAGATCTCTACGAAGTGGGCACGGTGGCCATGATTCACAAGGTGGTGCGCATGAAAGAGGGCATCCTGCTCTTCTGCGAAGGCGTGTCGCGCATGCGCACCATGGGGTATACCGCCACCGAACCGTACCTGCGCGCGCGCATCGAGCGGCTGCCGGAGTTGGAGCCGGAGCCCACACCCGAGCTGGAAGCGCTGCGCCGCGATATAGTCAGCATTTTTCAGCAGATCGTGGCGGCGTCGCCCAACCTCTCGGACGACCTGGCAACCGCCGTGGACAATACCAACGAGTTCGGGCGGCTGGCGGACCTGGTGGCCGGCATTCTGCCCGGACTCAGCCACCCCGAGCGCCAGGCCGTGCTCGAGCAGTTGGACGTGCGCGCCCGCCTGGCCTACGTGCACAAGCATCTGGCGCGCGAACTCGAACTGATCGAGCTGCGCAACAAGATCCAGTCGCAGGTGCAAGGCCAGCTTTCGCAAACGCAGCGCGAATTCTACCTGCGTGAACAGTTGAAGGCGATCCAGAAAGAGCTGGGTGAGGGCGACGAAGGGCACCGCGAGATCGATGAGCTGCGCGAAAAGCTCAACGCAGCGGGGATGCCGGACGAAGTCAAGGCCGAGGCCACCAAAGAGCTGAACCGGCTGGCCCACATCTCGCCCATGTCGCCGGAGTATAGCGGCACGCGCACATACCTCGAATGGATGGTGAGCCTGCCTTGGGCCATTACTTCCGCCGAACAGGTGAATGTGCAACGCGCCGCGGAGATTTTGGATCAGGATCATTACGATCTGGAAAAAGTGAAAGAGCGCATCCTGGACTATCTGGCGGTGCTCCAGCTCAAGCCCGTGTTGAAGGGCCCCATCCTTTGTTTCGTGGGGCCGCCGGGAGTCGGCAAGACGTCGCTCGGAAAATCCATCGCGCGCGCCGTGGGCAGGAAATTCGCGCGTATTTCCATGGGTGGAATGCACGATGAAGCCGAAATTCGAGGCCATCGCCGCACATATATTGGAGCATTGCCGGGACAAATCGTACAGGGAATCCGTCGCGCCGGCACCCGAGATCCGGTTTTTATGCTGGATGAGGTGGATAAATTAGGAAGAGACTTTCGCGGCGATCCCGCCTCGGCGCTGCTGGAGGTTCTGGATCCGGAACAGAACTCGACGTTCCGCGACAATTATCTGGATGTTCCCTTCGATCTATCTAAGGTTTTGTTCATTACCACAGCCAACGTGCTCGATACGATTCCCGAGGCGCTGCGCGACCGCATGGAGATCATCGAACTGCAGGGTTATACCGAGCAGGAAAAGGTGATCATCGCGTTCCGGTATCTGATTCCGCGGCAAGTGAAGGAGAACGGGCTCGAAGACCAAGGAAGCATCCAATTCACCGACGATGCGGTTCGCCATTTGATCCGGCGCTATACACGCGAAGCCGGAGTGCGCAGCCTGGAGCGGGAGATCGGCGGCATTTGTCGAAAGCGAGCGCGACGCATCGCCGAGGGAAAGACGGAGGGCGCGGAAATCACTCCCGAGCGCGTGGAGGAATTTCTGGGTGCGCCGCGGTTCCGGCCCGACGTGGAAGTGGCGGAACGCACGCGGAGGCCGGGGGTTGCGGTGGGTCTGGCCTGGACGCCGGTGGGCGGCGATGTGCTGTTCATCGAAGCCGGCCGGATGCCGGGTGGCAGCAAGGGGCTGATCATGACCGGCCAGCTCGGCGCGGTGATGCAGGAATCGGTGCAGGCCGCGCTCACCTGGGTGCGCGCCAACGCCACGCGTTACGGCATCGATCCCGAGTTATTCAAGACCACCGACATCCACGTCCACGTTCCGGCTGGGGCGATTCCCAAAGACGGACCCTCGGCGGGCATCACCATGGCGGCGGCGCTGGTCTCCATGCTGACCGAACGCCGCATCCGGCCTTACGTCGCCATGACCGGCGAGATCACGCTCACCGGACAGGTGCTGCCCATCGGTGGCATCAAAGAGAAAGTGCTGGCGGCAAAACGCAGCGGCGTGCGCGAGGTGATCCTGCCGTTCGAAAATGAGGTCAACGTGAAAGAGGACCTCAAGAGCGAGCAGATCGGCGACGTGAAACTGCATTACGTGCGGACCGACGAAGAGGTGATGGAACTCGCACTGGAACCGAAGGTCGAGAAACCCGCCGGCGCTTTGGCGGAGAGTTCGCTGGGTTAGTTCCCGATCCTGTAGCGCAGGCCTTCCGCGTCGTTTGCGACCTGCGGCTTTTTGCTCATGTGTGGCCCTGCGCTACAAGTAGCGGTGAGACCAAGAAATTTACTTCTGATTCACTGAGCTGCCGAAGATTTCCGCGAGCGGCACGGCGATCTCCGGATGCACCGTGCGCAGCACCCCGTCTGCGGGTTCGTGCATGCCCGCCGGGGTGAATTGGTAAGCACGCTTCAAACGCGGATCCAAAACCCACACGTAGGGCACGCCGAAGCCCAGGTAATCGTCGATCTTCTCCTGCATCCGGGTCATGGTGTCCTCGGGGGACAGGATCTCGATGCAAAGGAACGGCGGCTTGGTAGAAATCTGCTCATCGGGTTCCGCGCCGGCTACCACGCAGATGTCCGGCACGCGAAAGCGCGAGCGCGAGACTTGAACGCGCTGCTCCGGAAACACGTGAATTCCTAATTGTTCTTCGCGATTACCAAAATGCAGAATCAGTTTCTTTTGCAGCCTAGAGTGGTCTTTTTCTCCCACATTGCGCTCCAACACCACCCCGTCCACATAATCGCAGTCAGGATCGTAGCTGGCGGCGAGGTATTCGCTCACGGAAATCAGCGTTCCGGCGGGCATGGCTTTAGATTACCGCCTCGTTCGCTCCGCCGGCAATGGCTGGCCCGTCCCGGCGTATCATGGTTCTCCTATGCGGCTGATTTTCCCTTTTCTCTTCTGCCTGGCCCTGCGTGCGCAGGATGCGCGCTACGCCCCTCAGGGCGATCAGATTCCCGGCCCGCCAACTCCGGGCGAATTTTCCGCCTGGCTCGACGACATCCGCCACTGGCGCGATGAGCGGCGCGTACGCATCGGCTACAACGGCAAGGAATACGAACGGCCCGAGCTCGCCTGGTCGCAGCGCGATTTCGTGCAGCCGCAGATGATGATCGAGGATCGATTTTTCTACGATCCAGTGGCCGGTAAATACACCGTCGACCGCTACCTCGATGACCTGGACACGCGCTACGGCGGCATCGACAGCGTGCTGATCTGGCCGGTCTATCCCAACGTCGGCATCGACAACCGCAATCAATACGACCTCACGCGCGACATGCCGGGCGGCATAGTAGGACTCAAACAGATGATCGCGGATTTCCACCGGCGCGGCGTGCGCGTCCTGTTTCCCGTGATGCCGTGGGAACAGGGCACGCGCGATGAAGGTGTGCCGAACTGGGTGGCGACAGCCCGCCTCATGGCGGAAATCGGCGCCGACGGCATAAATGGCGACACCTTCAACGGCATGCCGCGCGCCTTTCGCGAAGCTTCGGATGCCACCGGGCATCCGCTGGTATTCCAGCCCGAGCACTACTCGACCGACGAAGAGCGGCTGGCCTGGAATAATCAATCCTGGGGCTATTGGGAGTACCCGTTCGTTCCAAGTGTCAGCAAGCTGAAATGGCTCGAGCCGCGGCACATGGTAAACGTATGCCGGCGCTGGGGCCGCGACAAGACCGACGACCTGCAGTACGCCTTTTTCAACGGCGTGGGCTACGAAAGTTGGGAGAACATCTGGGGCATCTGGAACCAGATCACGCCGCGCGACGCCGAGGCGCTGCGGCGCGTGTCCCGCATCGAGCGGCAACTTCCAGATCTGTTAGTGACGGCGGACTGGGAGCCGCACACCCCCACCTTGCTGTACGGCGCATTCGCCAGCAAGTTCTCGCACAACGGACGCACGCTGTGGACGGTAGTGAATCGCAATCAGTACGATCTCGCCGGCCGCCAGTTCGAGATTCCGTACACCGCGGGAACGCGCTACTACGATGTCTGGAACGGTGTGGCGATCGAGCCCGAGATCCATGGGGACCGCGCCGCGCTGAGTTTCGCCATGGAACCGCACGGCTTCGGCGCGGTACTCGCAACCAATTCCCCGCCGGACGCCGCATTCGAGAAATTTCTGGCGGACATGCAGCGCCTCGCGCGCACGCCGCTCTCGGCTTACTCGCATGAGTGGACCGTTTTGCCGCAGCAGATGGTCGCGATCCCGCCCACGGCCCGGGCAGACAGCGCACCGCAGGGCATGGTCCGGATTCCGGCGGCGAAGTTCGAGTTTCGCATCTCCGGAATCGAGATCGAGGGCAGCAACGATATCGGCGTCGACGTGCAGTATTCCTGGGAGGATTCACCGCGCCGGCATCACCTCAAGACGCTCGACGTGAAATCGTTTTACATCGATCGCCACCCGGTGACCAACGCCGAGTTCAAGAGGTTTCTCGATAGCACGCGCTACCATCCCGCCGACGATCACAATTTTCTGCGGGACTGGACGGGCGGGTCGTATCCCGAGGGCTGGGCCAGCAAGCCGGTGACGTGGGTGTCGCTCGAAGATGCGCGCGCGTATGCCAAGTGGGCCGGCAAGCGGCTTGCGCATGAATGGGAGTGGCAGTACGCGGCGCAAGGGACCGACGGCCGCGCGTATCCGTGGGGCAGCCAGTGGGATTCAACGGCGGTTCCCGTTCCGGAAACGCGCCGCGTCATGCGTGGGCCTGACGATGTGAGCGCGCATCCACGTGGCGCGAGCCCGTTCGGCGTGGAAGACCTGGTGGGCAACGTGTGGCAGTGGACCGATGAGTACGTGGACGAGCACACCCGCGCCGGCATCCTGCGCGGCGGCAGCTACTACCAGCCGCAGGGCTCACACTGGTATTTTCCGCAGGCCTACAAACTGAGCGAGCACGGAAAATATCTACTGATGTCGCCGGGCAAAGACCGGTCCGGCGCCGTGGGATTCCGTTGCGTCGCGGACGCGATGTAGCGCAGGGACACGCCCGATTGTGCGGGGACCTGCGGGTTTTGGCGGATCGGCAAGAAGCCGGCAAACATTTGCGCGCAAGCCTGCAGGGGGCACCCGGCCCTACACCCGTCCGTCGAAACATCCCCGCTCAGAGCGACATCGTCACATCCAGCCTTGCTAATGGTTTGCCGTAGGTAGACAACTGCCGTCCATCACCAAGTCCGACCGGGAGGACCCTTTAGAGCGCTGCTTCGATGCAGACCTGCGCTTGTCGGATCTTCTGACAAAGCAGGATACGAAACTTGAATTTCACCGTTTTGCTTGGATCCTTGTATTGGCCTGTGCGATGTTCATGATCAGACCAGATCTCGCTATGGGAGTAATTGTCGTCAAGGGGCATGTGTTGCATGAAGAATGCGTAAGCGGGACCTTGTGGTTGTGCAATCCTCGGCGGAATGCTTGACACCGCAAAACCAACGACACCAAGACCGTTGTACTTCCCGGTTTCTGAGAACAAGGCATCCTCCGGTTCGCTCATGCGCGAGCGGTTAACCGAAGTTCTGGGAAAGCGGACTCCCGCAGGATCAAGTTGCCCGTCCACCCAGTGTTCAAGTCGGTACCGGAGAAAGAGGACCTCGTCTCCGACGAACTCAGAAACAACGGGACGGCCCAGCTGGTACATTCTTTCAGGGCGTTCAAGCGGCGAGATGTACACGGATTCGATGGACCGTCTTCGTAAGGGAGTGCTCGGTGCCGTCGAGGACCCAAATCTCCGGCGACTTCTGGGCAGAGTAGGTTGCTGCGACAATCTCTCCGGTGTTGTAGAT
>JBGPKX010000129.1:0-14537 GCA_041486185.1 Bryobacteraceae bacterium | reverse complement strand
GACACGGAAAGCGAGCAACTCATTCAGGCGTCGATGGCCACGCTACTCGCAGGACGAACTACATTCGTGATTGCGCATCGCCTCTCCACCGTACGCCGCGCCGACGTGATCCTGTTGATGGAAGAAGGGCGCATCGTCGAGCGCGGAACCCACGACGAGCTCATGCGTGCCCGCGGCGTCTACCACGACATGGTCGTGCGACAGATGGAATCTCACGGCCGAAACGGCGAAGAACTGTTGCGCGCATGAGCGGCCTGGCAGTATGCCTGGCGCGCAACGGGGTGCTGCGCTCCCAGATGAATACGACGAATGATTCTTGCGTTACAGCCCGGCGTGGACGGTCTAAAAGCGAGCCTTCAGGGCAAACTCGAAATCCCTCGGGTTGCCCGCGCTCGTAATTGTGCCGAAGGCCGGGGAGCCAAAGCTTCCATTTGGGTCGTTCAGGGGCGGCGTGTTGGTTACGTTGAAGACCTCTGCGCGAAACTCCAGGCTTGCCCGCTCCGTCATGCGAAATGTCTTCCCCAGCATCAGGTCCGCGTCCTGTAACCCCGGTCCCCGCACCGGATTCCGAGAGCTATTCCCGATCGCAAACTGCGGCGTCAGCGTAAAAGCCGCCACATTGAACCACTCCGACACGCTCCGATTCGCCAAGGAGTTGGGATCGCTGATGCGATTCGGCCGCTGCGTCCCATACCCCAGGTTGGAATTGGAATTTGTCGCTTGAGAGACTGCAACCGTATCCCCCGCCTGCACTCGGACCAGTCCGGCAATCTCCCATCCCCCAATTTTCCACAATCGCGGAATTTGATACACCCAGCCGCCAGAGAACACACGCGGAATATCTCCATTCGAGAGATCCCTCTCCAGATGGCGGTTATAGCTGTCGGCCACGCCGGTGTTGGCTATCGGCCCGGTGAAGATTGTATTCGAGAAAACGCTGGAAGCATCATCGATCAGCTTCGAAAACGTATAGGCGAACGTAAACGTCAAACCCTTTGAAAACCGTTTCTCGAGCCTCGCCTCGATCGCGTCATAACTCGAATTGCCGACATTGTCGCGGAAAAGCGCCACCGTAGTAAATCGTGGAAAAGGCCGTAATAGCTGCTGCGCCGTGATGGTTTTCTTTCCGAGCGAGGACGACCCCGGAATCTGACCGTAATACGGATTTGGCATTTTCGCCAGTAGGGCAGCGCCCCTTGCCAGGTCCGCATCCGGAAGCTGATTGATGTTGACGTCCGGCACTCCGAGGCGCGTGTTCTTCGACCCCAGATACCCGATTTCAAAGTTCAGGTTTTTTCCGATTGTCTTTTGCACGGAAAAATTCCACTGCTGTGAGTAGCCCGAACCAACGTTGCGATCGACTCCGAACACTCCTTGGCCCAGCCCGGAATTTGGATTGGGCGACGTTACTTGTACCACCGGCCCGTTGGCCAGTGCGAACGCGGGTTGAATGTTGTCAGGAGACTGTTGCCCGAGCGTCTGCACAAATGGAAACTGCGGGATTGTAAATGGCGTGGTAATGCCGGATTGTTCGAACCAGACCATACCGTAGCCGGAGCGCACCACCCATGTATCGCCTACGCGATACGCAAGGCCTATGCGCGGACCGAAATCGCAGCACTCCAGGTTCCGCGCGGTATGCGGAAAATCGAGCACCTGGGTTTGCAAATTGAAAACGGCGCCGTGATCGTGCACCTCCGTTGAGGGAAAATTCAAGGTATACCGCGTGCCCAGATTCAGGGTCAGCCTGTCGGAGACCCTCCACTCATCACCAATGAAGAACTCAGCAATATGGGCCCGCTGCAGCAAAGCCTGGCTCTGAATGTCGATGGTGAACGCATTCACTTGCCCAAGCAGCAGCGAGGCCACGCTGTTTCCCGTGCCCGACGTGTTAAAAGTAAACGAGCCGGTAGGATTGGGAGGGTTCAAAACGTCTAGCGCCTCGCGCCGGATGTCGGTTCCGAATTTGATCGTATGCCGCCCGCGAATCACCGAAAACGTGTCGAGGTATTCCGTGACCGATGTCGTAAACTTGTTGTTCGCAGCAGAAGTTGGGCCAACCTGCTGATATCCCGCCAAGGCAAATATGGGCAGCACCGATGCGAAGGAATTTGTCGGAAGGCCGGGTACTGTTATGTCACCGTTCTGCAGCGATGTCTGGTTCAGGTCGCGCCGCGTGTATCCGAAGCGCGCCGCATTCATCATCGTAGGCGACGGGCTCCAATCGTACTCCGCCACCGTACCGTCGCCACGAGTGATGGCATGGCCGGTGACGCCGGAAGTCAGACTTCCGCTGCCGTCGGGTAGCGGCGCTACCGGGGCGTCTTCGTCGCGGAAATACGCATAGCGCCCGAATACGCGGTGCTTCGCGTCGAAGTTCCGGTCCAGCCGGGTGTCGAACTGGTCTTGATTATCTGGCTCGACCGCCGTTCGCGAGAAGTTGTTGGCCGCTTTCGCCGACGTGGGCGCCGGGTAATGCTGCAACACTTGCTGTGCGACCGGGTCGAAGCGGCTCGCGGGAATCGTGTTGTTCGCAAAAGGCAGGCCAATGGCCGGATCGGTAATCGCTGTGGAGAACACGCCGCGTCTCTGCGCCAGCGTCGGCACCGTGCTGATCCGGGTGACTCCGGTCCGCAGCCGTGTGCCTTGCCAATCGACAAAGAAGAACGTTTTGTTTCTCTGAATCGGGCCGCCTAACGCAAGCCCATACTGGTTGCGCCGAAACTCTGGTTTCGGGCCCGCCGGCGCAAAGTAGTTGCGCGCGTTCAAGGCTTCGTTGCGAAGGAACTCAAACAGGGTCCCATGAAGGTCATTGCTGCCCGATTTCGTGCTGACCATTACCGTGCCGCCGTTCGACCGGCCATATTCCGGCGAATAAGCATTGATGTTGAGCCGGAATTCGGCGATGCCGTCGATGATCGGGTAATAGGCAACTTGCCCAGGCTCGGGCAGGAGGACGCTGATGCCATCGTAGAGATATTCGTTGGTTCGCGGCCGGCTGCCGTTGATACGCGGCAACAAAGAGCCTCCACCCGGCAGCGCCACGCCTGGCGAGAGCGCTACCAGCGGGATGAAGTTACGTCCGTCCAGCGGGAGTGTCGTGACTTTGGTCTCGTCCACCGAATAACTGACGCTCCCGCTGGCGGTTTGCAGTAATGGGGCGGCCGCCGTAACTTCGATGGATTGCGTAGGCTGGCCGACCTCCAGTTTCACGTGCAACGCCGTCTGCTCGGCAATCCGCAAAACAATTCCAGATTGCCGGAATGTTCGGAAGCCAGGCTGTTCGACGATCAGGACATACTGGCCGGCGGGCAGGCCTAATATGTGGTACGCCCCGCGTTCGTCGGAGGTCGCGGCAAAACGCGCCATAGTAGCCTGTTCCTCAGCCTGTACCTTCGCATTGAGGACCGGCAGGCCGGAGGGGTCCTGAATGGTTCCAAAAAGTTCCGCCTTCCCGGCTTGGCCGAAACAAGGCGCGACAATGGCCAGCAATATGAGCAGAGTACGCATGTTCGTTATGGGTTTCAGTGTAACGCAAACACAACAGGCATGCACAAACGCCATCCATGGGAGCCGCTCCTAATGTCTGAAACTGAGATTCAAGGTAACGTAATGTAATTTGTGAACGACAATAGTATTCTAAGAGGGCATGGGCTGCGCCTTTGGCGTTGGGCGATGCCAGGCGTGCGGTGCAGCGGCCGAGTGGGGGACGGCCCTCCACGTGCCAAGGAATCAACAGCGTGAATATTGAAAACCGTCTCAGTCAGCTTCGGCAAAAGCGCGGGTACTCCGCAGCCGCCCTGGCACGCAAAGTCGGTGTCAGCCGGCAGACTATCTATGCGATGGAGGCTGAAAGCTACGTCCCCAATACACTGGTGGCGTTGAGGCTGGCTCGCGTGCTCGAAGTCCCGGTGGAAGAATTGTTTCGCCTGGAAGACGAATCCCCGAAGCCGCTACCCACGCAAGAAGTGGATTTGCTGCCCGGAGGGTTGGCCGTTGAGCCTGGACTGCCGGTGCAGCTGTGCCGCGTGGACAGGCGTACGATGGGTGTTTCGCCATCCCCAGTGGCATGGCACTTGCCTCCAGCAGATGCCATCGTGGTGGATTCCGCCGGAAAGGAATCGCGCCAACGCAGGGCGCGCGTACAGCTTTTCCAGGATGCCGACCAATTCGGAAACCGCCTCCTGATGGCAGGTTGCGATCCTGCTATGTCTGTGCTGGCGCGACACCTGCAAAAATCAGACATCGAACTGGTGCTGGCCCATCGCAACAGCTCACAGGCACTCGACCTGTTGCGGATGGGGTGCGTCCACATTGCAGGCTCGCACCTGCGCGATGAAGCCAGCGGTGAATCCAACCTGCCCGAAGTGCGCAAACTCTTCCCAAGGGGGACTGCTGTAGTGATTGCGTTCGCGGTGTGGGAGGAAGGCATTGTGGTAGCCAAGGGCAATCCGAAAGCTATTCGGGAAATCGCCGACTTCGCCCGCCAAGACGTTACTTTGGTGAACCGCGAACTGGGATCTGGCAGCCGCTCTCTGCTGGACTCCAGCCTGAAACGACTTGGCATCCCTTCCTCCAAAATCAGAGGGTATGACCAGGTGGCGTACGGTCACCTGCCGGCTGCGTGGCAGGTGCGAACTGGAAATTCCGACTGTTGTGTTGCGACGCGCGCCGCGGCCCGCGTGTTTGGCCTGGATTTCGTTCCGCTGATCAGTGAACGCTACGATCTCGTCATTCGAAAGCAGCATCTGGCGATGCCCGCGGTGCAGTTCCTTCTGGACACTCTGAACCGGACGGCTTTTCGGAGAGAGCTCGAAGGACTCGGGGGCTACGACACCAGTGGCGCCGGAAAGCAGATGGCGTGATTGCTGTGAAATGCGCTCTTGTCGGCGCTTCACCCGTCTTGACTCTGGTGCTGCTCACTGGCATTGGTGCTCCGGCGCTCGCCCAGCACCCATCCTCCGCGGAGCCAGGAACTCTGGCCATCAGTGGCGCAGTGGAGCGGCCACTGAACTTACAGATTTCCGATCTCGAGAAGATGCCCCACGTACGCGTTGAGGTAAAGAACCACGACGGAAGCCTCGTAGCGTTCGACGGTGTGCTCCTGGCCGATCTGCTAAAGTCGGCCGGCGCTCCGATCGGCGAACGATTGCGCGGAGCCAATATGGCGAGCTATGTCCTGGCTGAAGCGCAAGACGGCTACCGAGTGGTTTTCGCCTTGCCCGAGTTGGATCCGGCGTTCACCGATTCCAAGGGCGAGGTCCGGTCAGTGTCGAGATCGACGTAGGTGTAAGGATATCCGTTCCGGCTGAGAAACTCGCGCAACTGGAGTGTCTTAGCGGAGTGGCGCGAGCCCATCAGGATGACATTCCCATAGCCGCGGGTGATGAGTTCAAGCCAGCGCAGGATGAACGCGCGCAGCAAGATCTCGCTCAATTCCGCGTCCTTCGCCACGAGCGACCGCAGCGCCTCTCCACTGACTTCGAGAAACTCGCCGGGACCGGTCACGCGCCCCCGCACCAGGCAACGCTGTCCGGAGATCATCGTAATCTCGCCCGTGAATTCGCCCGGACCATGCATAGCGACTGGCCGCTCGCCGTCTAAGCTCGGCTGCACGATTTCCATGCCTCCCGATAGCAGCACGAAAAACGGAACTGCCGTATCGTTGGGCTCGAAGAGGATTTCGCCGCGCTCAACATTCCGCAAGCGGCCCAACGGGCGAATGCGATTGATCTGCGCGGGGGTCAGGACGGGAAACGCCTGGGTGCGGGCGTCAAGAGCACTGGGCGTGGGCAGGGAGGACACGATTCATTCTCTCACCCGCGCCGTCGCTCACCTCACTTCGGCTGCCGGGGATCGTACGTGACGCGCGAAGTTGGTGCCCGCTCAATGCGTTCGCTCGACCGATGGTGGCTTCCAAGTGCCTGAACCGGGCGGCAGGATGGAGGGAGGCGTCTCCTTGGGCCAGTAGAGCCGCATGACCATGTAAATCGGGCCGTCGGGCGCCGGCAGCCAATTCGATTCCTTGTCCACCCCGGGCGAGTCCTTCTGAATGTACAGCGTCAGCGATCCCTGCGAGTCCTTTTTCAGATGGCATCATCATGCAGACTCTCGGACTCGCGGTGATCGGAATGCTGCTCGGCGCCTTGGCCTCCTGGGCGCTTGCCCGGTGGTTGAGCGGGCTTCTGTTCGGAGTGACCCCCGGCGACCCGGTAACCTTCGTTGGCATGCTGGCGGTCCTCACCGCCGTCGCCGCCACCGCCGGTTACCTTCCGGCCCGTCGCGCCTCGCGAATCGATCCGATGGTTGCTCTTCGCGCGAACTAGCCTGCAAGCCGTCTTTAGCGCGACGACTCTCATCACAAACAGGTGCGATCGCGAAGACGCATGCCGAGATCCTGGCGTCGGTGGAATCAAAAGGACGAGATGGGCGTCACACGTCCAAGCGGCACGCGCTTGACGGAAAGCAGACCTATTGCATTGGTCTCACGGACCGGAATACATCTACGAACTGATATACTCTCAAAATTATGGATGATGCTGCAGAAAAGCAGCAAGAACTCGCACTAAAGAAGTACGCACCCATCCTCGCATACCTCGCAACTGAATGTACGATGTTCTGGAATCGATCTCAGCTTTTCTTGGTGGCGCACTCAGCGCTTCTTGGGTTCATTGGCAAAGAGATTCCGACGCCCAAAGAAAAGGATCCGGCGAAGTTGGGAATATTCATGATATTGGCCGCGGCCGGGTTGGTGCTGAGCGGCCTCTGGCACCTGGCAGTCATCGTGGGCGTGCGGTGGGTGGACTGGTGGAAGGCAAAGCTTGTGATTCTTGAGCCCGAGGCTTTTGGCTCAGTCGAACTGTGGCGTGCGAGGCCCAATACCCCCGTTTATGCTCGCACGGTTGCGCGCCTCGCAGCTTGGTTATTCACAATTTTGTGGTTTGGACTCCTGGTGTATCTCGTGATCCTTTGGATTAGAGCTCTGGAGCTCGCTTAGTTTGAGTTAAGCTCTCGTTTACTCAACAAGCCACGTGGCCGGTTGAGATGGGCGACGTTGTATATCCCGCGACGATTCACTTCACCTTCAGCACCACCAGCGTCTGATCGTCGAATAGCACCGGGTTGAAGCGGTCGAGGTCGGCGAAGATGGTATCGATCAGGGCCTGCGCGGAAAGATTGCTGCTCGCGCGCACGACGTTGGCGAGGCGCCAGCGGCCGTACTCCTCGCCACCCGGACTCAGGTGGTCCGGAATGCCGTCGGAATAAAGCACTATCACGTCGCCCGCTTGCGCCTGGAAGGTGATTTCTTCATATTCGCGGTCGGGCAGCAGGCCTAGCGGCACCCCTTCCACACGCAATTTGAGGATCTCGCGGTCGCGGCAGACCATGGGAGGAATAGCGCCGGCGTTGGCCATTTCGAAACGCAGCGAGTGCGGATGCCACAGCATCACCAGCAGCGTGACGTAGCGCGCTTCCACCTTGCGCGCCACCAGCGCGTCGTTGAGCGCCTTCATTAACCCCGCCGGGTTCTTCCGCCGGCGAGCCACGGTGCGCAGCAGGCCCGACATGAGCGAGCCGTAAAGCGCCGCGGCCGCACCTTTGCCGCTCACATCGCCAAAAGCCAGGGTAGCGTGATCGTCGTCGTATTGCGAGAAATCATAGATGTCGCCGCTGATTTCGCGCGCCGGACGCAGGCCGATCGCCATTTCGAGATTTTCTAAATCGGGTGGGTCGGTGGGCAGCAGCCACGTCTGCAACTCGCGCGCCGCCCGCAGGTCCTCTTCCATGCGCCGCTGGCGCTGCGCTACTTCTTCATACAACCGGGCATTTTCAACGGACGTGGCGATCTGCGGTGCCAGCAAGGCGAGGGTGCGCTGATGATCTTCCGTGAAGAAGCCGACATGGTCGCTTTCCAGATCCATGACGCCGACCACCCGGTCCTTCACGATGAGCGGCACGGCTATTTCCGAACGAATATCGGGGTGGGAGGCGATGTAGCGCGGATCGGCCGAAGTGTCGTCGACACGGACGACTTCGCCGGATTCGGCGGCGGCGCCAGTAATTCCCTTCCCCAGCGGAATGTTGTCGATGTTGACGCGCGTGTCGTGGCGCACGCTCACCTGGTGGCGCAGCACCTTTTGGTGTTCGTCTATCAGCAGAATGCTGAAAGCGTCGTAATTGATCAGGCCGCGCATGGTGGCCGCGATCTTGCCGAGCAGCTCGTCCAGCTCCAGAATGGATGCGAATTCGTGTGAGATGCGGGCCAGCGTGCGCAGCGTCCGGTTCTGGCGCTCGGCGCGGCGGTACAGCCGGGCATTGTCGATGGCCGACGCCACACGCGATGCGATCAAGCGTAGTAGCGCACGATCGTACTCGGTATAGGCCGTCTGGCGCGTCGATTGTACGTCGATAACACCCACCAGGATGTTGCGCGCCACCATGGGCACGGCCAGCTCGGTGCGAACGGCGTCGAGCGCGTTGAGGTAACGTGTGTCGGAGCGAACATCCGCCACCAGAATGGGTTCGCGCTGCGCGGCCGCCGCGCCGGTGATGCCTTCGCCCAACCCGATCGACAGGTTTCGTACGATTTCTTCGCGATGCCCGACGGCGTAGCGGATGCGCAGATCCTGCCGTTTTTCGCTGAAGAGAAGAATGGCAAACAACTCATAGGGGATGACCTTCTTCACGATCCCGGCGACATTCGAAAGCAGCTCATCCAGATCCAGCGTGTTGGTGGTGGCGGTGGTGACTTCGAGCAGGAAATCGAGCAGCTCGGATCGCTCGCGGAAACGCACGGCGGATTTTTGGGCAACCTGCATGAGTGTCGAACGAGAAAACTGCGCTGCTTCGGCTATTGGCGCGGGGATCGAGCCCGCTCGAATCCAAAACCGTCGTACAATTCGTAGGGACTATTGTAATGGAGAAAGGGAAAGCTCTGCGGCTCGCCTTGGTCCTTGTGACCGCTATCTCTGTGCTCGGCGCTCATCCCATGGGTAATTTTAGCGTGAATCACTACGCGCGCATCGAGCCGCGGGCCCAGGGCGTAGAAATCCATTACGTGCTGGACCTTGCCGAGATCCCGACGTTCGAGCTTCTGCAGAAATGGAACCTGACCGGCGCCAGTCCTCGCGAGCAGATCGAGCGGCAAGCCGCGTTACAGGCGCGCGAATGGGTAAGGAACCTTTCAATTACGGCGAACGGCCGGTCGGTCGAGCCACACCTCCAGGCGACCGAAGTGGCTATGGCAGACGGCGCCGGCGGCATGCAGGTGATGCGCGTGAACATGCGGCTGCGGATGCCGGTTGCTGCCGGCGAACTCGCATACGAGGACCGCAACTACGCCGAACGCGCCGGTTGGAAAGAGATCGTGATTGCCGCCGGCGACGGTGCCGCGCTCGAGAAAGCCACCCAGCGCGACCAGGACCGCAGCCAGGCGCTGACGGCTTACCCGCAGGACCCGACCATCGCTCCGCCGCAGGATCTGCGGGCGTCGCTCGAATGGACCGTGGCAGCTCCGAAAGGGGCGGCCGCGAAGAAGCCCGAAATCGTGCCTCCTCCGCCGGCCGCAAGCGTTCCCGTGCCGGCGGCCGCGCCTCCGTCAACGGCAGCCGTTCCGCCGCAGCCGTCGGCCCCTGGGACCGTGGTTCGCGGCGATTTCCTGTCGCAGCTCCTCAACAAACGTGAGATCGGGTTGAGCATGATGCTTCTGGGCCTGGCGGTGGCATTCTGCCTGGGCGCCATCCACGCGTTATCGCCGGGTCATGGAAAGACCATCGTTGCGGCCTACCTGGTGGGCGCGCGGGGCACCGCCAAACACGCCATTTTCCTGGGCGGCATGGTGACGTTCACACATACCGTCAGTGTTTTTTTCCTGGGCTTCACCACGCTATTCCTCTCGCAATACGTGCTTCCGGAGAAGATTTACCCTGTGCTGGGCGCTATCTCGGGCCTCTCCATCGTGTGGATCGGTGGGATACTGCTGTACAAGCGTGCGATGCGGCTTCGCGGCCATGATCACGATCATCCCCACGCCCACGATCACGACCATCAGCATGACCAAAACCACGAGCACGATCATTCCCACGGTCCGCACGGACACAGCCACGTGCCCGAAGGCGACGTCACGCTCGGCAGCCTGATCGCTCTGGGTGCGAGTGGCGGCCTGGTTCCCTGCCCTTCGGCTTTAGTCCTGCTTCTCAGCTCGGTGGCGCTGGGCCGCGTCGGTCTCGGGATGCTCCTGCTGGTCGGCTTCAGCGCGGGCCTGGCCGTGGTTCTTATGGCGATCGGCTTGGCCGTTCTTTACGCGAAACACCTATTACCGGACAGCGAAAAGACAGCGCGCCATCCTGCTTTCCGTTTGATCCCGGTCTTCTCGGCCGCTCTCATCGTCTGTATCGGCCTGGTAATGACGGGAGTGTCGCTGGGCGTGATCCGGCCCGACCGCCTCATCGGGTAACCTGACCCCGCGATTTTGGGCCCCATCCCGTGTGAACTTCCGTCCCCCTGCTTGCGTATGACCAGCTTAGGTGCCGCAATGTCCAATCCACGCAAGCGCCGGCGTTATCTCTGGATCTCGGTTCTAGTTTTGCTGCTCGGTGGCGCCGCCTTTTTCTCGCTGAAAGCCATCAGCCGGGGTGCGCCTAAGATCGATCCGGAAAAACTGGCGCGCGCGGACCGGATGGACCTCGCCCGGTCCGTGGTGGCCACGGGCAAAATCGAACCCACCACCAAAGTCGAGATCAAATCCAAGGCCAGCGGCATCATCCTGCGGCTGCCGGTGAACGTGGGTGACGTGTTGCACGCGGGTCAAGTGATTTGCGAGCTGGACCGGAACGATCTCGAACCGCGATTGCGCGAAGCCAAGGCAGCGCTGGCCGTGAATGAGGCGGCTCTCAAAACGGCACAGGCGGAACTCGACCGCTACAAGATTGAAGCGTTAGGCCCCGACCTCCCGTTTCTTAAGCGCGACCTGGAGCGGGCGCGCAGGCTTTTCAGCGATCGTCTGATCGCACAAAATGCGCGCGACGAAGCCGAGAAAAACTACGAACTGGCGCTCAACCGGAAGCAGATGGCGGAGGCAAACCTCCCGGTCGCGCAGGCGGCCATCGCTCGCGCCGAAGCTCTGCTGGAACAGCAGCGCGCGGTGGTCGCCCGGTCGGAAGAGGACTTGCGCAACGCCACCATCACTTCGGCGATCGATGGCGTGGTCTTATCGCGCGACCGTGAAGTGGGCGACGCCGTAAGCTCCATCCTCACCATGGGCTCGGGCGCCACGCTCATCATGACGTTGGGCGATCTGGCGGAAGTCTACGTGAAGGGTAAGGTGGACGAGAGCGATATCGGCAAAGTTTACCTGGGCCAGCCGGCGCGCATCACGGTGGAATCGTTCAAGGACCAGAAGTTCTGGGGCAAGGTCACCAAGATTTCGCCCATGGGCGTGGAGAAGGACAACGTCACGACATTCGAGGTGCGCGTCTCGATTTCGAATGAGCCGCGGAAGCTGCGCGCGCTGATGACGGCCAATGCCGAGATCCTGCTCGAAGAGCACAAGGGCGTGCTGGCGATTCCCGAGGGCGCCATTCTGTACAAGAAAGACAAATCCACCGACGTCGAGATTCCCGATCCCACCGCCGAAAAAGGCCGCCGGCGCGTGGCGGTTGTGACCGGCATCTCGAACGGCGCCAAGACCGAGATCGTCCGCGGCCTCACCGAGGGCCAGCAGGTGATCTTGCAGTAAGCCAGGACAGGCATTCGTGCCTGTCCATTTCCGAGAGTGTCCAATGTCTTACCTCGCCGAACTCTTTTCCGAGGTTTTTGCCAGCCTGATGCGGAACAGGCTCCGCAGCTTTCTTACCATGGCCGGCATCGCCTGGGGCGTGGCATCGATCGTGCTGATCGTGGCCATGGGCGATGGTTTCAAGCAAGGCCAGCGGAATAATACCAAACAGCTCGGCGAAAACATTGTCATCATCTTCGGCGGCCGCACCGAGAAACAAGCGGGCGGCCAGCGCGCGGGGCGCCGCGTCCGACTCACGTACGACGATGTGCGCGACATCCGCGCCGAATGCTTTCTGGTCCGCAACGTCATTGGCGAGCTGCAAAACACGACGCGCGCGGCAAGCCCCTATAACAGCGGCTCCTTCGCCACCTTCGGCGTCGAGCCGATCTTCTCCCGGATTCGCACCATCCCCATCGAGCAAGGCCGGTTCATCGACGATGCCGACGAAAAAGAAGCGCGGCGCATCTGTGTGATGGGGCAGAACGTGCGCAAGCAGCTTTTCGCGGATCGCGGCGGCGTGGTGGGATCGCACATCGCCATCAACGGTATGCCGTTTCTGGTTGCCGGGCTGATGGCCAACAAGAATCAGAACAGCGATTACAACGGCCTGGATGAGGACAAGATCTACATCCCCTACGCGACCATGCTGCGCGACATTCCGCCCAAAGACGCGAGTTACTTTCCGGGCGTGTTGAACAACCTTGTGTATCAGCCGGCAGCGCTCGGCCAGTGGAAGGAAGCGCGTGCCCAGGTGCGGCGCGTGCTCGGGCGAAATCACCGCTTCGAACCCGACGACAAAGGCGCCCTATTTATCTGGGATACCGTGGAAAACGCCGAGCTGGTGGACAAGATATTCCAGTCCATGACTGCGTTCCTGGGGGCGATCGCGCTGGTCACGCTCACGCTGGGCGGCGTGGGTGTGATGAATATCATGCTGGTTTCGGTGAACGAGCGGACGCGCGAGATCGGCTTGCGCAAAGCCATTGGCGCCACGCGGCGGCGCATTCTGGTGGATTTTCTGGTGGAAGGCGCGGTGCTGGCTCTGGTTTCAGGAGCCGTTGGCTGGCTGGGCGCATGGAGCCTGGCGACACTGGTGAACTCCTTCCCCATGCCCGAAATGTTCGCCGGGCTGCCAGTTCGCGGAGAGACCACGATCTGGGCTTTTTCCGCGCTGGCGGTGATTGCCATGACATCGGCGTTGATTCCGGCATGGCGCGCGGCCTCGCTGACACCAGTGGAGGCGTTGCGGTATGAGCGTTAGCCGGAGGCGCTCATGAGTCTCAAGAGCATTGCCGCCGAAGCGCTCGAAGCGCTGCGTTTCAATCGCCAGCGCAGCGTGCTGACCATGATCAGCCTGGCGTGGGGCGTGGCCTGTTTCGTCATTCTCTATTCCTACGGCGAGGGATTCAATCTCACGCTGGTCAAATGCTTCCAGGCAGTGGGACAGGACTTGATCCTCATGTTCCCGGGCCAAACTTCGACGCAAGCGGGCGGCGAACGCTCGGGGCGCGTGATCCAGCTCGAACGATCGGACGTGGATGCCATTCGCGAAGCGGTGCCGCTGGTGGCCGCGGTGACGCCCGAATGCCTGGTCCACGGGGCGACCGTAGTGCGCGGCTATCGCACCGAATCCCTGACCATCCGCGCGGCGTATGCCAACTACGGCAGAATCCGCAATATGGCTATGTCGTCGGGCCGCTGGCTCTCTCCCGAGGATGACGCGCAGAAGCAGCGCGTGGCGGTGCTGGGCGCCGAAGCCGCGCACAAACTCTTCGGCGAGATTCCGGCGGAGGGCGAAATCATCAGCATCAATGGGCTGCGATTCTCGGTGGCCGGCGTGCTGCGTACCAAGGCGCAGATTTCGAATTACAACACGCCAGACAACGATTGCATCTTCATCCCGTTTGACGCCATGTCGCTGCTGCGCGGCGTCAAGTATCCGGACTTCATCGTCTGGACGCCGGTGAATCCGATGTTCCGCGCCGACGCCATGCACCAGGTGCGGGCCGTCCTGGCACGCACACACAATTTTTCACCCAATGATGAACGCGCTGTGCGTATGATCGCGTTCAATGAGTTTTTGCGCCTCATCGACACTATGTCGATGGCGCTGCGCGTGCTTCTGGGGTTCATCGGCACGCTGACCCTCGGTATCGGCGGCGTTGGTCTGGCCAACATCATGCTGGTTTCGGTGACGCAGAGGACACGCGAGATCGGCATGCTCAAGTCGATCGGCGCCACGCGGCGGTCCATCCTCTCGCAATTTCTGCTGGAAGCCATGGCCATTGTGACCGTGGGCGGCGCGCTGGGCGTATTGGGCGGCTATGTCGTCACCGAGGGACTCCAGACGCTGCCGCTGCTCGGGCCGCTGTTCCACGATTCGACGGGTGGCGGCGATATCCACCTGCGCATTTCGAGCTTCGCCGTGATGACGTCGACGATCATGCTGGAAACCGTGGGGCTGGTGGCGGGCTTGCTGCCGGCGATCAAGGCTTCACGGCTGGATCCGATTGAGGCGTTGCGATATGAATGAGCCGCCGCTCGGCAGCGGGCGATGCTGCGCATCACGGACGCGGCGACGCGGGGACAGGGCGAGGGGGCGAGCCTGTCGTCAGCAGATGTGCGCACCGCGCGCTCCCACGTATACGGCGTAGAGGGCTTGGCGGAGCCGCCGCTCGACGGCGGGCGCTGTCGTGCGTCGCGGACGCGGCGAGGCGGGGACAGGGCGACGGGGCAAAAGCAACTACAGCAGATGTGT
>JBGPKX010000128.1:0-14567 GCA_041486185.1 Bryobacteraceae bacterium | reverse complement strand
GCCGACATGGGCGGCCAACTCGAAATCAACGCCGGCGCGGAATTCACGTCAGCGGGCGGTGTGGTGCTGTCCGACTTCGGCGCGAAGTTCATCGGCCTTCTCGCCGATGTGCTCAAGAACCCGTCGCTGCCTGCTTCGGAGATCGCTCGCTTGAAAGCCGACCTGGGCCGGGAGCTTGCCGTTGAGAAAACAGAGCCCGGCTCGCTGGCCAGGGAGCGTTTCTTCCAGGTGCTGTTTCCGGGTCATCCCTACGGCCGCGTTTTCCCGTCCGAAAAGGACCTCCAGGGTTACACGGTGGAAGATGTGCAGTCGTTTTACCGGAAGAGCTTCGGCGCGGCTAGTACCCATCTCTACGTCGCAGGCAAGTTGGATCCCGGACTTCGGCATGCGATTCAGGATGCGTTTGGCGAATGGGTGAGAGGTTCCGATCCCGTTGATCTCCCGGCGAATCCGGTAAGAGCTCATTCACTTCAAGTGGTCGACCGGCCAGGAGCCGAGCAGTCCACTCTCTACATGGGCCTCCCCGTGTCCGGTCCCACCAGCTCGGATTACATCGTCCTCGATGTGATGAATTCGCTGCTCGGCGGATCGTTTGCCTCACGGATCACAAGCAACATTCGCGAGCAGAAAGGCTACACTTACTCGCCCTTCAGCCAGATTGGCACGCGCCATCATCTGGCATTCTGGCTGCAGGTGGCGGACGTCACCACCAACGTGACAGGGCCGTCATTGAAGGAAATCTCCTACGAGATCGACCGTCTCCGCAAAGAGCCGCCGCCAGAAGGCGAGTTGAAAGGCATTCAGAACTATTTGGCCGGCCTCTTCATTCTGAAGAATACCGTGAGTCCGGATGCCGTCATCGGCCAATTGCATTTCGTGGATTCCCAAGGAATGGATCGTTCCTTCCTGTCCACCTATGTGCAGAAAGTGATGGCCGTCACGCCGCAGGAAGTTCAACGTGTGGCTGAAAGCTATCTTGTGCTGTCTAAAATGACAGTGGTGGTAGTGGGAGATAAAGCGAAAATTGCGGATCAGTTGAAGCCCTACGAGACGGCAACGCAATAGTCATTTGCCGTTCTGTTCCGCCGCCACCGCGGAGAGAAACACCTTGCGCAGATAGTCCGTCTCCCGGTCGGTCTGCACGGACTTGATAGCGCGGAACCTGGCCAGCGCTTTCTCCGCGTCGTCGCGTCTGCCGGCATGCTGGTAGAGGTTCCCCAGGCGGTACCAACCCTGCGCAAATTCCGGATCGATCCGGCCGGTCAGTGTTTCCAAATCGGCAATCGCCGCCGCTTCTTCGCTCATCTCCTGATGCACCTTGCTCTGTGCGAAGTAGCAGAAGGCGCACCCCGGGATGTCGCGATTGGCGGCATCAAGATCATGTAGCATTGCGGCGTAATCCTTCGAGTTCAGCTTGAGCATTGAAGCCGCGTGCAAGTAGTAGAGGTACGGGGGCACGCCGGGACGCCCGATTGCCGCCGCCGTCTCTCGCGCGCAGTTTTCGTACTCGCCATTCATATAGAACGCCACTACCAGCAGCAGGCGCGCCGGGCCGAAGTTCGGATCTATCGTCAAAATCTTCCGGCACGTCGCCACAGCCCGAGGCGGATCGTCCCCGAACACCTGCGCCAGACCGAGGCCGAGAGTGACATATACCGAGTCCGGATGATATTTCGTCGCGGTTTCGAGAGTAGAGACAGCCTTGGCGTACAACTTCCGCCGTAAATAAAAGAGCCCAAGATCCAGCGCGTAATTCTCCTCTTGCGGCGCGCCGTGGAATGCCGCCGTGAGGCTCCGCTCGGCGAGATCGTACTGGCCGAGCGCATCCTGAACCTTGCCCCTCAAATAATCGCGGGCTAGCTGATGCTGCTTTGGAAGCGGATCGAGGCCCTCGAGCGCCGCTTGCGCTTCGGTGAATCTGTGCAATGCAAACTCGGCCAAAGCGAGATTGTAGTGTGCTTCGAAATTTCGCGGGTAGTCTTTGGCACAGCGGCCAAAAACTTCCGCCGCAGGCGCATAATATTCGCGCTCCGCCAGTTTGGCGCCGGTTTCGAGCAGAACTTCCAGTTCCACATGCGGCCGTGCCAGCAATTCCGCCAGCGCGCGCTGCGCCTGCTCGGTTTGACCTGCCGCGATGGCACGCTCCAGAGTGGCGGCGAGGGCCGAATTGGTTTGCGGTTGCGCCGCACCAGCCAGGCCTATCGAAGCCACGAGCACGGCGATGATAAGTGCTTTTCCCACAGCTTTGCGCACGAGCATAGCAAATCAGTGACAAACGTTTCTGGGAGTGGGCGTCAGTACAGCAGCTTTAGCGAAAACTGAATTTGTCGCGATGTTCCGGCGGTGCGATTGATCAATCCGAACCCGGGGCCCAGCACGATGTTGGCGGGCAGGCCGAAATTAACCAGGTTGAAGACGTTGAAGAACTCGGCGCGGAACTGTATCTTCAGAGCCTCGCGCAGGAGCGGAGTCTCCTTTACCAGAGAGACGTCGAAATTGTGGAAGGCCGGGCCGCGAAACGTGTCCCGACCCAGTGTTCCGAACCGTCCGTGATTGGGGCCGGTGCCGCCGGGCACGTTTATCGGAATGGAGAAAAACGAGGCATTGTCGGCCCCCTGGCCGAAGTAATCTTCGCGCACGGTGCGCCCCGTGGACAGGGCGGGACGGCCCACTTGGTCCGGCCGGTCGGCGCCGTTCGATCCGACGCCGGTCTGCTGCACGCCGGAATAGATGGTGAACGGAGAACCGCTCGTAAATGTCGCAAGACCGAACAACTGCCAGCCGGACGTCACCCTGCGCACCATAGCGTTCGCGTGCCACCAGCGGTCGAAGGGAAGCTCCTGCACAAGACTCAGGGAGACTACGTGACGCACATCAAAAGTCGACGGAGCTTTCTCCGCGCGCAAGTTCCATGGATCCTGCGGCGCCGTTTGCTGCAGTGTGCCGGAAAATCCGGAGAAGAAACCCCCGAGCACGGCGCTCACGTCATCCAGCGACTTGCTGAACGTATAACTCGCTTGAAACCCAAGGCCGGCGCGCGTCGACGTTTTCTGCACGCCAGTCTGTAACGAATGGAAGGTCGAGTGCGACCGGTTGGTCAGCAGGAACTCCGGCCCGTAGCCCCCGAGAACCCGGCCGACCGCGTCGAACTTAGTGAAGGGAGCGAATGCCGGATCGGCGCCACCGTAGCTATTTGGGTACGACATGCCCGCCAGCCCTACCCCAATGGTTGCCACATAGGAGGTGTTCCACTTGATGTCGCCGAAATCGCGGTCGAAGCCAGCCGTGTACGTGGCGATGTACCCATTGCGGAAAGAGCGATCGTTGCCGAACACGTTGAGCGGCCGGACCTGATGGCCGGGGGTTACAGACGCCAGGTCATCCTCGAACCGCTGCATGTCCATTTCGGTATTCGGCGGCACTTCTCGCGAATTGCCAGTGCCAAAGATCGGGTGTCCGTCGACGGTGTAGGCAGGAGGCAAGTCGAAACGCGAAACGGAATTTTCGAACGTAACCGGCGAACCGGGCGCCGCCGAGAGATAAGGGATGAAAACAAACGGAGTGCCCGCAGTCGCGAAATTATCCTGGAACAGATTGGGCAGAATCGTCGAGATGGACGCGGCGGCGTGGACCACGAGCCGGGTGGTGGGACGAAAGTCGAGAGCCACTCTCGGTCCCCATCCGTTCCAGTCGCGGCGATAGACCGGATCCAGATTCACGAGCAGCGCTTGGCGTCTGCCTCCGCCGGGCAGGTTTACGAACACTGGCTCCGAGGTCCGCTTGGTCGGCTCGCGCAGCGGCGTGTTGAACTCGTAGCGCATCCCGTAGCTCAGTGTGAGGCGCGAGGAGACAATCCACGTGTCCTGGAAGTACGCGTTGTAGGCTTCGCGGCGGATGGCGGTCCAGCCCAGATGATCGCCTTGCGGGAATGTAGCCGGCGATACCGCGATGCTGTACGAGAACGGCGTGGCGGTCAGCAGTCCGGTGAGGGCGTCAGGCAGGGGATCACCCGGATGGATGTTGTGCAGGCCGCTGCGCGAAGGAATCTCGACCGGCGAATACGCCGTACCGCCTCCGAAAGTGTACTCGCCGTTCGGATTAAATCCGAAGACCGTTGTGTCGCGATTCGCGCGCACTTCAAATCCGGCCTTGAACGTGTGCGTGCCATGAACGTAGGACACGTTTTGCCGCGCCTGGTACACGTTTCCATAAGAGCCGGTGATGGTTCCCCCAGGAGCATTGAACGCCTCATACAATCCGTCGGCGAATTTGAGAGCCGGCTGCGTGTGGTTGAGCGGCGGAAACTGCGGCGTGCTGCGTATGTAGCCCAGCGACATTTCGAAGATCAGGTGAGCGGCAGGGGTGCGGGTGTAGGTCAGGCCGAAATTCCGCTGCCGGTCGATGAAGCGGATGGCGAAGCTCGGATCGATGGCGATCTGACTGGGGTTGGTGGTGGGGCCGGTCACGTTGTTCAGATTAAAGCGGCCGAAGAATTGGTCTTTGTCCGAGAGGCGATGGTCGATGCGCACGGAGAACTGGTCAGAGACGGTCGTGACTCTGGACGACGTGGCCAAGGTGCGCGCGCCATAGGGGCCCTGTGGATCGTTGGGCAGCGGGTAGCGGTCGAGTACGCCGGCGATCTGCGGGTTCACGGGCACGACCAGCGTGTCACCGGCAAATGCGGTCGAATCGAAGCCCCGGCGCTCGTCCGGTGTCGGCACGGGAAGCACCTGCGTTGTGCCAAGCACCTGGCGGAAGCCCTGGTACTGGCCGAAGTAATACGTCTTGCCCCGGCCGTCATAAACACCGGGCAACACGACGGGGCCGCCGTTGGTCACTCCAAATTCATTGCGCCGGAACGGGGGCAGGCGGCCGGGATTGGCAACGGAGCGGCGGTCAAAGAAATTGCGGGCATCGAAGGCGGCGTTACGCACAAATTCGAAAATCGCGCCGTGCACGCGATCTGCGCCGGATTTGGTGATGATGTCGGTAAAGCTGGCGGCGCCGCGCCCGAACTCAGCGGGCATGACGCCGGAATTGGCGCGAATTTCCTGGATGGCATCGACGTTGAAATTTGAAAACGTGGCGCCGCCCAGCTCGGGATCGGTCGATTCGATGCCGTCCATAGCGAAGACGGCGGCGGTGCCACGCTGGCCGTTGACTGCGAATTGCTGCGTAAAATTGGCGGCGCCATTGGTGTCGGTCTGCGTACCTGACGCCAGCAGCAACAATTGGCTGAAGTCGCGCTTGTTGAGAGGGAGCCCGGAAACCCTCCGGCTTGACAGGCGTTCGCCGCCGGTGGCCGAGGCATCGACGCTCTCCACGGCCCGGCGCAGCACCAGCTCGTTATTGCCAGTCAGCTCCAGCGATGCTTCGGCGCGCTCACCCGGGTGAATAACGAGCGACGACGGGGCAGTGGGGGCGCCCTCTTTCCGCCGAACCGCGATCGAGTAGGTGCCCGCCGCGAGATCCGAGAAGCGAAATTTTCCATCCGCATCCGTCGCACCGGTGTGAACGTCGCGGCCGCGCTTGAGCACGACAGATGCCCCGCTAACTGGATGGCCCGCAGCGTCCCGCACTACGCCTTGCCACGACGCGTTGTCCGGAGGGCCGCCGTGTGCCCTCACACACGAAACCAGAAAGATGATTGCGAGCGTTACGACCTTGAGCATCGGCAGGCGCTCAGCTACTAAACAGGCGGATCATTTTGTCCAGCGACAGGTCAATGTGGGTGGCCATGGCCTTGCGCGCTTCGCTGTATTTCTGCGCTTCTATGGCGCGGACGATTTCGCGGTGGCCGATCCATCCAGGCACGGTCTTGGTGCAGAGCGTATCAAGACGGCGCACGTAGCCGAGAGCCAGGCGGAGCTGATCGATGACGCGCAGGTTTCCCGCCATCTCGGCCAGCCGCAAGTGGAAAGCTTCGTTGGCCACCAGGACCGCGTCGAGATCCAGGAGGCTGCCGGACTCGACCGCGACGATCGCTTTGAGCTGCACGACCTGTTCTTGCGTGGCGTTCTGCGCGACTTTTTCCGCCGAGAAACACTCCAGCAGTTTGCGGAACTCATAAAGCTCGACGATCTCGCGCACCGAGATCGGCTTTATCAGATATCCTTTGCGCGGGATCAGGATGAGCCACTTGTCCTGGGCGAGCCGGCTGCAGGCTTCGCGCACCGGCGTTCGGCTGGTCTTGCATCTCTCCGCCAGCAGGGCTTCAGACAGGAACTCGCCGGGAGGCAACTGCGCCGTGATCAGCCATTCGCGCACGAGGCGGTAGACACGTTCGACTTCGCCCTCTGTCCGGGATTTCGCTTTGGCAATGGCGATGGCCATGGGGAATGCGATCGGGCGCTTGCTCTCGCGCCCGGCATACTGGTAGTATACTGCGAGCATCCTGAAAACCAATGTGCGGTATCGTCGGATTTTTTGCGAAAGACGGCGGCGGGCAATCCGAGATCGGGCGGACGATTCTCGGAATGCTGCGGGCACTGGGGTGTCGGGGTCCAGATTCGGCCGGAGTTGCGTTGTTTGGCGCGCCCGATGACGACCGGTTCGTGGTGCGCGTCAAGCTGGGCGACGATGGCGACCTGGAATCGCGAGCGCACCAGATTGCCGGGCGGCTGGAGTTGTTCGGCGGCGTCAGCCATTTCTCGACCATCGGGGCCTACGCGCGCTTTGTGGTAAGCGGCGAGACCGATCTGAAGCGGCTGACCGATTCCATCGAATCGCTCGCCAAAGATTTCGAGGTCGTCAGCATTGGCAGGAGGCTGGAGATCGTCAAGCAGACTGGCTCTCCGGACAACCTTGAGAAGACTTACTGCGTTTCGCGGATGAAAGGCACGCACGGCGTGGGTCATACAAGGCTCTCAACCGAATCGCGCGTCGATCTCAGCCACTCTCAGCCGTTCTGGAGCCACGGTTTCCCGGACTTGGCCATCGTGCACAACGGCCACATCACCAACTACCATCAGCTTCGCCGCCGCTACGAGCAGCGCGGCACCCGCTTCTACACGGAGAACGATTCCGAAGTAGTGGCGATATATCTGGCGGAACAACTGGGCCAAGGTGCGGGCCTGCAGGAGGCGCTGGAGCGCATGTTGCGCGATCTGGACGGTTCTTACAGTTGCCTGGTGGCGACCGAGCGGGAACTCGCATTTGTGAAAGACACGTTTGCGCTCAAGCCGCTGGTGATGACGGAAACAGACGATTTCGTCGCGGTCGCAACCGAAGAAATTGCCATTCGCGCCGCATTGCCCGGCAAGTACTCGGTGCGTGAAGCGCAGGTGAGGGAAGTGCGCGTATGGCAGAGATAGCCTGCAACGGCCGCACCGCGCGCGAAATTAATGCCGACATCCGGCGGGCCATCGCCGAGGGCGATCGGGAGATTGTAGTGAAGGATCCGGGCGCCCGGCACAATCTGGGCGTAGCGGTGCTCGAGCCCGTACGCATTCGTTTCGCAGGCAGCGTCGGATACTATTGCGCGGGGCTGATTGACGGGCCGCATATCGAAATCGATGAAAGCGCCGGCTGGGGCCTGGCGGAATCGATGATGAATGGCGAGGTGGTAGTGCGCGGCAGCGCGGGAAACGGCGCGGCGGCGGCTATTCGCGGCGGGACGGTAGTCATCCAGGGCGATGCCGCGGCACGATTGGGTGTCTCGATGAAGGGCGGCAGCGTGCTGGTAGCCGGCAATTGCGGGTACATGGCCGGCTTCATGGGCCAGAAAGGCACGCTCGTGGTTTGCGGCGACGTGGGTGACGCATTTGCGGACTCGATGTACGAAACCGTGTGTTTCGTCGGCGGACGCATCGGCGGGCTGGGGACGGATGCGGTGGTTGAAGAGCCCTCGAAAGAGGATGTCGCTTGGCTGGATTCGGCACTGGCGCAGCATCTCCCGCAGACGTCGCGTCGCGGGAGCGATTTCAAGAAGGTCGTGGCCGGCCGCAAGCTTTGGAATTTCGATAAGCGCGAATGGAAAATCTGGCAGGAGGCGCTCTGAAGATGGGAGATCTCCTGCAATCCTCAGGCACGTTTCAACCTGCCGTCATCGAAGATATCCAGGCCAAAGCGGAGTCGGGACTTTATCGCATTCGCGGCTGGGGCACGCTGCGCGAGCGTCGCTGGGCCACGTTCGACGATCTCACTTTCCTGCCCTGCTCGCTGACGCGCATTCCGCTCGAAGGCTATCGCGAGAAGTGCTCGACAAAAACGGTCTTGGGCACGCGCTTCGCAAAGAAACCAATCGAGCTGGATATTCCGGTGATGATCACCGGGATGAGCTGGGGTGCGCTCTCCTACAACGCAAAAGTTGCGCTGGCGCGCGGTGCACGGACGGTGGGTTCCTCGAACACCACCGGTGACGGCGGCATGCTCATGGCCGAGCGCGAGAACAGCCGCACGCTGGTTTATGAAGTACTGCCCTCGCGCTATGGCATCAACATTCATCACATGCGCATGGCCGATGCGATCGAGCTAACCATCGGTCAGGGGGCGAAACCGGGTACGGGCGGTCTGTTGCTGGGCAGCAAGGTTTCGGACACGATTGCGCGTCAGCGCGATCTACCCATCGGCGTGGACCAGCGCAGCCCGGCGCGGCATCCGGATTTCCTGGGCCCGGATGACATGATTATCAAGGTCGAGGAACTGCGCGAGGCCACGGACTGGCAGGTCCCCATCTTCATCAAGATGGGCGCGAGCCGCGTGTTTGATGACGTCAAGCTGGCGGCCAAGGCCGGCGCCGACGTGATCGTGGTCGACGGTATGGAAGGCGGCACGGGAGCATCGCCCGCGATCCTGCAGGAGCACACCGGGATTCCGACGCTCGCGGCGGTGTGCGAGGCGCGCGCGGCGCTCGAAGATTGCGGCCTTTACGGCGAGGTGCAACTCATCATTGCCGGCGGCCTGCGCGATGGCGTGGATGCGGCCAAGGCCATGGCGCTCGGCGCGGACGCGGTCTATATCGGCACCGCTGCGCTGATCGCGCTCAACTGCAACCGGCCAATTTACGTAGAGGACTATCACAAGCTTGGTACCGAGCCTCACCACTGCCATCACTGTCACACCGGCCGTTGCCCTGTGGGGATCACGACGCAGGATCCGGAGCTGATGAAGCGCTTGGATATTGATGAGGGCGCGGAGCGCGTGACAAATCTATTACGGGCGATGACGCTCGAGATTCAGATGCTGGCGCGGGCGTGCGGGAAATCGGATATCCATCATCTCGAGCCGGAAGACATGGCGGCGCTATCGATGGAAGCGTCCGCCATCTGCGGCATTCCGCTGGCCGGTACGCGAAAGGTTTTCGGGAGGTGATGCGGTGTCGTTCTTGATCCCGTGTCCGCATTGCGGGAATCGCAGCGTCTACGAATTCCGTTTTGGCGGTGAAGTGAAACAGCGGCCGCAACCCGAAGCGCCTGCCGAGGAATGGATGGAGTACACATACACGAAAGCCAATGAATCCGGCGTGCAGAAGGAGTGGTGGTTTCACCGCTCAGGCTGCCGGCAGTGGTTGCAGGCGTTAAGAAATACGACGACCAACGAAGTTGTGGAAGCGTTCTTTCCCGAGTAAGAACCCGTGGCGGACAGCACCGATACATTCACTTTTCAATTTAATGGCCAGGTGGTAGAAGCTCGCGCCGGAGACACCGTCGCCTCGGCGCTTTACCGCGCGGGCCGGCGCATCTTCACGCGCAGCTTCAAGTATCACCGGCCGCGCGGATTATTGTGCATGGCGGGCAAATGCCCCAACTGCATGATGAACGTCGACGGCACGCCCAATGTGCGCGCTTGCATTACGCCGGCACGCGCGGGCATGCGGGTGAAGCACCAGAACGCGTATCCGTCGCTCGATCGTGATTTACTCTCCGCCGTGCAGCGCTTCGATTGGCTAATGCCGGTCGGCTGGTACTACAAAACCATGACGCACGAGTGGTCGTGGCACGCCGCTGAGCCGTACATCCGCAAAGTGGCGGGTCTGGGTGTGGCGCCTGAACCCGGCGCCGGTTCGAAGGACTACGAACACGCTTGGGTGCATGCGGAGGTCGCGGTGATTGGCGGCGGGCCGGCGGGATTGCAGGCGGCGCTCGAGCTGGGGCAAGGCGGTGCGCAGGTCACGCTGGTGGACGATCAGCCCGAACTGGGCGGCCACTTGCGGTATCGCAAACAGGCGGGAAGAGTACCGGCCGAGCTGATCGCGCAGCTCCGGTCGCTGCCGGGAGTGGAAATTATCTCGCGCGCCTACTGCTTCGGGTTGTACGAAGGCAATCTGCTGGGCGTGTTGCAGGCCAGCCCGCACGCGGGCGTGATCGAGCGCCTGATCCATTTGCGGGCCAAGCGCGTGGTGGTGGCGACGGGCGCGTACGAAGTGCCATTCACGTTCGAGAACAACGACCTGCCTGGGGTGATGCTGTCAACAGCGGTCCAGCGGCTGATTCATCTGCACGGGATCAAGCCGGGCCATCGCGCGGTAATCGTGGCGAATGGCACACAGGGTGATGAAGTCGCAGCGGACCTGCGTGAGGCAGGAGTCGAGGTTGTTACCAGGCTTGCTCCCGATCAGGTTGTCGCGGGGGTCGGCTCCTCGCATATCACGGCGGTTCGGGCGAAGGATGGCGAATTTGCCTGCGACCTGCTGGTGTTGTGCGGGCAGCGCGTTCCGGATGCCGGTTTGCTGAATCAGGCCGGTGGAAAGCTGGCTTGGAATGAAGAGCGCGGGGCATTCTTGCCGGTCGATTTGCCGGCGGGTGTGAGCGCGGCAGGCGAAGTGACGGGTGCGTGGCTGGTGCGCGCCGCGACGTTGCCGCCGGAGAATGTTCCGTTCGACAAGCGGTCGTTTGTCTGCCTCTGCTCGGATGTCTCGACGGCCGACCTGCGCGACGGCATCCGCGAAGGCTTCGACCATATCGAGACTCTGAAGCGTTACACCACGCTGACTATGGGCCCGTGCCAGGGCCGCATGTGCCAGTTGGCGGGGATCGGCGTTTGCGCCCACGAGACCGGGCGCAGCATGGGCGAAACCGGCGTGACCACTTCACGTCCGCCGAATCCTTCGGTCTCGCTGGGCGCGCTGGCCGGGCCGCGTCATCACCCTACACGCCGCACACCCATGCATTACGCGCACGATGAATCGGGCGCGGTGTGGATGGACATGGGCGAGTGGAAGCGCCCGCGATATTACCGCACCGCGTCATGCAGTTCCGAGCGGGCGTGCGTCGAAGAAGAGTATCGTGCCGTGCGCGAGCGCTTGGGCCTGATCGACGTAAGCACGCTGGGCAAGCTGGACGTGAAGGGGCGCGATGCCGGCAAGCTGCTGGACAAGGTTTATACCAACCGGTTCTCCGATCTGAAGCCGGGCCGCGTGCGCTATTCAGTGCTCTGCGATGAAGCCGGCATCATGCTTGACGATGGCACGATTTCACGCCTTGCCGAGGATCATTACTTCATCACGACCACTACCGGGAACCTGGATTTCGTCCAGCAATGGCTGGAGTGGTGGCTGGTGGGCACCGGGTGGGACGTGCACATCACCAACGTGACGGGCGGGCGCGCGGCCGTGAATCTGGCGGGTCCACAGTCCCGCTATGTTCTCAACACGCTCACCGAATGCGATCTCACGACGAAAGCGTTTCCGTACATGGCCTGCCGGGAAGCAGAGGTGGCGGGCGTGCCATCTTTCCTGATGCGCATCGGTTTTGTGGGCGAGACTGGCTGGGAAATTCACTTTCCCGCCGAGTTTGGCGAGCACCTTTGGAACAAGCTATTGGAGGCCGGCAAAGCGTTCGATCTCCGGCCGTTCGGAATCGAAGCGCAACGTCTGCTGCGGCTCGAAAAGCGGCACGTGATCGTGGGCGTGGATACCGACGCACTCTCGAACCCCTACGAATCCGGAATGGCGTGGGTGGCCAAGTTGGACAAGGCGGATTTCATCGGGCGTAACGCGCTTTCACGGCTGGCTCAGGCCGCGCCGCAACAGAATCTGGTGGGCTTTGTCATGAACGAAGATGCACTGCCGCAAGATGGCGCCGCGATCCTGGTTGATGGCGCTCTCGCCGGGCGGGTGACGAGCGCGCGCTATTCGCCGAAGAACGGGAAGGCGGTCGGTCTGGCCTGGGTTGTGGCGAAAGCCGCCGATGAAGGGACTGAGATCCACATACGGGTTGATGGTGGGACGGCGCGGGCGCGCATTGTTTCGGAAGCGTTCTACGATCCGGCCGGCGAGCGACTGAGGATGTGACGATGGCGGCGATCCGGCACACAGCTTTGTTTCGCATGCACGAGCGCGCCGGCGCCAGCTTCGCCGACCACCACGGCTGGCAAGTTCCGGCGTATTTCACTTGGGCGCAAAAGGAAGCCGAGCAACTTTCGAAAAGTGCGGCTCTTGGTGATGTGAGCTGGATGACAAAGCTCGACCTCAAAGGCTTCGGCCTGAAGACGCCGCCGGCAATTCGCGAGGGCCGAGCTTGGCATTTGGGCCGGGAACACTACCTGGTGACGTGCGATCCCACCGCGAGTGAAGGAGTGCTGGCGCAGTTGAAGTCGTTTTCGGCGTCGCCCGATCTCTCGTTGCCACCGCCCATCTTCATCACCGATGTGACCTCGGTGTATGCGCAGTTTCTGTTGGCGGGTCCGCGGAGCCGCGATATTCTGCGGAAGCTGACCTCGCTCAATGTTTCCGCCATACCGAACCTCGGCTGTGGGCAGGCCAGCCTGGCGCATGTAAACAGCAAGGTGTTGCGTGACGATCTGCACGGCCTATTGGCCTTCCATATTCTGGTCAGCCGCGAGTATGGCGAGAGCGTTTGGGAAGGCATCCTGCACGCCGGGCACGAATTTCATCTGGCGCCGTTTGGATTGAAAGCGCTCGAGTTTCTGGGTGGCGCGGCATGATGCGGCTTTTCCGCAAGGAGCGGATGTGGCGCTCGCATGAGCAGAAGTCCAGCTACGACGTGGTCATCGTGGGCGCGGGCGTGCATGGGCTGGGCATCGCGTACTATCTGGCATCGCGTCACGGCATTCGCAACATCGCCGTGCTCGAACGCGGCTATCTGGGCTGCGGCAATAGCGGCCGCAACACCGCCATCATCCGGTCGAACTACCGTACGCCTGAAGGCATCCCGTTCTACGAGGAATCCGTCCGGCTCTACGAGCAGCTTTCGCGCGAACTCGAGTGGAACCTGCTCTTCAGCCAGTGCGGGCATCTGACCCTGGCGCACACCGACTCCGCTATTGCCGGTCTGCGCGTGCGCGCCGAAAACAACCAGGTGCTGGGCGTCGACAGCCGCGTGATCGATCCCGACGAGATCCGCAAGCTCGTGCCGGCCATGGACATGAGCGACCGGCCGCGCCTCCCGGTGCTGGCGGCGCTCTACCATCCTCCGGGCGGCATTATCCGCCACGATGCCGTGGTGTGGGGTTACGCGCGCGCTTGTGACCGGCTGGGCGTTCAGATTCATCCATACACCGAAGTCACTGGTGTTCGTGTGACGGGCGGCAATGCGGAGAGCGTGATCACTCCGCGCGGTGAGATCGCGGCCGGCACGGTGGTGAACGCCACGGCGGGCTGGGCCTCGATGGTAGCTAAACTCGCCGGTGTCACACTGCCCATCGTCAGCCATCCGCTGCAAGCCTGCGTGACCGAGCCGCTCAAGCCATTTCTCGACAAAGTCATCGTGTCGGCCAGCCTGCACGTCTACGTAAACCAGACGGATAAGGGCGAACTGGTGATCGGCGCCGAAATCGATCCGTACCAGTCGTACAGTTTGAAGGGCACGCTACCCACGCTCGAGCAGATGGCGTCGTACACACTCGAGCTGTTTCCGCAGCTCTCCGGGTTGCGCGTGCTGCGGCAGTGGGCCGGCATCTGCGACATGACGCCGGATTACGCGCCCATTATCGGAGTTTCGCGGGAAGTGCAGAATTACTACGTGGATGTCGGCTGGGGGACATACGGCTTCAAGGCGGCGCCGGCGGCAGCCAAATTGCTGGCCGAATTGATTGCGACCAGGAAGACGCCCAAGCTGATCGAACCGTTCTCGCCAGCGCGCTTCTACGGCGGGCAGCTGGTGGGCGAGAAAGCGGCGGCGGCGGTTTCGTCATAAAGGTGGAACAGGTTTCCGGGCCTGTTTCGATGGGTGAGGTCATCACGAATGTTGGATCACATCAAAGCACTGGTGAAAGAAAAGGGCGTCGAGTATTTCTTGTGCTCGTTCGTGGAGATGAGCGGCGTGCCAAAAGCCAAGCTCGTTCCGGCGGCGCATCTGGACGACATGGCGAGCGAAGGCGCGGGCTTCGCCGGCTTCGCCGCGGGCGACTTGAACCAGGGCCCCCACGATCCGGACATGATCAGCATACCGGATTTCGATTCGCTCACGATTCTGCCGTGGCGGAAGAACGTGGCCTGGGTGCCGGGCAATCTGCACGTGAATGGAGCGCCGTGGCCGTACTGCCCGCGCACCATTCTCACCGAGCAACTGAAACAGGCGCGGAAGAAAGGCTATGTTCTCAATGTCGGCGTGGAGCCGGAGTTCATGCTGCTGAAGAGGAACGCGCAGGAAGAGTACGAGCCCTGG
>JBGPKX010000127.1:0-14569 GCA_041486185.1 Bryobacteraceae bacterium | reverse complement strand
TGTTGGTGATCGAGTAGCTGGCCGGGGTGGTGGCGCTGGTGCTGGCGAACGTAACCTTCGACCTATCGGAGCTGGTTGCGCTCATCGCCTGGCCGGTGCCGATGTGGCCAAGGTTCGCCACGCTGCTTGCAAGCGCACTCACCGTGCTTCCGAGACTCGTGCTTAACTGCTTTTCCTGCAAGAGGTTGGCCTGCTGATTCTGCAGTACACTGACGGGAAGCTGAGCGATGGAGACAGCGCGGTTCAGAATGGTCTGAAAGTCATTCGAAAACTGGCTGATGCCGGTAAAACTGAGAGGTGTAATGCTCACGGAGAGTACCTCGATGAGCTTATCGGCAGGGCCGGTGGGAAAGTTGAATGCGCCCGGCCGTAGTTCCACCTTAGACTCCCATTAGGCGACAGACTCCCATAAGGCGACCCATGGGGGCTCTCAGGGGCGCGACTAAAGGCGATCTCCCGTCACTTCTTCCACCGAAGCGCTGGCTTGATTAGCCTTCCAGCTCCGAAATTTCTGCTGCAGCATCCGGCGGTAGGCTCCGGAGGTAGCGCCATGGGCGGCGGCTTCGCGGATCAGTTGCTCCTCGGCCGTAACCAGCCCCTGCCAGACGCGGCCTCCGTTGGCGCGCAGGAATTCCGCGTCGTAATCGAAACCGAACAACGTCAGAGCGGCCACCGGTGTGTCATACCCGCCCTCGAGCCCCACTTCGTGAAAGGGAAAGTTGGCCGCCCAGTCCGTGTGATAGCCCAGGCGCATGCTTTGCGGGTTGATCGAAACCTGGGCGTGGGTGACGCAATCCGACGCCGGAATGTCGTACTTGGAGCGCAGCATTTCGGTGAGCACGCGCGCACCGTCGATCTGCGCGCGCGTGGCGATGTCGGCGGCCCCGGAGGCTTCGGTCTGCGCTTCGAAGGCGATGCCCAAGAAGCTTTGGTTGAGATTCCAATAGATGCGCCGATCGTCGGCCCATATGGAGCGGCCGGCGTGATTGGCGTAATCGGTTTCGGCCACGGCGCGGAACACCCGGCCGAAGCGGTCGATCACGAAATGATACAACCGGTTTCGGGCGATGAACGCCATCAGATCGCGCCCATTTCACTGCAGGCGCGTATTGGCGCCGGGGTCGAACGGCGCCATGCGGCTCTCGGTGGTGTGGAAAACGATGCCGGCGGGTTGTGTGGCGGCGCCCGATGCGCGCCACGATTGGCGGTCGAAGGTGGGATAAGCGCGTGCCCGGGTGGCGACCAGGAACTCATTCTCGATGCGCAGACCGTTGCTGTAAATGTCCATGGCTGGCTTGTGCTCGACCAGCCAGACTTTCGGAGCTGCACCCTGAACGGCAATCTGGTGGCGGGCAGGGGGCAGGGGCGCCGGCCCGCGCACGGCGCGCGGCGTGTCGGACGCCAGTGCCCCCGCGAGGAACACAGTAAGGATGGCTCGGAGTACCAGTGCGACGCGGCGGCGGGAAGCGCGATGCGCGGCCATGGAACGGCGGAGGAAACGTGTCCGGCGACGTGCCGCGGCTTCGTGCGCCGCGAGCGACTGGCGGACAAAGCGCAGGCGCTTGACATCATCGTCGATGACGGCGGCGCGCTTCTCAACCATGCGCAAAACGGCATCGGTGACGACCGGCTCGGGTTCAGGAGCAGGGGCGGTCAGGGAAGGCCTCGCGGCGAAGACGGGGATCGTACCGGAAGCCAGCGCACGTAGGAGGAGTGGCCGGCGGGGAGGAATCGTCTCAGTAAGCCACGGAGAAGTGAGGAACCGGACCGGCCAGCAGGCGGCGTGCAACCGCTTGCGGATGTTCGGCTTCGAGGCGGCAACGCTGCTGGCCCGAGCGGCCTTCGACGGTGATCTGCCCGCTCGCCTGGCTCACCCGGTACAGGGTGCGGGCGCCGTGGTGGGATTCGAGCGAGGCGAGCGGCCAATCGGATTCGGCCAGCATGTGGATGCCGCCTTCGGGGCCTATCAGGATGGTGAAATCAGTGGGGTTAGGTGTGGCGCAAGCTGCGCTTCGAGCGGCGTTCAGGATGGCTTCGGCGTCCTGTAGGAATGGGCCCACAGTGAGCTTATCGGAACGGGAAAGCGGATTTTCGGAAAAAGATCGAGGCAATAGGCGAAGCAGCGGTCAGGAGTCAGGCGTCAGCTACTGCATGACTTGCACTTGCAATGCTGACGGGGCTGAGCGTGAGCGGTAAACGTGCTGCGTCGCTTTTTGGAAATCACTGGATTTGGCGTTATAGATGTCCACAAACTTTTGGGGATTTCGGTCGACCAGAGGAAACCAGCTACTCTCCACCTGCACCATGATGCGGTGGCCGCGGCGGAAGGCGTGGCAGACGTCGGGCATGGCGTAATCGACCTGGTCCATTTTGCCGGGCGTGAAGGGCTCGGGTTTTTCGTAGCTGTGGCGGAAGCGGCCGCGCATCAGCTCGCCGCGCACCAGTTGCTGGTAGCCGCCCATCTTTACGCCGGTGGGATTCGGATCCGGGTCGGGAAATGTATCGGGGTAGACATCGATGAGCTTCACCACCCAGTCGGAATCGGTGCCGGTGGTCGAGACGAACAGGCGCGGCGCGAGCGGGCCGGTCAGGATGATGTCGGTGGTGAGCGGCTCGGTTTCGTAAACCAGCACGTCGGGACGCGATGAGGCGAAGCGCTGATCTTCCACCATATGCTCAATCGTCATGTTGAGCGAGGTCTCGTGGATATAGGGAACGGGCTTCGCGGGATCGCTGATGTATTCGTCGAACGCGGTCTCTTCGGCCGGCGGATCGAAGGAGAGCTTTCCGCCGGCGTGGAAGTAAAGCGACTTGGCGGCGGAGTCTTTCGGCGGCCACGTGTCATACTTGCGCCACTGGTTGGAGCCGGTCTCGAAGACGTAGGCTTTGGGAAGATCGAGTTTGCTCGGATCTTTCAAATAGTATTTGAAGAACGGAAATTCGATCTGCTCGCGGAAGAACTCGCCGGTCTTCGAGCCGAAGCGCACTGCGCCCAGGTGATCGCCGTCGCCGCCCCACCCGCCGTGATGCCACGGGCCCATGACCAGCATGTTGTGCGTGCCCGTGGGGCTTTGCTTTTCGACCGATTGGTAGGTATTGAGTGCGCCAAACAGATCTTCGGCATCGAACCAGCCGCCCACGGTCATCACCGCGGGCTTGATGTTCTTCAGATGGGGCCGCAAGTTGCGGGCCTGCCAGAACTCGTCGTAATTGGGGTGGTTGACCATTTCGCGCCAGAAGGCCACATCGCCCTTGAAGACTTTTTCGTCCAGATTGGCCAGCGGTCCGAGTTGCGCGAAATAGGTGTAACCGTCCGGATTGCGAGTGGCCGGGGGCAGCGGCGGGGCTTCGGTGATCGGTTCGGGGCGCGGTCGTCCGAATCCATAGAAGAAGCGGAAAGTGTGCGGCAGGTATAGAGCGCCGTTGTGATGAAAATCGTCGCCGATGAACCAGTCGGTGACGGGGGCTTGCGGAGAAACGGCCTTGAGCGCGGGATGCGCGTCGATCATGCCGGCGGCGGCGTAGAAGCCCGGGTACGAGATGCCCCACATTCCCACGCGCCCGTTGTTATTGGGGACGTGCTTCACCAGCCAGTCGATGGTGTCCCACGTGTCGGTGCTTTCGTCGATGTCGGCGGGCGACCGCTTGACCGGCTTATGCGGCCGGACGTTGAGGAACTCGCCTTCCGACATCCAGCGGCCGCGCACGTCCTGATAGACGAAGATGAAGCCGTCCTTGGCGAAGATTTCATTGGGGCCGAGATTGGTCCGGTAGTTGTCCTCGCCGTACGGCCCCACGCTGTAGGGCGTGCGCAGGAGCATGATGGGGTACTCGTGCGCGGTGTCCTTAGGCACGTAGACCGAGGTGAACAGCTTTTTGCCGTCGCGCATGGCGATCTCGTACTCGTACTTGGTGTAATGCGACTTGACGTAATCCAGTCCCTGCGGCCAGGCGGCGGGCGCGGCGAGCAGGAGGAGCGCCAGAGTGGTTGTGTGCTTCATATGGAAGCACACATGATACTGCATGCGGTGACAGAATTTGCGCGGGTCCTGCTGAAGAACTCGAAGCAACCCCTTCCTTACGGTCGCGGCTCGGAATGCGCTCGTTGAAAGCAGAGTTGCCGAGCTACGCGCGTGAGCAAGCGGTGTCCGAAGCACCTTTTCAACAAACCGAGTTAGGCGGCGGGATCCACGACCAGCGAAAGCGTACGAAGCTGCCCGCACATGGTGTCGAGGGACGTGATGAGGTCCTTGCCGTCGGGTGTGCCCAGGCCGAAGTTGTACAGCACAAGTTTGACTTCGATGGACAGAGCGGTAAGGGTGAAAAGAAAGTGCTGCTTCATGAGCAGTCCGGCCAGATCCGGCCGATCGACCTGTGAGTCCACCATCACCTTCTTGATGGCGTTGCAGATGCGAGTGAAATCCTGCGACAGGCAGTTAATGTAAGCCTGGAAGATGTGGACGCGTTTCTCGCGAAGCTGTTTTTCGAGCTTCTTGTTGTTGCCCGATCTGGAAGCCAGGTAGTGGTAGTCCGCTTCCTCCAGCAGGCGCTCCATGGCCTTGTATCTTGCCGGAGAGAATATGTCCTCCCAGTCGTCGGGTAGTGGCAGCGTACGATCCCGAGACAGCAACTGCGCAAACAACACACCGAATCCCACACCTAGCAGGAGGAGAAACAGCGCAGCGACCAATAAGATAGCATTCATCGGAAACTAACTCTTCCTGAGAATAACCGATAAATATCGTAAGTTGCAATCACTACGTTGAACATATTTCAGCGATAACCAATACCTCCAGGCATAAGTGGTGGGTTAACTCCATACGCCAAGTGTGAATGTTGAGCGGCGCGATGGGTCGCTAGTAACTTTAGTAATAGGATAAATGAGGCCGACAGTTATCATTCGCACGCGCCGATGAGTTATGATCGAATACTCGACATGGGTTAGTTCTCCTGACATAATACTCATAGAAGAATTTGTTATGACACGATCGGCCGGAACGTCAGAGTCTGCGACCGGCCAGCGCGCAGAGCAGCGGCGCGAGCCAAGGCGGGCGGCTGGTGGCGAAGTCGTTTTCTTGTTCGACGAGAGCTTGCCTGAGATCTGCCCGGGAGAGGTGCGCGCCAAGCTGCTCGACTGCAGTGCCAGCGGCTTCCGCGCCCAACACGACTGCGCCCAGCTCACTTGCGGCCAGATCGTCAAGTTCCGTCTCACCAAATCCAAAGGTTTGGCCCGCGTCGTGTGGACGCGCATTCTGGGCGACCGCGTGGAAAGCGGCTTCCTGATTTTGCGCTCGCAGCTTGCTGAAAACCTCGAAGCAACCGCTTCCTCAATGTCGCGGCTTTGAATGCGATCGTTGCATTCAGGCATTTGCTGAGATGGAAGCCGCGCGCGTGAGCAAGCGGTGTCGAAACACTTTTTTCAAACTCCTAGCGACGCACCCGCGCGTGAGAAAGAGTTGCAGGCGGTCGGAATACCCCTCTGCTATATTGAAAATTCCCCATGCAACTTGAGAAAGTCTATGAGCCGCAACGGTTTGAGCCGCACTGGGCGCAGTGGTGGATCGATGCCGGGGTCTTTCACGCCGACGTGAAAAGCCCGGCGCCGGTTTTCTCGATCGTCATTCCACCCCCTAACGTGACCGGCTCGCTGCACATCGGCCACATGCTGGAGCACAGCGAGATCGATTGCACGGTCCGCTGGCACCGCATGCGCGGGGATAATACGCTGTGGCTTCCCGGCACCGATCACGCGGGGATCTCGACCGAGATGATGGTGGTGCGGCAGCTCGCGCAGGAAGGCACGAGCCGCCGTGAGATCGGCCGCGAAAAATTTCTCGAGCGCGTGTGGCAGTGGAAAGAGCAGTACGGCGACACTATCAAGCGCCAGATGATTCGCATGGGTTTGAGCTGCGACTGGAGCCGCGAGCGTTTCACCATGGATGCCGGGCTCTCGCGCGCCGTGCGCGAAGTATTCGTCCGGCTCTGGGAAAAGGGGCTGATCTATCGCGGCGAGTACATGGTGAACTGGTGCCCGCGTTGCCAGACCGTGCTCTCCGATCTCGAGGTCAAGCACGAAGAGAGCCAGGGACATTTGTGGCACATCCGGTATCCCGTCGTGGGCACGGACCGCTACCTGGTGGTGGCGACGACACGGCCGGAGACCATGCTGGGCGACACCGCTGTGGCGATCAATCCGCGGGACGCGCGCTATTTCGATTTACACGGCAAGACGGTGACGCTGCCGCTGATGAATCGCGAGATCCCGATCATTCTCGACGAGCTGGCCGATCCGAAATTCGGCACCGGCGTGGTGAAGATCACGCCCGCGCACGATCCCAATGACTTCGAAGCGGGCAAGCGGCACGATCTGCCGAAGATTAAGGTCATCGACGAAAATGCCCGCATGACCAAAGAGGCCGGCCGCTATGCCGATCTTGACCGTTTCGAAGCGCGGAAGCGGGTAGTGGCGGATCTCGAGCAACTCGGGTTGATCGACAAGATCGAAGATTACACCGTGAGCCTGGGCCGCTGCGAACGGACCAAAGACATCGTCGAACCGCTGATCTCCACGCAGTGGTTCGTCAAGATCAAGCCGCTCGCCGAAGTAGCGATTCGCGTGGTGGATTCGGGCGAGATTGTCTTCGTTCCGGATAACTGGACGCGCGTCTACCACGAGTGGATGGATAACATCCGCGATTGGTGCATCTCGCGGCAGTTGTGGTGGGGCCACCGGATTCCCGCATGGCATTGCCAGGACTGCGCGGAGATCATTGTGGCGCGGCAAGACCCGGCAACCTGCTCACGTTGCGGCGGTTCGCGCCTCGAGCAGGACCCGGACGTGCTCGACACCTGGTTCAGCTCGCAGTTATGGCCGTTTTCGACGCTCGGCTGGCCGGACGATACCGAAGACCTGCGCAAGTTCTATCCGACGTCGCTGCTGAATACGGGCTTCGACATTCTGTTTTTCTGGGTGGCGCGCATGATCATGGCCGGCATGGAATTCATGGGCAGTGTTCCGTTCCGCCAGGTCTATATCCACGCCCTGGTGCGCGACGCCGATGGCCAGAAGATGTCCAAGACGCGCGGCAACACCATCGACCCGCTGGTGGTGACGGAGAAATACGGGACCGACGCCGTGCGCATGGCGCTACTGATGGCAGCCGCGCCGGGCACCGACATCGCGCTTTCCGAAGATCGCATCGAATCGGCCCGCGCGTTCGCCAACAAGATCTGGAACGCGGCGCGGCTGATCTTCATGAACATGGAGCGCTCAAGCGTCCAGCCGTGGGTGCCGGAAGATTTGCAGGCCTACCGGCCGGAAGCCAACCAGGCCATGAGCGTGCCGGTGGAAGACCGCTGGATTTTTAGCCGGCTGAATCAAGTGGCCGAGCACGTGACGCGCGCCATCGATCAGTACCGCTACCACGAAGCCGCGCAGGAGCTGTGGCACTTCTTCTGGCACGAGTTCTGCGACTGGTTTCTGGAGCTGAAAAAGCTGCGGCTCGAGCCGGAAACGGGATTGACGGCGGACTGGCGGAATCTTCTGGCGGCGTTCGAAGCGGCACTGCGCTTGCTGCATCCGGTGATGCCGTTCCTGACCGAAGAGCTTTGGCAGCGGCTGGTCGAGGGCGCGGCGCACCGGCCGAAATCTATTGCGCTGGCGCGCTATCCGGAGTACAGCCAGGCCTGGACCGATCTGCCGGCGGAACGCGAAATCCAGGTGCTGCAGGATATCGTCACGGCGGCGCGCACGCTGCGGGCGGAGATGAAGCTCGATCCGAAGGCGCAACTGGATGGCGTGCTGTATTCGCGCAGTGCGGCGCTCGAAGTGGCGCGGGCTCATGCCGCCGCCATTCAGAAGCTGGCCAGCGTGAAACTCGAGTTGCGCAATGATGCCGCGCCGCAAGCCTCGGCCGTCATCCACTCCATGCCGGAGTTCGATCTGGTGCTCAATGTGCCGCGCGCGAACGTGACCGAGCAGCGTAAGCGCCTCGAAAAAGAGCGCGAACAGCTCGACAAGAACATTGCCAATTCGACCCGGCAGTTGGGCGATGAGACGTTTCTGAGCCGCGCACCGGCGCACGTGGTCGAGTCGATACGGACCAAAATGGTGGAGTACGAAACGCAGTTACAAAAAGTCCGGACGGCGCTGAACGGCCTCTCGTCATGACCGATTTCTCGCATCCGGAAATTTTGGATGCCGTGCGCCGCGCGCTGGATGAAGATATCGGGCCGGGCGATGCCACCTCGGAAGCCTGCGTGCCCGCGCACCGCATGGCGCATGGCCGGTTTATCGCGCGCGAACAGCAGATCGTGGCCGGGACGGAGATGCTCGCCGTCATCTATCAAATGCGTGGCGGCGTGGAGCACCTGCACCTTGAAAAAGTCAGCGGTGCGTGCGCGGCGGAGGGCGAAGTTCTCGCTACCGTGCGCGGCGGGGCGCGCACATTGCTCGAATGCGAGCGCGTGGCGCTGAATTTCCTACAGCGGCTGAGCGGGATCGCGACATTGGCCAGACGCTACGTGGACGCGGTGGCCGGAACAGGCTGCCGGATTCTGGATACGCGCAAGACCACGCCCGGTCTGCGGCGATTGGAAAAAATGGCTGCCGCGGCAGGTGGCGTGACCAACCATCGCATGGGTCTCTACGACGCTGTCCTGATCAAGAACAACCACATCACCGCGGCCGGCGGCGTGCGTAAAGCGATTGAAAACGCCGCGGCGGCTCGGTTGCCCATCGAGATCGAAGTGCGCACGCGCGCGGAACTGGAGGAGGCCATCGCCAGTGGCGCCACGCACCTGTTACTCGACAACCTGGCCCCGGAGGAAGCCGCCGAACAGATCCGTTGGATTGCGGGACGCGCGAAGGTCGAGCTTTCCGGCGGAATCACTCTGGAAAATGTGCGCGCCTACGCCGAGACTGGCGCCGACTTCGTTTCTTCAGGCGCGATTACGCACTCCGCGCGGGCCGTGGACATCAGCTTCCGACTGGACCTGGTCTGATGCCCTTCGATCTGGAGTTTGTCCGGCAAAGCTGGCCGCAGCCTGTTTCTTACTTTGCGACCATCGATTCCACCATGCTGGAAGCCGCGCGATTGGCTGAGGCCGGCTGCCCGCACGGTGCAGTTGTGGTGGCGGATGAGCAGACGGCAGGGCAGGGAAGGCACGGGCGCCGCTGGCATTCGGAAGCAAACGCCGGGCTTTATGTTTCCATCGTGCTGCGGGCCGCCCTGCGAGCCGATTCGCTACCCGTACTCACGCTGGCGCTGGGACTGGCGGCGGCGGACGCAATCGCCGAACTGGCGGGCCTGACGTGCGATCTTCGCTGGCCCAACGACTTGATGCTCGACAGGAAAAAAGTCGCCGGCATTCTGGTGCAGCTTCTCGATTCCGCCGCGGTCTCGGGCATTGGCGTGAACGTGAACCACGCGGCGTTTCCGCCGGAAATCGCAACAGAGGCCACTTCGCTTAGAATTGTTTCGAACCGCACGCATTCGCGCGAGCATCTCCTCATTGCGCTATTAAGCGCCGTGGACCGGTATTGCGGCATGCTGGCGGCCGAGGGTGGAAAGGAAGCGGTTTTGAACATGTTTACCCGCCGCTCGAGCTACGCACGCAATAAGCGGGTGACCGTGGACCAGGGCGCGTCGGTATTGGAGGGGACCACGGCGGGACTCGATCCATCCGGTTTCCTGATTGTCCGCAAGGATGACGGCACCCAGGACCTGGTGCTCGCCGGCGGGGTGAGGGAAGGCAGGCGTTAGCTGTAGATGTTAGCTGTTAGGTGATGGGCCCCCTGCTTTACTCGCACCTAAAACCTAGCACCTAAAACCTGATTTTATGTTACTGGCACTCGACGTTGGCAACACTAACCTGACCATCGGCGTATTCGATGGCACGAAGCTCATGGCGCACTGGCGGCTGCGCACGGTACACGAGCAGACCGCCGATGAGTGGGGCGTCCTGCTGCGCAATCTGTTCGCTCATTCAGGGAACGACATCGCGCGCGTGGATGGCGTGATCATCTCCAGCGTGGTGCCGCCGCTTGACCTATCGCTCGCGGCCATGGCGCCGCGCTATTTCCACTGCGATGCGGTTTTCGTCAATCCCGCCGATGCGGGGCTCGTGATGCGCGTGGATCAACCCTCTGAAGTTGGCGCGGATCGCGTGGTGAACAGCGTCGCCGCCTTCAGCAAGTACGGAGGACCGTGCATCATCGTGGATTTAGGGACGGCGGTCAACTTTGATGTGGTCTCGGCCCAAGGCGAGTATCTCGGCGGCGTGATCACGGCGGGCATCGGGATCTCGATCGCGGCGCTGTTCAGCAAGACGGCGCGGCTCCCCATGGTGGCCTTCCGCGAACCGCAAAAGCTGATCGGGACCAACACGGTGGCGTGCCTGCAATCGGGCTTCTACTACGGTTCGCTGGGCATGATCGACGGGATTCTGGATCGTTTGATCGGCGAACTCGGTCCGTCGACAAAAGTGATCGCCACCGGTGGCCAGGCGAGTCTCATCGCGCGCGGGTCGAAGCACGTCAAACAGGTGGACGAGCACCTGACGCTCGAAGGATTGCGGCTCATCTGGGAGCGAAAGCGCCAGGTGTGAGCGACGAGACCCTCAACTATTTCAATTACTTCACGGAAATCGAGGAGCACTTTCAGCGTGCCCGCGGCACGGGTCTGTTCCTGTTGTCGCCGCTCGATTGGGCGCTGATCGAGAGCTGGAAGAATGCCGGCGTGCCGCTCGAAGCCGTGCTGCGCGGCATCGACGCGGCATTTGAAAAATGGCGGAGCCGCAAGTCTAAAACGCAAAAAGTAAATTCGCTGGCGTTCTGCGCGCAGGCCGTGCTCACCGAAGCACAGCAGACGGCCGGCGCTGCGCCCGCGGAGGCTTCGGCCACGAGCCCGTATACATCTGATGAGTTGCGCGCGTACGTAGCCGGCAACGCCCAAACGCTGCGCGCGGCCGGCGGCGCGTCCTATGGCGAAATCGCGGCGGCACTCGATCGCCTGTCCGGCGAAATGGAGGAGCACGCCCACGACCTCGAACGCCTGGAGCAGCGGCTGACGGTGCTCGAAGAAAAAATGCTGGCGGTGGCGCGCGCCTCGCAGACCGAAGAGGAGCTGCTGAAAACCAGGCAGGAGCTGGAAGCCGAACTGCGGCCGTATCGCAGCAAGATGAGCGCCCCACAACTCGCCATGCTCGAAAGGCAGTACCTGGAGCGGCGGTTGCTCGAACGCCAGAGGCTGCCGCGCCTCAGCCTTTTCTATATGCGCTAAACCTGTTACCGGGCGGTGAACTTTCCCGCCGGGTTTTGCGTACGATAGGGGTGACGGGGAACGAATATGTTCTGCACACGGTGTGGTCTCCAAATGGGTGAAGATGCGGCCTTCTGCTCGCGCTGCGGCCAGGCGACCGGCGTAGCGCCCACTCCGCGCGTAGCGCCTCGACGCCGGCTGAGCCGCCCCATGTACGACAAGAAGATCGCGGGCGTCTGCGCGGGTTTCGCCCGTCATTTTGGAGTGGATGTCACGCTGATGCGCATCCTGTGGATCGTCGTGGCGCTCAGCACGGGCATCGGCTTCGTCGCGTACATAGTGGCCTGGATCGCGATGCCGCGAGACTTCGAGCCCGTGGCGAACACAGCGCCGCTGCCCACGTAACGTTACCTTGCGTCAGTTCTTGCTAAACGCTTCGTCGGACTCCGCTCCGGGCCGCGGCTTCCAGTCCACCGTGTAGTACTTCCCGCGATCCCTGGCCCACGGATCGAACACATTCACCACGTTTTCGAGTTCTCCCGACAACTCCGGCATCGTCCGCAGCAGCACCCTCTTCAAGGGCGACACCGGCTGCTGGTGGCCGTTCGGCATTCCTTTCTCCATCATTTTCGGGCCCGGACCGTTGTTGTTCACCCAGTTGATTCCCAGCGTCGAATAAAACTCGGGCCGGAAGCTGGACGTAAAGAACCGGTCGCTAAACAACCGGCGCGACGCGTTGAGAATGAAGACCACGAACTGAGTTTCGGAGATAGCGTATCCGTGGGGCCGGGCCGATTCCGCCAGCCACCCCACCACGGTGTCGACGTCTTCGACATTGTCCACCGTTGTCCCGTTCGCGTGGCCCAGACAATCGTTGATGGGCGTGCCATCGGGGTTGCGCTGCGCATCGGTGATCACTTTGGAGCTGTCGCAGACGTGCTGCCCATAGACTTCGCGCAACGTCGCTGTCAGCTCCTCCTGCTCGCGCCGGGCCAGCGAATCCTTGGCCAGGTGTGGATCCATGAAATCGTCGAAGCTGCTCATCGACCTCAGACCGTACTGCCGGCGAAACTCGTTGAAACGCGGCACTCCGCGCTCACGGTCGCGAATTAGATCGAGTGCCGCGATATCGATCTGCTGCGTCTTGCCCTCCAGGCGGGGAATCTTCAGATTCTGAAGAAACAGCGGAATATTCTGTAGCGTCAGCAGCCCCAGGCGCTGGCGGCCCATGCTTAGCGCCCAGTTCGCCAGGCCTCGTGATCGCATGGCGTCGGTCGCCCCGCGCTGGAATGTCTCGACGACCGGAACCTTGTTTTTGATCGCGTTCGGATTCGCCTGTAGCTCGCGGTACTCGATCAAGTCCGGAACCAGCGCATGCAACCGGTACACGGTAATAAACTCCTCGGGAAAATTGAACGGCGATCCGAAATGGTTGACCCCGCCGTTCACGTGAGCCGAATTTTTGATGTCCCAGACGTCTTTTTTGTTGGGGTTGAAGACGGCGAACACCGGATCGTCTTCATAAACCTTGCTGCCGAGCCCGAAGATGCCCGGACCAGACGCGAACACCGAGTACCATTGCGTGGCCTTCTTGACATCTTCCGATTTTCCGAAATTGTTGACCACGATTTCGCGGAGAGCGTCGGCGATGGCTTTGGTCGGTCCTTGCGCGTCGCCCAGGAGCCCGCTCCAGTTGGCGTTCATGCCGACGTACAGCGGCTCGTCGTAGAGCAGTTGCGGCGTCCATTCAGTGGTGTGGATCTTGGCGATTTCCGCGGCCACAACCAGCCGCGCGGCTTCGAACAGCTCGTCGGCGGAAACATCCTGGTAACGGATGATGCGGTCGGGAGTGGCGGGGTTCCTCAACCCCGAGTCGTCATCCGGCGTTTTGGCGGCCTGCCTTCGGAACTCCTCGACGAATGCATTGTGCTCTCTGGCGAAGACGTTGTGAAGAAAGCTCAGACCCACGGTCCAGTTATCCGGGAAGGCGGCCGCTTCCTGTCCCGCCCACTGCGGGAGAATCGGGTCCGCGGCATCGAATACCGGGAGATAGCCCTGCTTTTCCCCTTCGCCCGCCCGGCTTCCGATGGGCATCAGAAGCATCTTGGCGCGATCATTGGGATTGCGTTTTACCCGCTGCCGCGAGCGCTCGTCGTAACCGTAGAGCTGGGAAGCGTCCCACCATGCGGTGACGTTGTTGCGGAACGTCTTCGGCGCGCGTTTCAGATATTCTTTGCCTGCCGCCGAGAATTTTTCTGGCTCGCCGCTATCGGCGACAAAGGATTTATCAATCTGGTCGTCGGGCCGGCATCCCAGTCGCTTGATGTCTTCTTCCGTCAGCGGCGTTTCGATGTTGTTCACCTTCTGGCTGGTGCAGCCGACTTTCATGTAATCCGGCTGGTTGTGGCCGTCTTCGAGGTGGGCGAACCAGTCGTGGGTCATGAATTGAATCCAGAACGCAGCCAGAACATTGAAGAAAGGTGCCTTCTTGTAGTCGCAATTGGCGTCTTTCGAATCTCCGGGTAATCCGAAACCGTCGCGGCAGGCGTCGGGGTTCGACTGCTTTCGCGTGAACAGCTTGCGGCTGATCACCTGCGGATCGGGCTTTAAGAGGCTCAGACGGTCGCCTTGGCGATTTTTCGTGAGATCGGTTCTTCCCAGATCGGGAAACGTCGTGTCGAGCTCCACGTTTCTGGAGAACAACTGACCGGTCGAGCCCATGAGCGGATTGCGAATGTCGTTGCAGATGCCCGTCAGAGTGCGGTTTCGGATCAGCTCTCCTTTGCAGACCTGCTCGCCATCCCCGCCGACGTCCCGATAATCAGGATGATCTTTGGGCAGGCGCATCTCCGGCCAGACTTTCAGAGCCGGGCCTCCCACACCGCCCCTGCCTTTCACGTAATCTTCGTAGGTTCCGTTGTTGTCGAAGAGATTGAATTTGATCAATTCGATTCGCTGGTATTCCAGATCGAGCAGTGCGCCATCCAGGCCACGGCTATTGGGGCCCAGGCGCCCGGCATTCAGAACGAATTCCGGCGCCAGCGATGAGGCATCCCCGGTGGCCCAGTAGTTGCCCCAGTCGACCCAGGGTGCAGGCATGAACCGCACGGCATTTTGCCCGCCACGACACAGAGCCGTCGCCTCCCGAACCTTGCCCTCGAACCTTTTGTCGCGGGTGTCGGCAATGGGCCGAAAGCCCCGGAGCGCCATCTCCTGGCACGCCTTCAAAGACTCGGCCTCGGCCTTGAGGGCCGCCTTCTTGGTTTCGTCGCAGCTGGCCAGAAACGTTGTCCCCATCAGTAGCAGTA
>JBGPKX010000126.1:0-14674 GCA_041486185.1 Bryobacteraceae bacterium | reverse complement strand
TCTGGTCAACGGGTTGCCGGATTTCGACCCGGACGAATTTCTGCGCCGGGCTTCCACCGGATTTCAGGTCGACGAGGCCGGTTCGCCCGAGCAACTGCAAAGCCTCTGGAACGGCGCGGCGCGCGGCGCCATCGGTGTGGCCACCGGCGAAAAGCTCTACCTGCTGCAACTGCGCCAGGCCTCCGAAAAACTGGACGTCCCCATCCTGCACGAAATGCTGCTGCGCGACGTGCTCGGGATCGGGGACGAAGCCGTGCGCGCCGAGAAAAACCTTCGCTACGTCCGCGGCCTGGACAAAGCCGTGGAGGCAGCGCGCCGCGCCGAGGCCCAGATCGCGTTTCTGCTGCGTCCCACCGCCATCGAAGATGTGGCGCGCATTTCGTTCTCCGGCGGCGTGATGCCCCAGAAATCCACCGATTTCTATCCCAAGCTGCTTTCCGGCTTGACGATTTACAAAGTGGACGAGCCCTGACGCTGGCTTCCGCGCACCTTCCGAGCCGCGCGCATGAGCCAGCGGTTGCCCCCCGTCACACCTGCAACGGCAACGCCACCGCGTTCCCCGTCTTGACCGATCGCTTGGCGGCTTCAATGATCTCGACCACCCCAACATTGATATCGAGCGCCGTCAGGCCATCCAGCGGTTTCCCCGACCTCAGCGAACTGGTCATATAGGCCAGCGGTTCGGCGCGCTCCGCTGGGAGCGGCTGCATTTCGACCGGCTCCGCATTGCGCCCGGTGCGCAACTCCACGCTGCCGTTTTTCATGTAGAGGCTGCCCTTCAATCCGAATATCTCCAGATCCTGAAAGCCGCGCGGCAGGTCCCAGCTCCCTTCAAAAACGCCGACGCTCTCTCGATAGGAAAGCAGCAGGTCGGAATTGTCTTCCACCTTGGGAAAGGTTTGCGGCCGCAGATGATTCACCTGCGCATACACTCTTTCCGGCCGTCCGAAATACCACAACGACCAGAGCGCGTTGTAGCAGCCGAAGTCCATCAGAGCCCCCGCGCCGTTCTTCTCGGGATCGGTGAGCCAGTCGAAGAAATATTTGTTGAGGCCCTCGGACTGGCCGGGGCCGCCATGGCCCACGATCCCACGCAGCCGCCACACCTGTCCCAGCGCGCCCGCGTCCACCTTGGCCTTGGCAGTGTAATTGGCCGGCCACCACGCCATCTGATAATTGGTCATCACCTGGATGCCGTGCTCTTGGGCCAGCCGCCGGATGGCCAGCGCTTCGGAATAAGTGGCGGCCAGCGGCTTTTCGAAAATCACATGAATCTTTTTCGGCGCGCAGGCTTCCACGATTTCCAAATGGCGGTTGTTCTCGACGAAGGCCCACACGAAGTCGGGCCGCACTTCGTCCAGCATCGTGTGAAAGTCGCTGAAGAACGGAACTTGATTGGCGCCGCGCTTCTTGGCCTCGGCTACCAGGTCGGGTACGGTCTCGGCGATGCCCGCAAGTTTCGCGTGTTCGCCTTTGAGCATCGCGCCCAGATGGCCCCAGACGTGAGAGTGCACCATGCCAATGATGGCCATCTTGTATTCGCCCGCGCCACGCAGCGGTGAGGCCGCGGCGAGCGCCGCTGCTCCCAGGAACTCTCTTCTCGATGGCATTAGCCCCTCACTATTTTTTGGCCGCCCGCGCCGAAGAGGGCGGCGTAATTCCCTTGCTGCGCAGGTACCCGACGATATTGCCGTAGTGCTCGTTCCCCGAAGAGACAATGGCGATCATCCCCTGCACCGGATAGACCTTCTTGTCGCCCACGCTGACTTCGGTGAGCGCTTTGCGATCGTCCATGTCCTTCAGTGCGCCATCGCAATATTCGAAAGATTCCACCAGCGCCTTGGTCAGCTCCGCCTTGCCGGTGAGCGCGTGCAGGTGGTGCGTGTCGGGCGTCTTCTCGCCTTTGATCACGCCGCAGTAATTGTAGTTGCCCATGGCGACATGCCCGATCCATTCGCCGAACGGCCGCTGCGGCGGCGTCAGCCGGAAGCTGTAACCCTCCTCGGGCATGGCTTCGGCGCTCTCGATCAGGTTCTGGCGAATCGTTTTGTAGCGCCCCATGACGCTTTCCGTCAGCGGGTTTTGCGATTGTGCCAGCGCGGCCGCGCCGCACATCAGCAGGATGCAGATTGGTTTCATGACTCCTGCATTCTATCGCCACACAGGGTTCGTAAGGGCGCCATTGCCCGCGACGTCCCAGACCGCCAGGCGCGCCCACTTCCAGTCCTTGGCCTGGATCGTCCAGGTGAATTCGGTTTGGCCGAACGGGCGAGTGGTATCGAGCGCGCGCATATCCCGGTGTGTGGTGGCGCCGTCGCTCCACACGAGGTCCGCCACAGCCAGCGGAAAGGTCCACGCCACCCGCGCACGCACGCTGATGACATCCGCCGCGCCCGAAATGTTGACCTCCGGCAACAGCACTTCTCCCGTGGTAATGAATCCATCGCCGCGCGCCAGCGCCTCCACCATCTCTCCGTAGTGGTCGAAATCCGGCAACCGCGCGAGGCGCACGTAATTCGCGTTCATGTGAGCGTACAGCTCGTGTGTCGAATCGAGCTGAAACACATCCACCTCGCCGATCAGCCGCTTGTGCATCCCCCAGTTGTTCATGTCGTCGAGCAGGTTGAGCGCGCGCTCGCCCAGCCGAGGCGAAGAAAGATCGGATGGCATGGCCTTCCAGCCACCGCCCAGATAGCGCGCATCGCGAAAGTGCTCGGTCTCACGAATCTGGTCGGGGAAGCCGGTCGATCCCTTAGTGCGCGGATGCGTCTGCCACATGTAGCCCCCTTCGCGCCGCACCATTTCCAGCAGCTCGTGCGCGTTGGCCACGCGATACACCGCGCCGTAGCCCGGCGTGTTCGACACAAAAGGAGTGCTGCCGGGCCGGTCCATGAACCAGTAAACCGGCTTGGGAAAAACGAGCGCCCAGTGCCCGCCCAGGTGCACGTTGGCCTCTTCGGAAGGAATCAGCAGGAACCGCGCGTCGGATTGCGACCGGCAGGCTCGGAAGTAAGCTTCGAGTTCCTTGAGCCGCAGTTGGGTGAGATCGCGCGGGTGCCCGTCGCCGTGAAAATCCATGATGACGGCCGCATCCACGCCCATATCCTTGAGAACCGGCTTAAACGGCGGCGTCCAGTCTAGCCCTTTTTCGAGCGCCTGCTCGGTGTAAGCGAAATGCCAGTGCGCCGAGGCCACTTTGAATCCATTCAGGGCAGGGAACCGGTCGCCATGCGTATATCGCCGGACTTCCGCCAGCGCGGCTGCCGGCTCGCCATCGGAGAGCAGGTAAAACACGCCCATCTGCTGCTCCGTTCCCGGTGGCGCGTTCATCCACGGGTAGTAGCTGGAATTGTCGTCGGCCAACTGGCGAACGCCGATGGACGCCGATCCGCGAAACACGCTCTGCCACAGGTAGCCCATGTTGGTGGTGAAATCACGCGCGAAGAAGTATTGATGCGGCGGCGGGAATACAACGATGCTGCCGCCGCCGGTTCGCAGCGCCAATGAACGGTAGCGCGCCGCGACGGGCACACGTTCGGGGCCCTGCGCGCGTTCCGTTCGCAACTGGCCGGCCGTATCGGTGTACGTGATCTCGGCCGTCATGTTTCCACCCGCGTGCGTATCACCCTGCGCGGACATGCGCATTCCGGTGTCGTAGAAGTAGGCCACATCCGGCTCGCGTGTGCTGAGGATCGCCTCCTGCCGGATCAACCTGCTCCCCGGATAGAACGTGTACGCGATGGTCCCTTCGAAGATGCCCATCTGCATTCTTCCGAAAATTACCTGGACGCGATCGCCAATGGTGTGCGCCTCCGCGTATCGCAGCCGAAAATCGCCCACGAACCGGTGCGTGCCGTTCGGATGGCTGGGCGGGAAATCAAAGAACTGATCCCAGCCCCCCCGCCGCACGCCTGTCGAGCACCAGTAGAGCGGCCGCCCCCGCTCAAGGATGACCTTGCCGCCAACCGCGATGGATGTAATGAGGGGCCGCTCCGGATCTAACGAAAATTCGGCCCGCCACGCGCGCGCACTCTCATCCGGCCAGGTGACGATCAACGATCCACCGGAAGATTCGACCGAAACGGGCCCGGGACGCACGCCGGATAATTCCACCGGCACGTTGGCCGCCCAGCAAAGCGCGGGCAGTAGAAAAATCGCAAGCCGCATGAGCAGATTGTAGTTTAGGTGCAAGGTTTTAGGTGCAAGGGAAACCAGCGCCCCGACCTCCGGAAGCCCGCACGCTAACACCTAACACCTGACACCTGATTTACAATCGTTCCAATGTCCCTGGTCGTAGTTGGTTCCGTCGCTTATGACGGCCTGGAAACGCCGCACGGAAAAGTGGATCGCATTCTAGGCGGGTCGTGTACCTACATTTCGCTCGCCGCCAGCTTCTTTACGCGCGTCCGGCTGGTGGGCGTGGTTGGCGACGATTTCGCGCCCGCGGATGCGGGGCTGCTTTCAAGCCGTGGCATCGATCTGGAAGGCCTCGAGCGCGTTCCGGGCAAGACATTCTTCTGGGCCGGCGTTTATTCGCCGGATATGAACGACCGCACCACGCTCGTGACGGAGCTCAACGTTTTTGCGGATTTCAACCCGAAGCTCCCGGAGTCCTACCGCGCGGAACCGTATCTGCTCTTGGGGAACATCCAGCCCGCATTGCAACGCGGCGTCCGCGCCCAGATGAACGGCGTGCGCTACGTGGGCGGCGACACCATGAATTACTGGATTCTCGATCATCGCCACGAGCTGCTGGCCACCATCAGAGAATGGAACTTTCTGCTGATCAACGACAGTGAAGCGCGCATGCTGTCGGGCGAGCACAACCTGCGTCGCGCCGCCGAAAAGATCCAGCGCATGGGCCCACAGACGCTCGTGATTAAGCGCGGCGAATATGGCGCCATCCTGTTCCATGGAAACCAGCACTTCATCGTGCCCGGCTTTCTGCTGGAGGATGTCTTCGATCCCACCGGGGCGGGCGACTGTTTCGCCGGCGGATTCATGGGTTACCTGGCGCGGCATGGTGTCCACCCGCAGCACGGAGAGATCGACCACCAGTTGCTCCGCCGGGCGGTCATTTATGGGTCCGTGATGGGCAGTTTCTGCTGCGAAAAGTTCGGCCCGGACCGCTTCCGTACGTTGGACCACGCGGAAATCGATGACCGCTATCGCGAGTTCAAAGCCTTCACGAATTTCTGAGACCGGGAGAGCGCGCGCTGCCGGCCTGAGCCGGTGGCCGGTCGCGGTCGCCGGCGTTCTGGCTGCGCTGGTGAGCGCCTGCGCGGTGTGGCTCTCGTGGCGCCACGGCTGGATTCTCTACTACGGCGACGCCGAAGCGCATCTCAACATCGCGCGGCGCATCATCGATTCCCGCACGCCAGGCTACGGCCAGATCGGCACGGTGTGGCTGCCGCTGCTCCACTTACTGATGCTGCCGCTGGTGGCCTACAACCGGTTGTGGACGAGCGGCCTCGCCGGCGCCATACCCCCAGCCATCTGCTTTGTAGCGGGCGTCACTTTCCTGTTCGCCGCGGTACGCCGCGTTTTCAGCAGCACAGCAGCGGGCGCGACAGCGGCCGCGTTGTGCGCGCTCAATCCCAATGCTCTCTATTTGCAATCCGCGCCCATGACCGAAGCGCTCTTTTTCGCATCGCTGGCCGCCCTGCTGTACTTCAGCGTCCGATTCCGCGACACACAATCGCTCTGAGCGCAGCAGCCGCCGGGATCGCGTTGTTCACGGGCACACTCACGCGCTATGAAGGATGGTTTCTGATTCCGTTTGCCGCCGCGTACTTTTTCGCGGTATCGCGCCGCCGCAAATTCAAAGCGGCGGTGGTCTTTGGCGCGATTGCGTCGGCCGGACCCATCTTATGGCTGGCCTACAACGGACTGGTCTTCGATAATGTCTGGGAGTTCTACTCGGGACCATCGTCCCCCAAGGCCATCCAGGGCGGCCGCTCTTATCCGGGCAAGGATGACTGGAAACTGGCCCTGATCTATTTCGGATGGGCCGTGCGCGCGTGTGCCGGTGCACCGCTTTTCTTCATCGCCGCGGCGGGCACGCTGGCCGCGCTGTGGAAACGCGCATTCTGGCCGCTGCTGCTGCTGGCACTGCCCGGCGTATTCTACGTCTGGAGCATGCATTCGTCGGCCGGCACGCCGATCTTCCTGCCTAACCTCTGGCCGCACGGCTACTACAACTCGCGCTACGGTCTTGTCTTGCTGCCACTCCTGGCATTCTGCGGCGCGGCGATCGCAGCGCTCGTAGCCGGCAACCGCTCCACGACGGTCGCGGCTCGGAAGGCGTCTTCGGAGCCGCGCGTGTTAGCCAGCGGCATCGCTACGTTCGCCGTCATCGGCATCTCCCTCGCCCCCTGGCTCCTGAACCCACACCCCGAAGCCTGGATCACCTGGAAAGAATCCCAAACCAACTCTCTAGCCCGGCGCGCATGGACAAAACAGGCCGCCGAGTTTCTCGAATCCCGCTACCACCCTGGCGACGGCATCTTCACTTCCTTCGGCGACTACACCGGCGTATTGCGCGAGGCCGGCATCCCTCTCCGCGACACCCTCACCGGCGACAACGGCCTGCACTGGCAGGCCGCCGTATTGCGTCCTGACCTCTTTTTGTGGGAACAATGGGCGTTGGTACAGGGTGGCGATCCGGTGCAGACGGCTATCAATCGCGCGCGCCGCCGCGGTCCCAACTACGATCTGGTGAAACGGATCGTAGTCAAGGGCGCACCGGTGATCGAGATCTACGAGCGGCACACGGCGCCATCCGACCTGCTTCACCCGATCCATGAAGATTCCATTCCTGAAAGCGCACGGCGCCAAGAATGATTTTTTGCTGACTCCCGTGGACGGCCTGCCTGCCGGGCTTCCACTGGCGGAGCTGGCCCGCGCCATCTGCGATCGACATACCGGCATCGGAGCCGACGGCTGGCTGCACATCGCCCCTGGCCGCGAAGGCGCCGATGGCGAGATCCGCTTGTTCAACGCCGATGGCAGCGTGGCCGAGATCTCGGGCAACGGCACGCGCTGCGCCGCCGCATTTCTGATTCATCGAGGCCTCGCCGGACCAGAGGTAAAAATCAAGACGGGTGCCGGCCTGAAGCACCTGCGCTTGCTAGAGCATACCGGCCTGCAGTTCATCTTCGAGATGAACATGGGTACGCCCGAAATCCGTGCGCCACGCTTCGCTCTTCCGCTCTCTACCGGCGCCCGCGACGTGACGCTGGTGTGGGTAGGTAATCCGCAATGCGCCGTACCTGTGGAAAACTTCGATTTTGATTGGCGAAAAATGGGCGCGGAGATCGAGTCGCATCCGCAGTTTCCGGACCGCACGAATGTTTCGTTCTTCCGCGCTCGAGATCGCCATGCCATCGAAGTGCGTTTTTATGAACGCGGTGCGGGTGAAACCTGGAGTTCTGGTACAGGGTCTACCGGTGCCGTGGCCGCCGCTCTAAGCCGCAAAATCGTCGATAGTCCAGTTACCGTATACACACCCGCAGGCCCACTCGAAATACGGGGAAGTCCTGATTTGTACCTGGTTGGCCCGGCTGCGATCATTGGAGAGGGCGAGTTCTATTGTGGGAAGATAAATGTCGATGAGCACTCTAACAGTTGAGACACAAGCAACCGCGCGCGTTCTGGAGGAGAAGATTCGTACGCGCCAGGCGAAGGTAGGGATTGTCGGCCTGGGCTACGTGGGATTGCCGCTGGCCGTCGAGTTTGCCAAGGCTGGATTCACGGTAACCGGAATCGATCTGAGCGATTCCAAAGTGGCCAGCGTGAACGCCGGTGATTCCTATGTGGGCGACATTTCGAGCGCCACGATGCGTCCCCTGGTCGAATCAGGAAAACTGAAGGCCACGGCCGATTTCTCGGTGATCCGCGATCTCGATACGGTAAATATCTGCGTGCCCACGCCGCTGCGCAAGACCAAGGACCCGGATATGAGCTACATCGTGTCCGCGTGCGGCGAGATCGCCAAATTCTTCCATCCCGGAATGCTGGTCATTCTGGAATCGACGACCTATCCCGGTACGACGGACGAAGTCGTGCTGCCCATGCTCGAGCAGGTCGGCCTGAAGGTCGGCCGGGATTTCTTCTTGTGCTTCTCGCCCGAACGCGTCGATCCGGGCAACCCGAAATACAACACCTCGAATATTCCGAAAGTAGTCGGCGGTACCACACCCGTGTGCTCCGAAATGGGCCGGCTGTTTTATTCGCAGGCGCTGCAGAAAGTGGTGGCCGTCAGCTCCACGCAAGTGGCCGAGATGGTCAAGCTGCTCGAAAATACCTTCCGCATGATCAATATCGGACTGGCTAACGAGATCGCGCTGATGTGCGACCGTATGGGCATCAACGTTTGGGAAGTGATCGATGCCGCCGCCACAAAGCCGTTCGGCTTCATGCCGTTCTATCCGGGACCGGGTCTGGGCGGTCACTGCATCCCCATCGATCCTTTCTATCTCTCGTGGAAGACCAAGCAGGCCGGCATCGAAGCCCGCTTCATCGAGCTCGCTGGTTATATCAACGGGCAGATGCCGCACTTCGTCGTCGATAAGATTCAGAACGCGCTCAACGATCACTCCAAGCCCGTTAAAGGCTCGCACATCCATATTCTGGGCGTGGCGTACAAGAAGGACATCGACGATGTGCGCGAATCCCCCGCGCTCGATATCATGCTGTTGCTCAAGCGCCGCGGCGCCCGCATCACGTTCTCCGATCCGCACGTTCCTGCGTTGCAACTCGATGGCGAGAAACTGTCCTCGGATGACGCCAGCACGGCAGCGGTGGCCGATTGCACCGTCGTCGTGACGGATCACTCCGGCTTCAACTACCGCAAAATCGCCGACGAGGCCAGGCTCATCGTCGATACGCGCAACGCCTTCAAAGGCATCGTCTCCGATAAAATCGTGCGCCTGTAACGCAGTTTTGCAAGCCGACCGTCCCTTAGCTCGTGGCGCAGCCTCGCAGGCTGCCGGGTCGAGACTCATCTCGACCCCCGAATCAAAGAAATGTCGCGCCGTGCCCCAACAGCCCGAGCGCCCGCGCCACACCTCGCCGCCACTCTTCACCGAACCCTAATTCACCCCATTGTGTCCCCTCATTCATACCTCAGGGAAACCACAGGATCCACCCGAGTGGCTCTCCGCGCCGGCAGATAACTGGCCAGTAAAGACACCAGCGTGAGCACCACGGCCACACTCCGTCCCCGGGCCAAAAGTTACATCTACGCACCCCTCCCCCGTTGACACGCCCACAATATAGGAGGAAGATCGAATTGAGGTAACTGCATGAGAACCCTCGTGCGCTTGGCATTGGGCGTCGCGGCACTGGCGGGAGCGTCGAGTTCTGTCGCTTTGGCGCAATCCGTGATCTCGGCGAAATCGGGCATCATCCACTACGCGGAAGGCCGCGTGTATCTGGGCGATCAGTTGGTCGAAAGCAAGTTCAGCACTTTCTCCGATATCAAAGAGAATGCCCAGTTGCGCACCGAGGATGGCCGCGCCGAAGTGCTGCTCACGCCAGGCGTGTTTCTGCGCATCGGCGAGAACAGCTCGTTCCGCATGGTCACCAACCGCCTGATCGACACGCGCATCGAGTTCCTCTCCGGATCGATCTTGGTAGAGGCCGACGAGCTGCTGAAGGATAATGGCGTTACCATTGCCTACAACGACTACGCCGTACAAATTCTGAAGAAGGGCATCTACCGGTTCGACTCCGACCCGCCTGCCCTGCGGGTTTACGATGGCGATGCGCTGGCGCAGATCAACGGCAAGACCGACGAAGTCAAAGAGGGCCACCTGCTGGCGTTGAATGGCGAGCTGAAGGAGACGAAGTTCAATAAGGACGAGGTGGACGCGCTCTATCTGTGGAGCCGCCGGCGCTCGGAGTACATCAGCATGGCCAACGTTTCGGCGGCCAAATCGGTGCGCGATTCCGGCATGTCCTGGGCCTCGAGCGGATGGGCTTTCAACCCTTACTTCAATATGTACACGTTCATTCCGTACCGCGGAGCCTACTACAATCCCTTCGGATACGCGTTGTGGAGCCCGTTCACGGTCTACGATTACCTCTATTCGCCCGGATTCTACAACACCGGTTACGCCAACGGCGGCGGGGGCGGTCGCATTTCGCGCGGCGTTACTTCGTCTGCGGCGCACACGGTTGTTTCGGCTACGCGGAGCGGACTCTCGGGCACCGTCGCATCTTCGGGTGGTTCCGTGCGCTCGGCGTCTAGCGCCGCATCCAGCTCGGTCTCGAGTCCCGTGTCGCGCAGCGCTGCCAGTGGTGGTTTTGGCGGCGGCGGTGGTGGCGGTCACGCGGGCGGCGGCGGCCACGGAAAATAGCCCGCTCTACTTCACATTCTTTTCAAAGAACTCGGTCATGGTTTCGTAGAGGTGTTTGCGCATCGCGCCTGAGACGCCGTGCGCCTTCTGCGGGTAAACCATCAGCTCAAACCGCTTGCCGGCGCGTTCCAGCGCATCCATCATTTGCACCGTGTTCTGGAAGTGTACGTTGTCGTCCTCCAGGTTATGGACCAGCAGCAGCTTTCCACTGAGATCGGCAGCCCTGGTTAGGGCCGAGGCGCGCTCGTAGCCGCCAGTATTCTCCGCTGGCAGCCCCATGTAGCGCTCCGTGTAGATGGTGTCGTAGTTGCGCCAGTGCGTTACCGGTGCACCGGCAATTCCTGCGCGGAACAGGCCCGGCGCGCGCGTCAGCGTGAACAGCGTCATGTAACCGCCATAGCTCCAGCCATAGAGTCCCATGCGCGCGGTGTCCGCAAAACCCAGCGCGTCGAGGTAGCGGATGCCCTCTTTCTGGTCCTCCAGCTCGCGCTCCCCCATATTGCGGAAGATGTGGATTCCCAGCCGTGCCCGCGACCCCACGAGCCCCGATTGTCCACCTGCCAGATCACAAAGCCGCGATGCGCCAGCACCTGATCCCAACCCGGGGGCGTCCAGGAATCGTGGATCGCCTGCACGTGCGGGCCCCCGTACACCATCACGATCACCGGGTATTTCTTGCCGCGCGTGAAACCGGCCGGCTTGATCAATCGCCCGTAGAGCAGCGCGCCATCGGATGTTTTGAACTTGTGGATTTCGGTGGGCAGAATTTCGTATTCATCGATCTGCGTCCGATCGGCTTCCCGGAACACGGCAACTGGTTTGCCGTCGTTGCCATGAGTGTCGTTGCCATGAATATCGTTGCCATGAATCGTTCGCCGGGGCGGCGAAGCCAGGCTCGACGCCGTATCCAGATAGTATTCGCAGTTCGGGCCCATCGAGATGGCATGTGTGCCAGGCTCGGCCGTCAGGCGCCGCCGCTGCTTTCCGTCAAACTGCACCGCGTAAAGCTGCCGCTCGAGCGGGCTCTGCTCGGTGGAAGTGAAGTAGACCTCTCCGGCGGCTTCGTCCACACCCGCCACGCTGTTCACTTCCCACTCGCCCTCGGTCAGTTGTTTGAGCCTTTTGCCTTCGATGGAGTAAAGGTACAGATGATGGAAGCCATCGCGCTCGCTGCCCCACAGGAACCGCTTGCCGTCCTTGAGAAATTGCAGATCGTCGTTGACGTTGATCCAATACGGATCCTCTTCGTGCAGCGCCACGCGCGTCGCCCCGCTGGCCGCATCCGCAATCACTAAATCCAGCCGGTTCTGGATGCGGTTCAGCCGCTCGACCGCCACTGCCTGGCTATTCGGCAGCCACGCCACGCGCGCCAGCAGATCGTTGCGCTTCTCGCCCAGATCCATCCAGCGCGTCTCGCCGCCACCTGCCGCCACGATGCCGACGCGCGCGTCCGCATTGGGATCGCCGGCTTTGGGATAGCGCTCCGGCTCGAACCGCGCGCGCAGCGCCACCGCGTCCACCTGCGGAAAAATGGGTTCGCGGCCAATATCGAGCTGCAAATATGCGATCCACTTGCCGTCTGGCGACCACCAGTGCGCCGTGCCGATTTCCAGCTCTTCGGGATATACCCAGTCCAGCTCGCCATTCAGCAGCGTCTCGGAGCCATCGCGCGTAAGCTGTACGACCTTCCCGGTCGCGATCTCGAGCGAGTAGAGATCGTGCTCCCGGCGAAAAGAAACCAGGCGGCCATCGGGCGAGAGCTTGGCGTCGCGCTCATCTTCGGCGGTGGCGGTGAGCTGGTCCCACTTGCCCGTCTCCGGATGCAGCAGAAACAGGTCGCCGGCAGTCGAGATCAAAATCTCTTTGCCGGAGCCGGACCACGCAAAGCGCTGCTCGGATACGCGCCGGTTGCGCCAATCGAAAGCGTCCGGCGCCGTGGGTTTGACGGCCTTGGCGTCGAGATCCGCCAAATCCACCAGTGCCTTTTCGCGGCGCGCCGCCACGTCGTAGAGCCAGAGGTCTTTCTCCTCCAGCCAGGCGAAGCGCTTGCCGTCCGGCGCCCATTGGATTGGCGCGGTGTGTGTGGCGGTGCGCTCGACGGTGATGGCATCGATGGTGACCGGTTTCTTCTGTGCATGGGCAACGAGCGGGAGAAGAATACTCAGCAAAAATAGGCCGGTTCGGGACACCCTGCGATTGTAACGGCGCGGTCGGGCTCGTGTATACTTTTGGCCGGGGATTCATGCCAGCCCGGCCCTTCAGCCATTACGAGCTTCTCGAAGAGATCGGCAAAGGCGGGATGGGCGTGGTCTACCGCGCCCGCGACACGCGCCTGGACCGCTTCGTCGCCATCAAAGTCCTGCCGCCCGACAAGATGGCCGATCCCGACCGCAAGCGCCGGTTTGTGCAGGAGGCCAAAGCCGCTTCGGCTTTGAACCATCCCAACATCGTGACCATTCACGACATCGACGAGGTGGATGGCGTCGACTTCATCGTAATGGAGTACGTTGAGGGAGAGCCGCTCGACCGCGTGATTCCCGCGCAGGGCTTGCCGTTCGCCGAGGCGTTATCCTACAGCCTTCAAATAGCTGACGCTCTCGCCGCCGCGCATTCCGCGGGCATCGTACACCGCGACATCAAGCCCGGCAACGCTGTAGTCATGCCAGGCGGGCGCCTGAAAGTTCTGGACTTTGGCCTGGCCAAGCTGATGGAACGGTCCGCACCGGGCGACGCCACCGTTACGGCCGAAAGTGCCACGCGTCCCGGCGCCATCGTGGGCACGTTGGCCTACGCATCGCCGGAGCAGATTGAAGCCAAGCCGGTGGATGCGCGTTCGGACGTATTTTCGCTCGGCGTCGTGCTTTACGAGATGCTGACCGGCCAGCGGCCGTTTCATGGAGAATCGCAACTTTCCACCATGGCGGCCATCCTGCGCGACCGGCCCGAGCCCGTGGTTGCGCGCCGGCCCGACACGCCCCGTGAGGTGAACCGCATCCTCGGAAGGTGCCTGGAAAAGAACCGGGAAGCGCGCTATCCTTCGGCCGTCGAATTGCGCGACGACCTCGCTAGAGTCCAGAGCGATCTCGCGGCTCAGGCCAGTGGCGCGCGGGCGATGCTTCGCCGGCCGCTCGTCGGCATCGCGGCGGTGCTGGTGGTGGTGGCGTTGGCCGGCGCAGTTTCCTGGTTCGCGTGGCGAAGCTCGCGCGCCCGCTGGGCCCGTACTGAAGCGCTGCCGGCGGCGGCCCGCTTAGTCCAGCAGCTCCATATGCACGGAGCGTGGCGGCTAGTTCGCGAAGCGGACCGTTATATTCCCGATGATGCACAGCTCCGGCAGATGCGCGAAGTGATCACTCGCGTCACGTCGATTCACACCACACCCGCCGATGCCGAAGTGTTCATCAAGGATTACGGCGATCCTGAGGATGCCTGGGAGATGATCGGCCGCTCACCGCTGGATCGCGTTCGGGTGCCCTCGGGCTACCTCCATTGGAAGATTGTGAAGCCGGGATATGAGCCATTGGAAGCGGCAGGCTTCGATGCTCCGTTGCGCCTCGAACCCCAAGGTTCGGCTCCCGCTGGGATGGTGCGGGTGCCGGCCGGTGAATATGAGCTAGCTGGCTCGCCGCCGGTCCGGCTCCCGGAGTACTGGATCGACAAGTACGAAGTCACCAACAGGCAGTTCAAAGACTTCATGGATCACGGCGGCTATCGGAATCGCCAGCACTGGAAACATCCGTTGTTCGACCATGGACGGACGATTTCGTGGGATGAGGCGATGCTCAAGTTCCGCGATGCCACCGGCCGCCCAGGTCCGTCCACCTGGGATCTGGGCGCATATCCCGAAGGCCAGGCGGACTTTCCCGTCGCCGGCGTGAGCTGGTACGAGGCGGCCGCCTATGCCGAGTTTGCGGGAAAAGCGTTGCCGACCGAACACCAATGGTTCAATGCCGCGGGAACCGGCATCTTCTCCGACATCCTCAGATTCAGCAATTTCGATCACAAAGGTGCGGCGCGCGTGGGCAGCTATCAGGGGATGGGGCCGTTCGGGACCTATGATATGGCCGGCAACGTAAAAGAGTGGGCGTGGAATCAAGATGCCGCCAACCGTTACATACTTGGCGGGGCATGGAACGAGCCCAGTTACTTGTTTATCGATGCGGACGCCAGGCCACCGTTTGATCGCTCGGCAACGAACGGTTTTCGTTGCGTGAAGTATAACGGCGTGCTGTCCGCGGCTCTCACCGGCCCCATCGAGCGCTCCTATCGGGACTACTCCAAGGAGAAACCCGTCAGCGACCAGATGTTCGAGGCTT
>JBGPKX010000125.1:0-14807 GCA_041486185.1 Bryobacteraceae bacterium | reverse complement strand
TCAGATACGCGATCACGTCGGCGATATCCTGGCGGCTCATGGACTGCTCCAGTCCCTCGGGCATCAGCGAGACGCTGGACGCGCGTGTGCTCGCGATGTTCATTCGCAAAATCGTTTCATCGCCCTCCGTTCCGCCGCGCAGCGTCATTGCCCCGGGCGTTTCGTTGGCGATGACCCCATCGTGAATCTCGCCGTCCTTAGTGGTCACCACGTAATGCACGTAGTGCGGCTCGATGGCGTAGCTGGGGTTCAGAATCGAGGTCAGCAGCTCTTCCTTGGTCTTGTTGTTAACACCCGAAAGATCGGGCCCAACGCGGCCGCCCTGCAAGCGCGGCATGTGGCAGCGGGCGCAGTTGGTATCGAAAACCGTCTTGCCACGCCGTTCGTCGCCTGATATTTTGAGCACGTCGCGGTAATTCCCCACCACCTTTGCGCGATCCGAAGATTGGTCCTGGAACACCTGCCGTGCGCGCCGCCCGATGGAGGCGTCGGAGTCGTCCATAAGCCGCGAGCGCGCCGCGATGTCCACCGCCGCCAGTTCCACCTGGTGGTCTTCGATGGCCTTGAGCAAGACCGCCACGCGCTCCCGCTGATTCAAGAGCGCCGCCACCACCTCCTTGCGCGCCTCCGGACTATAAGTCTTCCAGTTCGCCAGCAGCGCCGGCGCGACCGACGGATCGTTGAATGCCGACAGGCACTCGACGGCCGCCGTTTGCAGCTCGGCCGGCGGGCTCGAGGCCAGAATCTGGTCGAGCACCGGCTTGACCGTTACCAGCTCCCCCGCGCGCAGGGCGCGCACCGCGGCGGCACGATTGAGCACCGGCAGTTGCGCCGCTATCGCGTCGCGCGCGGCCCTCTGCACCAGGCCGTTCAGTCGAAAATATCCGGCAATCTCCCACGCGGCTTTGTGCACGCTATCAGAAGGTTGGTTCAGAAGGCCATTCAGCCTCCCTTCCACGCCTCCCGCGGCAAGATCGTGAACGCCCGCAAGCTGCAAACCCTTTGCCAGACCGAACAGGGCGGCGGCGCTTTCATGCGGATGCTGCGGCACAAGCACTTCTTCCACCGAGAGAAACCGGCGGATCTCGTTCACATCATGCTTGGCGCCGATCAGCGCCGCCAGTTGATTCAGGAAGACCGGATTGAGCTGAAACTTGTTGCGCGAAAGGTAGAGGTGGAAGAAATCCGATGCCGTATCGTTCAGCGAGCTGAGGATGGCCACGCGGAACCATTGATCGCCGGCATGGTCGCGCGCCAGATCGGTCAGTGCCGCCAGCGCGCGCGGGTCTTTGAACTGGCCAAGCGTGAATGCGAGCTGAAAGGCGACCCGCGGCTCGGGATCGCTCTTCAATGCCAGGGCGGCGCTGACAACAGCCGGCGCCGTGGAAAATTCCTCCATCAGGCGCAGCGCATGCTCGCGCACTCCCGGATGCGGATCTTTGAGCGCCGCGATCACCATCGGCGGATCTAGCGCGGAGAGGCCTTCGAGCGTCCACAGCGCATGCAGGCGCGCTTGCGGAAAATCGCTCTTCAGGGCAAGCTGTTTGAGCGGCGGCACCGCGGCCTTGTCCTGGCGCTCAACCAGCAGGCGCTGCGCCGTCCGCCGGTGCCATCCATTGGTGCTGGAAAGCTGCGCCACGAGCTCCGCGGTCGTCGCCTTGCCGAGATTCGGTTTCAGATCGCGCTGTCGTAGCGGATGATTGGGAACGATGCGATAGATCCGGCCCTTGTCCACGCCGCTCCAGAAGTCCATCTTCTTCTTGATCTGTTCAGGGATGGATTCCGGAGTCTCGATGAACTCGCGATAGATGTCGGTCAAGTACAGGTTGCCGTCGGGCGCGTTGGCGAAATTGCACGGGCGGAACCAGATGTCGGTCGACGCCAGGAACTCGCTGTTCTCTTCGGCGCGATGCGCGATGAGGGTAACGCCCTCCGGCGTCAGCACGTCGCGATGCACCAGGTTGGCGCTCACGTCGCCCGTGAACGCGTTGCCCCAGTACGGCTTGGGGAACACGTCGCCGGTGTAGACCGTGTCGCCGGTGGCTGCCGTGAACCAGCCGCCCACCTGCTCGATGCGGTTGAGCTTATTTTCGTCGTAGCGTTGCTGCCGCAGCTTAGTGCGTTCCCTGCGCCACGCCTGCGGCCTGGTCAGCGGATACATGCGCGCCGTGCCTACGCCGTGATCCGAAATGTCCTGCGACACTTCGTTGACCTCAACCAGCGGCGCACGGATCAGATACTGCATCGGCACCACCACCTGGCGAATGTGAATCGTGTTCTGCGAAATGAACCGGTTGCCCCAGTCGTCGAAGCTCATGCCGAACTGCGTGGGTCCGGATGCCGGCTCCGCCAGGCCGCGATCCGGTTGAAAGCGGAAATCGGCGCCGCGCACCAGCACCATGGGCCGCTCGGGATGGTCGGGCGAGGTGATGCGGCCGTTCGAGCCGTCGTTGGCCACGTAAACCCAGTTGTCGATTCCCAGGCGAGGGTTCGTCACGCGGGCTTCCGGATTCACTTTGGGGAACCCGGTGTAGAGCACCTGTCGCACATCCGCCTTGCCGTCGCCGTCGGTGTCTTTGAAATACAGAATGTCCGGGGCGCTGGTGACGATCAGCCCGCCCTTCCAAGGCATGATGCCGCTGACTTCGAGCACGTGATCCGCGAAGACCGTGCGCTTGTCGGGCTTGCCGTCGCCATCGGTGTCCTCGAGCAGCACGATGCGCGAACGCGCCGGCTCGCCCTGCGGCGGATCGTCCGGATAATCGAGCATTTCGCAGACGTACACCTTGCCGTTTTCGTCGAACGCCATCTCGACCGGATCGAAGACCAGCGGCTCGCTGGCGAACAGCTCGACATGAAAATCGCCATTGACGTGAATGCTCTTCAGCGACTCCTCGGGCGAGAGCGACGGCGCATCCGGATGCTTGCGAGAGCACGAAGCGAGAATGAGAACCGCGGAGACGGCCGCAAAAACCGCGCAACGGGTCAACCCAAGACACCTGGCCTGGAACATTATTGCGAGCGATTATCGCACGTGAGCATCAGGGTTGTCTAAGTGTTGGGCCTTTCTTAGCGAGGTAGCCGTCGGCATCTGTTTGCGAGCCCATGCAGAACTCTAGCCAGGGCCACGCGCTTTCGGCGGGGACCTGCGGCTTCTTGCCCGACCTGAAGGAAAGGCCGCGGAGCTCAAGGTTGTCTAAGCGTTGCGCAGGAATCGCCGTACTTCGTCGTGGGTGCCAAGGAACAGGAACTGTCGCCTCTTCCTGCTCCGGATAGAACAGCGCCCGAAGAGCAAGACCGACGCGCAGTTCCCAAACGCCATTTGGAAGTTTCCGCAGACACGTTCCCCTATGCCCGTGCGGATTCTCCAAGGCGCGATCGAGTTCGAGCAGTGATTCTTAGGGCCGTGCGTTCCTCGCGTCCCAGATCGCGGCAGCAGCGCCTAAAGCGATCGGTCAGCGAAACGGTCAGTCGCGTCGGGCAGACTCTTTCTTGAGAAAGTGAACAGCGGCTTCGGCGGAAGGGAACCTTTTCTTAGGTTGCGCCTTGGCCCACGCCTTCAACCGGCGTGCCCGCGCGGGTGCAAGCCGCACCAGTCTCAAATCGGACGCATCGATCGGCGTCAACGCGGCTACCGGCTTCGAGTCTTTAATGATCACTACGTCTTCGCCCTGGCGGGCCAGCTCGATCAAATCGCCCAGCTTGCGGCGAGCCTCTGAAATAGATTGTGTGATCATAAAGTTATTTTATCGTAACTTTATCTAAATGGCGCAGCCGCCTCCGGTCGTAGCTCCGTTGAGGATCTTCAGGGCTTGAGGCCGTAAAGTTTGATGGCGTTCTCGCGCAGCACCATGCGGGCGATCTCCATGGCGCGGTCCCGCGAGATTTCGCCGTCGTTGATCATGCCGGTGAGCGCGGTTCCGAGCGCGCGGCGCGCCGTGCTCGACGCCAGCCACCCGCCTTCCTCCCAGTTCGATTCCGGCGGTCCTGGCGACGAGTCGGTTCCAAACAAGACTTTCTCGGGATACATCTCCAGCCAATCGCGCAGCATCTCGGACAGCGCCCGGGGGTAAAGCATGATCGCCGCAAACGAAAAATCCGCGTACACGTTCTTCTGCAATAATGCCGCGGTCTGCTTGATATACGGCCAGCCTCCATGCACGATTACGAAATTGGTTTTTCGCAGGGAGGGATCGTTGAACGCGCCTTCGAGCAGCAGCGGATTTGCGCCGCGCTGGCCAAAGTAGTCACCGCAGCCCGGCGCCGAATGAATGTGGATCGCGAGCGAAAGCCGGCCGGCTTCCTGCGCGATGTAGTGAAATAGGAAATCCTGCAGCGTGCGATACTCCGCTTCCGGCGGTTCCCCGCCCTGGATGTATTGCCCATAGATCCGCGCGGCATCCGCCTCTGCCGCGCGCCCGAAATTCAGGGACCGCAGGTACGCCGCTTCCAGTTTGAGCGCCACCGCGCCTTGCTGCTTCTGCCGTTCCAGTGTTGGCGTCACGACCCTGGCGAGATAGTCGCGCAACGAAGCGGGCGGCGCGTCCATCTGCACTTCCGTCAGATATCGCTTCAGCAACTTTTCCTCGTGCGAATAAAACCAGTCGAAGTCGGTGTTCATGCGTTTGGCCGGGGCGTTATTAAGCGGCACCATCAGCGCGTCCACGTAGGGCACCCAGCGAAAACGCGGCGGCTGAACACCCGCGCCCAATGCGATGCGATTGGCAAACATGGTTTCGATACCGATCTTGTCGAGTACCCAAGCCGGATACCCTTCCCCATGCTCGCGCACGGCTTTTTGTTTCGCGGCCACCAATTCTTTGATATGTTCCGGCGTCATGTCGTTGTGCGCATATCCATAAAGAGTGCGCCAACCCGCGATCAATTCCGGGTTGTCGGAGCGCGAGCGCACGGGACCGGGCGCCTGCTCCAGGTTGTCGCACGGCAGCGCGTCGTACTCGTCGTCGGGCGTCTGGCCCGGGGCGACGTAACGCTGCGGATGCGCGTGATTATCGATAGCTTTGGTCGTCTGGATGACGCGCGCCACCGCCGGGTCAACCGGCGTCTGCGCTCCACAAACGCAGATACACAGCGCAAATACGAATGTGACGATGGCCTTCATCCCTGCACTCTCCGCTCTTTGCCCGCCCAGAATTTCTCACGGAGTTCGCGCTTGACGATCTTTCCCGTGCCCGTCTTGGGCAGCGCTCCGTCCACGAATTCTATAGCCCGTGGCATCTTGAATCTGGCGATGCGCTCCTGGAGAAACGCGCACAACTCCTCCTGCGTCACTTTCTGGCCGGGCTTGAGAACCACGAAAGCCACCGGAATTTCGCCCCACCTGGCGTCCGGCGCCGATACCACCGCGCACTCGAACACCGCCGGATGCGCGAAGATGGCCTTCTCCACTTCGATCGATGAGATGTTCTCGCCGCCGCTGATGATGATGTCTTTCTTGCGGTCGACGATGTGGATGTAGCATTCCTCGTCCCACACCGCCATATCGCCCGTATGCAGCCAGGCGCCGGTCATCACCGCGGCCGTGCTTTCGGGTTCCCTGTAGTAGCCGTCCATGACGTTGTCGCCTCGGATCACCACTTCGCCGATGGACTCCATATCGCGCGGCACGTCGTGCATCTGGGCATCCACCACGCGAATCTCATTAGCCGGCAGCGGCCAGCCGGCCATGGCGCGGTGATGCAAGCGGTCGGCCTCATCTTTGAATTGGACCGTGGATTTGTCCCGCGCCGAAGTCGCCACCGGCGCCGTCTCGGTAAGCCCGTATCCGCCCAGCACCCTGCAGTGGAACACGCGTTCCATGCGGTCGATCAACTCGGGGGATGCGGCCGCGCCGCCGATGAAAATGTTCTTCATGCTCGAACAATCGTGCTGGCCGAGATCGGGCGCGTTGAGCAGCGCGTTGGCCATAGTGGGCACTAAGGACATGGCCGTGGCGCGCTCTTCGTGAATCAGGCGGAAGACGGTGGTGGGCTCGAAACGCCGCACCATTACCTGCTTCACGCCCAGCATGGTCGCGGTCTGCGGACGGCCCCATCCGTTGGCGTGAAACAGGGGAATGGTATGCAGCTCAACGGGATCTTCATCGGGATTGTACGTCGTCGCCACCGACAGGCCGTGCAGGTACAGCGTGCGGTGCGAAAGCATCACGCCCTTCGGCGTGCCCGTCGAACCGCTGGTGTAGAACAGCTCGGCCATCGAATTTTCGTCGAACGTGGTGTAATCCACGCGTTCCGGACGTCCGGCCGAAATCAGCTCTTCGTACGTCATGTCGGCCGAGGGAATTTTCTCATCCACCGCCACGAAGCGCTCGATAGCGTGACAGGCTTTGCGGAGCGGTTCGATGAGCGGCGCGAAATCATTTTCGAAGATCAGCACGCGCGCGCCGGAGTGCGTCAGAATGCCCGTGAGCTCCGCCGGCGTGAGCCGCACATTCAGCGGCATCACAATCGCATGCGCCATCACCACTCCGTAATAACCTTCGAGCAACTGGTGATTGTTGAAACTCAGATACGCCACGCGGTCGCCGGGCTGGATGCCGAGCGTTTGAAGACCGGATGCCAGCCGCTCGCAGCGCGCGCCGAATTCGCCGTAAGTGAACCGCTTCGCACCCGAGACGAGTCCGACTTTCTTTCCGAACAGATCCACGCCCCGGTAGAGAAACCGGACGGGCGTAAGCGGCACGATCATAGCATGGACTCCATGAAAAACTGGATTGTACGACGGAACGGCCGGGCTGCGCTCACTCGATCAGGCCCGGATACCAGACCCGCGTGCCTTCGACTCGAGCGAACGGCGTCAGCTTGTGCGGCTGGCGGCGGGTGGGGCTCATGATGTCTTCCACCGGAATGCCGCGGGCGGTGAGCGCGTCTGCGACCAGCGAGCGGTGGCAGCGCCATGGCACAGCCTCGGCGCACATGATGGCGGTCGGCTTTCGTTGGCCGATCTCGATGAGCTCGCCGATCGCCGCGGCGAATTCCGGCGTCTGCATGTAGTCCGCGAAACCGCGAAAGCCGGCGTTCTGCCAGGCCATGTTGGGAGAGTCGGGCCGCGCGTGCCGAAGCCCTCCCAGCGCCGCCATGTGCAGATAGGCGATACCGGCGGGCTTGAGCGATTTCGGCAGCGTGTCGCGGTTGATCTGCGGATTGGTGCGCGACCGCGGGATGGTGCGGATGTCGATTAGTTGCTCGACACCGTGGGCACGCAGCAGCTCGATGAAATCTTCAATGGGCCGCGTCGAGTGGCCGACGGTGTAGATCGGCATGTGGAATCGGCATTCATGCCTGTCAGGCGGCGCTCTTTGCGGCGCCGGCAAGCTGCGCATCGTAGGCCGCGAGATCTTCGGGCGATACGGTGACCAGGTCCTTCTCCATGTCCTCACCGGTCTCGATGAGGTGTTTCAGATGCAGCGCGGCCAACCGGGAGCACCAGGCGTCGGTCATCGGCCGGCCTGTTTTCTGGCTGAGCGCGAGAAGATCGGCATGCGGAAGGGCGATGGTCTTCTCTGCGCGCGTGACGTCATCACGGAGCACGAATTTGACGTCGACCGTGTCGCTATGGCGCAGGGAGATCGCCGTTTGCATCCACTTAAATTCGACCTTCCACGTGCGGCCGAAGGGATCAGGCCCGGCCTCGAACTGGCGAAAGTTCTCCATTAAGTTGATGGTAACTCGTGAGAAGCTGTAATTGGAGATGGCAGTGACGGCATTCGAACGAGAGCTGGAGGTCTGCCGGTCGGCGGCGCTGCGGGCCGGCGAGATCGCGCTTCGCTACCAGGAGCAACGCATTGGTTTCGAATCGAAATCGGACGAATCGCCTGTGACGGCGGCGGACCGCGAGTGTGAACAGGTGATCGCACTGGCGCTCGAGGAAGCTTTCCCCGATGACGGGCTGTTGGGCGAGGAGGGCGCGGCCAAACCCTCGCGCAACGGGCGGCGGTGGATCATCGACCCGATCGACGGCACGCGCGACTTCGTGCGCGGCATTCCCGTTTGGGCCACGCTGATCGGTCTCGAACAGGATGGCGAGGTAGTGGCGGGCGTGGCGCATTTTGCCTGCCGGGGAGAGACGTATTTCGCGTCGCGCGGCAGCGGGGCTTTCTGTAACGACATCCCCATCCGCATTTCAAACATCCAAACGATCTCGCAGGCCGTGCTCTGCCTGACGGGCATCAATTCGTTCCACAAGTACTCGTTCTCGGGCGAGCTGCTTTCCTGGATCAAACCGTTCTGGTCGGTGCGGTGCTTCGGAGGCTGCCTGGATGCCATGATGGTGGCGCGCGGCGACGCCGAGGTGTGGATTGAAACGGTCGTGAAATCCTGGGACCTGGCCGCACCGAAAATCATCACCGAAGAAGCCGGTGCACGCTTCTTCGATTTCAGCGGCGAAAGCACCATCAGCGGTGGAAATGCCGTGGCTTGCGTACCCGCGCTGGCGGATGACGTCCGGCGGTTTCTGCGCCGATGAGCATCCCTGCACGCACCGCCGAGCTGACCGGCCTGCGCCAGTTCCAGATTACGGAGCACACGATTCCCCATCCAGGCCCCGGCGAGGTGCAGGTGCGCGTAGCGGCTGTGGGCGTCTGCGGCTCCGATCTGCATTCGTACTCGGAAGGCGCGGTGGGCGACACGCCGTGCGTTTACCCGATGGTGTTGGGGCACGAACCTGCGGGCGTCGTCATGCGAACCGGCGCCGGCGTCACCGGCTGGTCGCCCGGTGATCGCGCCGCGCTCGAGCCGGAGCTCTACTGCTATCACTGCGAATTCTGCCTGGCGGGGCATCACAACGTCTGCGCCAATCTCCGCTTCATGAGCAATCCGGGCGAGCCGGGATTCTTCCGCGAGTACGCGAATGTGCCGGCCCGAAATCTGCTGGCCCTGCCCGCTGGCCTAAGTCTGGAGCACGCCACGCTGATCGAGCCGCTGGCGGTGGTGCTGCATTCGATGCAGTTCGTGGCGTTGCGCACGGGCGAGACTGCCGCGGTGTTTGGCGCGGGGCCGATCGGGCTGCTCACTGTCATCGCGCTGAAGCTTGCGGGTGCGGGCCGGGTGTGGGCCATCGATCCGGTGGCGCACCGGCTGGAGCTGGCGCTCTCGGCCGGCGCCGATGCGGTTATCGATCCGCGCGCCGTGGATCCAGTGCGGCAAATTCTGCAAGACACCGGAAACCGCGGCGTTGACGTGGCCATCGACTGCGGCGGCAAGAACGGCAGCATCAACCACTGCATCAACGCCACGCGGAATGCCGGCCGAGTAGTGGTCACAGCCATTCCGCCCGAGGTCCTGGTACCGATCGAATTCTCCCCGATGCGCCGCAAAGAGACCACGCTTTACAACGTGCGCCGCTCGAACCACGAATCGGAAGCGGCGCTCGCCATGCTGGGCGAGCACACCGCGCGGTTTGGGCAGATGATCACGCATTCGCTACCGCTGGAAGAAATATGCGGGGCGTTTAATCTGTTGGAGAATTATGCGGACGGCGTGGGCAAGATCGTGATTGCGTCTCGCTAGCTTATGCAATCGATTCCACTGGCAGCATGACCGCTACCGTGGTGGGTTCGGGCTGTAGCGTGTGCCTGTTCTTTCGTAGATGACTGTTTACTTCGTTTCTGACATTACGTTGTTCCGTATAGTCCTGCCTGTTTCAGGATCGACGTTTAGGCGTAACTTCGACGGGGGTTGAGCAGACTGTCGCTGAAATCTGGCGGCGTGCCCGCCGGAATAGCCAACCGGATAGCACGCCTATCGGATCGGATAGGCGCAGGGCTCGTGCACTCCAATGCAGCCGCCTAGTGGCCCACTGCTACGAGGAAGGTTTTGCGTACTGTCTTTCAATATTTGCAACGAAGAGCCGTGACCGTGTCCGGCGGCGCTCATCGTTTGGCGGCTCTTCCACGGAACTACGAAGCTGCTGAACGGAGGCGTTGACAATAAGGTCGTTGCCCATGTGCTCACTCCCTTCCTCCCTTCGCCGTGCCGCCCTACGCCTGTGCGTCGCGCACTGCGGTCGTGGCCCTCTCGAACTCGCTCCAGTCCATCGCATAGGTCCTGACTACGCGGTGCGTACTCACGGGTTCGAACATGACTCGTCTGCCGATTCGCATGATGTTCTTCACCCGTTCGCCCCTATTGAACGTCTCCACATATTGCCCGTCGGTGCTTTGGACCGTAACTGGTCGGTCGAACATGCGCGTTTCCATGTATTTCTCCTCGCAGTCATATCCTCCGAACCTTGTACCTGCCGACAGTCGCGGGCGGAAATAGGAATCTATGCCGGTGAAGGACTGGACGGCCGGCTCCAAGCCTTATCTTTCGGTCGCTTCGCCACGATCTGGCCGTGCGTTGCTGTACCTTCTTCCAACAGCGTCACCAACTCCCAGCCATCGTCACCGAGCTTGTTCAGTAGAGTAGCCAGCTCATTTGGGCTCTGGAATTGCTGGACGATATATTCCCATCTCTGCATGACTAGTCGCCGTTCGCCGGCTTCTTCTTCCCCCACCGCGCAGCCGCGGCCTTCTTAGCGAGATTCTGGCGCTGGCGAGGGGTGAGAGACTTCATCCGAGCCTTTCCGCCTTTGGGCCCGCCCTTTTTCCCCAGTTCCGATAGATGCCGCCTCAGAATCTCGCCGTCGTTCATTGTCAAGATACTAGAACGGATCTGGCGTGCAGGTCAATAAACATAGTTGACATGCTAGAACGGCCTTGGTAATCTATGCCAGAACGGACTTTGCATAGGAACGCACCTGAAAAGCAGAATATTGCACGGGTAAGCCTTTGTTTTGCAGGGATTGCTAACTCGTTGCTTCCCCATCCATGAAGTAGTATCCGATCATGTGGCAGACGATCATGTGGGCATCTTCGATGCGGCCCATATGGGGGGCGGCCACCTGGATGTTGAGTTGCGCGAGCGGGCCGAGTTTGCCGCCGTCGCGGCCGGTTAGGGCGATGGTCTTGCAGCCGATCGAGTTGGCATATTCGAGAGCGCGGATCACGTTGGGGGAGTTGCCGGAGCCGCTGATGCCCATCACCAGGTCGCCTGCGTGCGCGAAATTGCGGAGCTGCTCGACGAAGACGCAATCGTAACCGACGTCATTGGCGTAGGCGGTGAGCGTGGCCAGTTGGTCCGTCAGCGCCATGATGCGGAAGCGTTGAGGGCGGTTATAGCTCGCGCCTTTCACGATGTCGCACGCGAAATGCGACGCGGTGGCTGCGCTGCCGCCATTGCCGCACACGAAAATGTGGCGGGAGTTAGCGCGGGCGTCCTTGAACAGCTCGATCGCCTGGTTGACCTTCTCCAGATCTACGGTGTCGATGGCCTTCAGGACTTCGGTTTTGTATTGCGCTGGAAAGTTCATTTCAATGTCTTGGCGAGAGCCAGTGCGCCGTAGAGCACGCTATCGTTGCCCAGCGCGGCGGGCTCGACATCCACGCGCGCACCCGACCAGTCGGTTACTTGACGGTCCAGCTCCGCGCGCAACGGGCCGAACAGAGCCTCGCCGGCGTTGCTGATCCCGCCGCCGATCACGATCCGCGATGGATTCAATAACATGATACAAGCCTTGAGGCCGAGCGCGAGATCGACCACGTAACGCGCGACGAAATTCGGGTCACGCAACAATTCTTTCGCCGGCTGGCCGTAATCGCGCTCGAGCCACAGGCCGCAACACAGACGTTCGAAGCATCCGCGCGCCTTGCAGAGGCACTAGGGGCCGTCGGGGCGGATGGAAACGTGGCCGATCTCGCCGGCCCATCCATCGGCGCCGCGCCAGATTTTTCCGCCGGCGTAGATGCCGCCGCCAATGCCGGTCGAGAGCGTCATGTAGAACAAGGGATCGTGGCCGCAGCCCGCACCATATACCGCCTCGCCGAGCGCGCCCGCGTTGGCGTCGTTATCCATGACGGCGGGGACGCCCAGAGCGTCCGAGAGAAACGCGGTGAGCTTGAAATCGTTCCAGCCGCCGATGTGCGTGGAGAAAGCCACGCGCTGCTCCGCAAAATCCACCGGACCGCCGAAGCCGATGCCGCAGCGGTCGAACGGGACTTCCCGCTTCCACTCGCATGCGATGGCGGCAACCTGCTGGAGCATCCAGTCGCGTGCGCCGTCGCGATCGGTGGGACGGGCTTCGCGCCGGATCAATTTATCGCCCTCGAAGAGCGCCACGGCGAACTTGGTGCCGCCGATATCCACAGCCAGTGTGTTCATGACTGAGCGGCCGCCAAAACCTCGGAGGGGGAAGCGGTTCCGGTGCCTTTCTTCATGATGGTGACCGAGGCCACGAGATTGCCGAAGCGCGCGGCTTCGATGGGCGATCGGGTGACGGCCAGCGCCATGGCTGCGCCTGCCGAAAAGCTGTCACCGGCGCCGCAGATATCGACCGGTTTTGGGATTGGCTTTGTTTGGCAAAATGTCTCCTGGTGCGGTTCGACCACCAGGGATCCTTTGGGACCGTCGGTTAGAATCAGTACTTCAGCCTGGCAATGCTCACGTAAAGCTTTAATATCGAGGCGGTTGAACGTTCTGTGGCAAGCGGCTTCGGCCTCGTGGCGGTTTGGCTTGATGATCATATGTCTAAACAGCTCAATGCGGGCGCGTGAATCCACCAGAAAGATTTTGGCCGGGTACTTGAGCGCCAAGTCAGCCAGCAATTGGCGAACGGCTGGTGTCACGACTCCGCCGGCGCTGGTTTCGGCCTGATCCGAGACTAGCACCACATCGAAGTCGGCGACTGCCTCTGGCAATGCATCCAGCACCTGGCGCTCGACTTTGGGGTCAAGCGGGGTAGTGGATATGAAGTCGATGCGAGGCTGATCTTCAATTTCTGTATGGAGATTGATGAGCTTAGTGTAAGTAAAAGTTTGCATCCGGTGCGCGCGGATGAGCCGATCTGAGGCGATGCGGTTGCGACCCAAAGCAGCCGCCAGTTCATATCCGAAGCCATCGTCTCCTGCCACGCCCAGGACGGCCACGCGGCCTACTCCGAGAGCCGCCAGGTTGTTGGCCACGGTGCCGCCCGCTCCGGCCGTCACTTCGGTCCGGACGACGCCGATCCGCGGAATTTGTGTTTCACGTGAAGCTTCCGCAGTGCTGGGGTCGTAGGTGCACCAGCGGTCGAGGCAGATATCGCCCACGACGAGCGCCGACAGTTTCGGGAATTCGGCCAAGACTTGAGCGGTGACTTGGGCGGTGTTTTGGGCGGGGGTCATGCCTGATCGAGGATCGCCCGGCGCAGCGCGGGAAAGGTTGCGCGATGGTCGCCGCAGAAGTAGAAACTTGCTCCGCCGTCGGCTACCGTACGAACCAGGATGGTTTTCTGAGGGCGGAAGTAGTAGCCGGGGTCGGTCTTGGGCAGTTCTCTATGGATATCACCCTGGATGGGGACCAGATCGAAGACCGCAGTGGCGAAATGGCGGATTTCGCGGCCCTGCTGGCCGGCCACGTTGCGCGCCATGGCCAGGGCTTTGAGATAAACTTCGGGGGCCATAATGGCGGAGCCGAAGCCGAGCAGCACTCCGCCCTCGAGCCGCTCGACGGTGTGGGCGAAGATCAGGAAGTCGCGATAGCTGGCCGCGCCGAACGCCGCGCCGTCACAATTGGGGTGCTGGTGCAGGATGTCATAGCCGATGCCGACGTGAACCGTCAAGGGAACCGAATGCCGGTAAGCGGCGGCCAGAACGCTGAGCGATTTGTGCGGATAGTCGCTCGACTCGATCCGCCGTCCGGCATTTTCGCCGAGCCCGAGCGACTGCGCGGCGGCTTCCGCGACCCAGTCATTCAGCTCGCCGGTTTCGCGCCAGAGCCCGAACTCCCCGGTGCGGATATAGCGCGCGACGCTCTCGGTGGTGGCGCCGATGCGGGCCAGTTCGTAATCGTGGATCACGCCGGCGCCATTCATGGCGATGTGGTCGAGGAAGCCGCGCTCGATGAGGTCGATGATGTGCCGGTTGACGCCCGCGCGGAGAACGTGCGCGCCCATCATCAAAATGCGGGCGGCGCCGCGGAGTTTGGCTTCAATGAGGCGGTGCGCCACCTCGCCTAACTGCGGATGCGAATAGGGCGGCGCCGGGTCGTCGAGCGCCAGCCAGCGATCGAGTTTCAGGTCGTGTACGCGCTCGGCCAGCGGCTTGACCAGCAGCCGCGAGCGGTCGAAGGCGGCGTACTTACTGGACATGCTCAATGGCCATTGGGGAAGAGCGTGTGCAGCAGCTCGCGATGGCAGAGAAAGTTGGGAATGATGAAGTCCGCGCCCACGCCGGCGAGACGCTGGCGCTTCCACGGGTCGACGGCCGCGCATTCGGGTTCGGCGGTGGCCACGCCGACCGCGACGCCGCCCACTTCTTTCACGTTTTCGATTTCGACGTAGCCGTCGCCGAAGCCCAGGAACTCCTCGCCTTTGCATTCGGCGCCGGCGATTACCTGTTGGATGAGAATTTTCTTGGAAAAACTCTTGTAGTCGTCGAGCGCGCCGAAGACGCCGCCATCGAAGTAGCGGGCGACATCGAGCAACTCGGCCTCGCGCCGCATGTAGACCTGATCGGTGCCGCTGGCCAGATACATTTTGAGGCCGCGCGCCTTAAGCGATTCGAGCAGCTCGCGCGCGCCGGGCACCAGATACTTTTCGGGTGCCGCGACGCCCGACGATAGCTCTTCCAGGCGGTAGCGGATTTTCTGGTGCAGCAGGTCGAGGTACATGTTCTTGTAGACCAGCGGATCGGGCGGATGGCCGCCGCGCACTTCCACATTTTGCACCAGCTCGATCATCTGGTACATGGTCTGCTTGCCGGTGAGGCGGCC
>JBGPKX010000124.1:0-14888 GCA_041486185.1 Bryobacteraceae bacterium | reverse complement strand
GTGGCGATGGGTGGAAGTCCGTTGGCAAGCGTGGTTGGCCACACGAAGCTGTTGGCTGTCGGGATCTTGAACGGCACCATAACGGGGAAGTTGTTGCGTTGCAACTCTGTCGCCTCATACGGGTCGACGGTCATGCCGTAACCCGCACGAATCACGAACGTATTCATTGGGCGCCAGGCGATGCCGAGGCGGGGCGAAAAGCGCTTCTTACTGATCTCGGTGCCGCAACCGGCCGGTACAGACCCCATACCGCAGATCAGGACCTTGTTGGTGTCCGGGTCGTAGCGTTCTGACCCGCGATCGGTGCGCGTGGGATAACCGAAATACTCCCAGCGCACGCCATAATTCAGCGTCAGGGTCGGGGTAACGTTCCAGCGATCGCGTATGTAGGCGCTATATGCGTTCGCGCGTATCGTATAGACCTGTGGAACCTGAAACGTTTTGCTTGCCGCGTCGGGCAGCCCCAGCAGGAACGAGGCGAAAGCGTTGGCCCGGTTCGTAGTGGTGCCGTTGCTGCAGGCTGGCGGATCCAGGCACAATGCTGTCGTATCACGGCCGAAATCGAACCCACCCTGCGATCCATAGATCCCACCACCAATCCATTCCGCTTGCGTCTGACTGAGCCCTTGCCGGTAGAAATCGCCACCGAAGCGGATGTTGTGCTTTCCCTTGATCCAATTCAGGTTCACCACGTATTGATACTGCGGATCGTGACGGTAGTACGGCATGAAGTTGTTGTCGATGCCGATGGTCGAGAAGCCGTTAAAGTCCATCTCCGGGAAGCCGCTCTCGAACGCGCGCGGGCCGTTGGTGCCGGGGATGCCCAATACGTCCAAGCCAACGTTCTTACCGACGTCGACCTGTTCGGAAGCTGTCCCCTGCTTGGTAAAGCCGAAGTACGCATCCATGACGAAGTTCGGCGCGAACGTGTAGGTGCCGCCCACCGTGGTGCTGTACGTTTCTCCATGTCCATGGCCTGAATTGCTGCTGCCCCCGATCGGTCCGCCAATAAGTGTAGGGCCGAAAACGGTGGGAGTGATGTCGGAATAGTGGAGGAAACTGAAGCGCCCGAACATGTTCAGTTTGCTGTTCACGTTCCAGTTGATCTTGGTGTCGATAGTGTGGCGATCGAAACCGAAACCACCGGAGGCGAAGTAATTGTTGCTCAAGCCGCCCAGGTTCGGCTCCGGCCAAAGGCCGATGATCTTTTGCGCGATCTGCCCGCTGGGCGTGTTCAGCAGGCTTTGCGGAATGATGTTCATGCAGCTCGGGTTCGTAGCGGCGTTACAGCGCGGATCGCCAGGAGCCGTCATGGGCAGCCGCTGCGAGGGGTCGGCAACCGCCGTGCCTGAGGCATCGGTATACGGGTTATAGATGATAGTGTCCGGCAGAAACTGCGAGAAATCCCCGGCCTTCATGGCATCAGTAGGCACGGTTACTTTCCTTTGAACGTTGCGGTGATCGTAGCTGCCTTCGTAGCTCACGAAGTAAAACAGCTTGTCCTTCTTGATCGGCCCTCCGACCGTGCCGCCGAACTGGTTGTAAACCAGCTTTGGTTTCGCTGATTGGCCCGAGGGTACCGACTCCGGCCACGCCTTCAGATGTTGGTCGCTGTGGTATTCGAACGCCGACCCGTGTACCTGATTAGTGCCGCTCTTGATTTGCACGTTGATGGCGGCGCCGCCGGCAAGGCCCTGCTCGGCGTCGAAACTGTTGGTCACGACGTTGACTTCCTGGATCGACTCAAGTGCCGGGACGTAGGCGTTGACGTGGGGCAACTGGACGTGCGTGGTGCTCACGCCGTCGATACGCGTGTTGTTCTGGTCGTCACTGGTGCCGTTGACATTGAACTCCAGTGCGCGCGACGGATTCGTCGGCACCGAGTGCGAGTTTACGGGCGGCGAAAACCCGGGCAGCGTGCGGTAGAGCTGCTGGTAATTGCGGCCGATCGGAACCGGAAGGTTTTCCAGTTCCTTGGTGGTGACATCCGTGCGTACTTCGGCGCGGTCAGTCTGGAGAGTTGGCGCCTCACCCGTGATGGTGACGGACTGTTCCATACTTCCGACTTCGAGCGCCACATCGCTACGCGTAGTGTTGTTGGTGATGACCGGAAGATCGCGTCGTTCGAAGGTCTTGAATCCAGACACGGCCACCTTGACCGTGTAGGTGCCGGCCTGAAGGTCGACGAACTGGTACGTGCCCGCTTGATCGGTGTTTGTAGTCTTCGATACGCCTGTGCCCTGATCCGTGGCCGTAACCGCCGCGCCCGGAACAACCGCTCCATTGGCGTCGGTGACGTTCCCCACTATCGATCCATACAAAACCTGGGCGGATGCGCGCTCTGGCGCCCATGATGCTGCCGTTGCGATCAGTGCCACTGCCACAAGCCAGCGAAGCAGGCCTCGGCCAGCCGCACAGAAATCGGACTTGTCAGATTGAAACCCGTACCCCATTACGATTCTCCTCGTGAGCAAAAATCGAGAAACCCGTTTCGACCGAAACTCCACCGGTCAATTGTGAGGGATGTTATCACACTTTCTTGCCGGGTGAAAGAAAAAAGTGTACCGAGGGTGTTACGTTTGATTTGCTGGCCGAATTAGCCGCCATTGTAGATTTCCTGCGGCCCTGCCGCTGCGCCGCCGCCCTGTCTTAGGGGTGAAACGGCGCCTTCCAGGGGCCGCCGCCGGTTGCCCCGCGCCCCCGGTTCGATTACATTAAACATTTCGCGGAGGAAGAGCGATGCCTAACACCACGTCCCGGAGGGATTTCGTGAAACGAGCAGCGGCAGGAGCGTCGGTGGCGGCCATGGCCCGCCGTGTGATTGCCCAGACATCCAAAGCGTCGGCTACCGGCGTTCCCACGCGCGAACTGGGGCGGACCGGCGAGCGCGTCTCCATCGTTTGCCTGGGCGGCTGGCACATCCGCTCCATCAAAGACGATGCCGAATCCATCCGCGTAATGCACGCCGCCATCGACGAGGGCATCAACTTTTTCGACAACGCCTGGGACTATTGGGACGGCGCCGCCGAGGAGATCATGGGCAAGGCGCTCGCCATGGACGCCCGCCGCAACAAGGTCTTCCTCATGACCAAGAACTGCAATCGCGATTATGCCGGCTCCATGAAGTGCCTGGAGGACAGCCTGCGGCGCCTGCGCACCGATCACCTGGACCTGTGGCAATTCCACGAACTGGTCTACGACAACGACCCCGACTGGATCTTCGAGAAAGGTGGGATCAAAGCCGCACTCGAAGCCCGCAAGGCCGGCAAAGTGCGGTTCATCGGCTTCACCGGCCACAAAGATCCGCTGATTCACCTCAAAATGCTGGCCAAGCCGCACGCCTGGGATACCGCGCAGATGCCCATCAACATCATGGACGCCCAGTACCGCAGTTTCCAGGGCCAAGTGATCCCGGAATGTCTTAAGAAGAACGTCGGCGTGATCGGCATGAAGGGGCTCGCCGGCGGATATCCCGAAGGCCGCCTGCCTTCTAAGGTTGGACTGACAGTGGATGAGTGCTATCGCTTCTGCCTAAGCCAGCCGGTCGCAACGCAGGTCATCGGCGTCACTTCAATGGAGCAGCTCAAGCACAACATCGCCATCGCGCGCAATTTCAAACCCATGACCGCGGCGGAGAAAAACGCGCTGCTGGCCCGCACGAAGGACGAAGCCACCGACGGCCGCCACGAGCTTTTCAAGAGCAGCAAAGCTTTCGACAGCGCGCACCACCGCAAACAGCACGGATTCGATCTGGAACTGACGGGGTAGCGATAGCCTTCTGCCGCGCGCGTAAGCAAGCGTTTCCCGATGCTAACGAATGCAATGCGACACTGCCCTACTCCGGCACGCCCGCCTTGTCGTAAAGCTTCCGGATGCGCCGTAGCTCCTCGTGCGCCTCGCTCAAGCCGAGCGAGCGGATCATTTGGCCGATCGAAACCTGCGGGTCGTTGGACCAGAAGATTCCGCGGTCTTCATCCCGGTAATAGCGGAAGCCGGCCTTCTCGCCATATTTCTCTTTGAGCGCGTCTCCGTTGTGCAATCCCGGACTCCAGGGCAGAATGGCGTAACTGAGATCGAGTTGCTGCACCAGGATGCGTGCGGGCTCCCTGATCTGCGCCGTGAGTTTGCCCGTCGGCTCGAAGAACGACGCGTTGTCTCGCCACGTGCTGGACACGATGTAGTAGCGATGCGCGATGGCGCGCGCAGCCGGGTGAGTGGTCTGCGGAGATTGCGTCGGCCACGCTACCAGCTCCGCGCCGTGGCGCGCTAGCTCCCGCCATCCGTAGTCGTACTCGATATCGAAGCAGATCTGGATGCCCAGCCTGCCGAAGTCGCAGGCGAACACGGGCACTTCTTTGCCGGGCGTTGTGCCGTCTTCGAGCGAGTCGCTGCCGGTATGCACCGCCAGGTGCAGCTTGCGATAGATGCCCACGAGCTCGCCATTGCGTCCGACCAGCAGAGCCGCGTTGGAACACGACTTCCCGCCGTCTTCCAGCAGAATAGTGGGGACAATGATGTAGCAGTGGTGTTCCCGCGACTTCCGCGCGAACATTTCGCGCACGGCGCCTGCGAACGGGACCGAGTGGCCCACGACGTCACCCGAAAGCTCCCCCGTCACCGCCATTTCCGGCAGCACCGCCAGGTCCAGCCCGCGTCCATATTTCTTACGGGACTCCTCCGCCATCTGATCCACCATCGCCGCCAGTTGCTCCAGCCGTTTCTCAAGACCCGGATATTCTCCCCAGAAAGCCTGCATCGCCGTGCCGACAATCACTTTGCGCGGCGGCTGGTCGGCCGTGCTCGGGACTTTCAGTTCTCCGGCCGTGAGCGGACGAGCCACGAGAGCGGCGAGCATGGCGGGAATCAGAATGGCTGATGTGCGCATGGAAAGGAGGGTATCACGTCGCGAAGTGCTTAGAAGCCTGCGGTGCCTGCGTTGAGCGATACCTTTCCGCGCGGCCGGTTGCTTAAACCGCCAGATCGCCAGATAATACGAGCAGCGAAAGTCCATTGGGCAAGCCTTCGTGGAGGAATGTGCGATGGTGGAAGTCAACAGTGCAGTCGTGAACTGGGACGCGCAGAAGAAGCAATGGGTGATCCGGCTTCAGATCGGCGGAGAGGTGATCAAGCGTCCGGCGCTCAAAACGGCTCGCGAAACGGATGACGAACTTCTCCGGTCGACGGCCGTGCAGGTCGCGGAGGACGAAGGCTATCACCTCAGCCCCTCGATCGTTACCGTCACGCGATAGAGAATTTCCGGCCAGTCTGAAAATTGAGCGGATCGCGACCGAGGGTATATAATGGCCGGTCCGTACAGGGCTGCCATGCGTACACTGTTCGCATTGTTTTGGGCCGCTTCGCTCACCGCGCAGCAACCGGCGCGTAACCCGCGCACCACGCCCGAAGATATCGCTCTGGGCGCCAAGAGCTTTCGCTCGCATTGCGCTCCCTGCCACGGCTTGCACGGCGAAGGTGGACGAGGCCCGAACCTTGCGAACGGCCGCTTTTACCACGGCAGTTCCGACGCCGATCTGCTCCGGAACATCACGGAAGGCATCGCCGGAACGGAAATGCCTGCCCTCTTCTACATGGAAGATCGCGTCCGGCAGATCATCGCTTACATTCGCTCGCTGAATGCGGCAGCCGAGCGGCCCGCGGGTGACGTGACGCGCGGCGAAGCCTTCTTCCGTTCAAAAGGGTGTATCGGATGCCACCACGTGAACGGCCAGGGCGGAAGCCTGGGGCCGGACCTTAGCCAGATCGGCAGAATGCGGTCGCTAGAGCATCTTCGCCAATCCATCATTGACCCGAGCGCCGATGTGCAGCCCCGATACTGGGTCGCAAGCTTCAAAGACGCCGCGGGCAAGCCCGTCGAAGGATTCGTCATGAATGAGGATACCCACACCGTGCAGTTGATGGACATGAGCCAGCAACTGCATTCGTACGACAAGGCCGCGCTCCCGGACTACAAAGTTGAGAACGTTTCGAAAATGCCGTCGTACAAGAACGTGCTAACCGGCGAGCAACTGAATGACATCGTCGCCTATCTTGCGTCGCTCCGTCCGGAATGAGGCCGTTATGAAGATTCGCCGTCTCGCGCCCGCCTTGCTTGCCGCCATCTGCTTGCAGGTTTCCGTCTCCGCCCAGGTGACTTACGACCGGCTGCTGAATGCCGGCAAAGAGAGCGGCAACTGGATGACGTACTCTGGCACGTACCGCAGTTGGCGTTACAGCAGCCTGGATCAGATTACGCGCCAGAACGCCTCGCGGCTAAAGGTTGAGTGGGTCTACCAGATGCCGACCACTCTCATGGTGGAAACCACGCCCCTGGTGGTCGACGGGATCATGTATTTCACCGAACCGCCGAGCAACGTGGTGGCGCTCGACGCCGCCACTGGGCGCCAATACTGGAGATACCGGCGCGAACTACCCAACCGCATCAACGTCTGTTGCGGGCAGGTCAATCGCGGCGTGGCCCTTCTGGGTGATCGCGTGTTTGTCGGAACCGTGGATGCGCATTTGGTCGCGCTCGATCGCAAGACCGGCGCCTTGTTGTGGGACGTGCCGGTGGCGGATCATCAGACCGGCCACAGCATCACCGTCGCTCCGCTCGTCGTGAAGGACATGGTGATCTGCGGCATCAGCGGCGGCGAATACGGTATCCGCGGGTTTCTGGATGCCTACGATGCGGCCACGGGCAAACGGCGCTGGCGCTTCTGGACCATTCCCGAACCAGGACAACCCGGCAGCGAGACTTGGACGGGCGACGCATGGAAAACCGGCGGCGCGCCAACTTGGGTGACAGGCTCCTTCGATGCCGAACAGAACCTCATCATCTGGGGCACGGGAAATCCCTCGCCCGATTGGAACGGCGACTCTCGCCGTGGGGACAATCTGTACTCGGATAGCGCCATCGCCCTGGATGCCGACACCGGCAAGCTGAAATGGTATTTCCAGTTCGTGCCGCACGACGTGCACGATTGGGATGCGACCCAGGTCCCGGTTCTTGTGGATGGCGAATGGCGCGGCCAACCGCGCAAGCTCATCTACTGGGCGCACCGCAACGGTTTCTATTACGTGCTCGACCGCGAAAATGGCCACTTCCTATTCGGTACGCCGTTTGCCAAGCAAACCTGGGCCAAGGGGTTGGACTCCGCCGGCCATCCCATCCGTTTACCTAATATCGATCCTACGCCCGAAGGAACGTACATCTGGCCCGGCGTGCAAGGCGCGACCAACTGGTATTCACCCAGCTACAATCCGCTCACGAAACTTTTCTACTTGTCGGTTTGGGAAAATCGCAGCGTCTATCACAAGGGCGAACAGGAGTACAGTCCCGGCAACCGCTACATCGGCAGCGTCCCTCTCATCGATCTCCCCGAAGATCCCGGCCGCGGCGCCGTTCGCGCGCTCAATCCGCAAACCGGCGAGCGCGTCTGGACCTACGAGCTTCACACCAAACCCTGGGCGGGCGTCCTTTCGACGGCGGGAAAGTTGGTGTTCGGCGGCAGCGACGAAGGGCACTTCTTCGCGCTCGATGCGGAAACGGGCAAGCAAGTGTGGCGCCAGAATCTGGGCGGCATCATCCGCGCCAATCCAGTGTCCTATCTCGCCGGCGGCAGGCAGTTCGTGAGCATCGCCGCGGGTAGCGCCCTCTTTACGTTTTCCCTGGCGCAGTAAGCGCCTCGATACCGATGCGATCGCGGCCTGGTAAGGCGCGTTCCGAGCCGCGCGCGTCAGCAAGCGGTTTCGTCGTTTAGCTCACTCGTGCCGCAGAGCCTCGATGGGGTCCATGCGTGCAGCGGTTCTCGAAGGCACGAACGTCGAGAGTGCGGCCATGATCGCTACGCCCAGTGCTCCTGCCGCGTAGATCGCCGGATTTGACGACCAGAGACCCTCGAGTGCGGACTGTAACAGTTGAGCGCAGGCGATCGAGAGCAGCAGCCCGAAGCCTACACCGATCGATGTAAGCCTGGTGCTCTGAAATAAGACCATTTTCCGCAGATCGCCGGGCGTGGCCCCAACCGCTGTACGAATGCCGAACTCCCGGCGGCGCTGGCTGACGAAAGTCGCGAGCACGCCATAGAGACCGATCGCCGCGAGGGTCGCCGCAAAGATGCCGAACAGAATCAGGGTTCCCGTCGCGATCTTGGTATCGATCAACTGGAAGCCGACGTTCTCTTCCATCGTCATCATGCCGGCCACTGGTAGATTTGGGTCGAATCCCTGAATCACTTGCCGCAACGGTACAGCCACCAGTGAGGGATCAGTCTTGGTTCGCACCACAATGATGGCGTGCGCGCCATAGTCTTGCGCCATGGGAAGAAAGACCGCCGGCCGTTGAGGCTGATTGGGGTTCCGGTAGATGTAGTTGCGATGAACGCCTACGATCGTGCGCCAAGCCCCGTCGATACGCACAGCCGCAGCAATCGGCTTGCGGCCCTTCAGGTAAAGGTCCACGAACGCCCGATTCACAATTAAGACCGGAGCCGTCGTTTTCTCGTCCGACCATTCGAACTCCCGCCCTTCGACCAAGGGAATGCCGAGTGTTCGCAGGAAGCCAGGCGTGATCGCATCCACGACTACGGATAGCGGTTTGCCATCCGGCGATGCATAGCCTTGCACCTCCGTCTTTCTGCGGTTATTTAAGAAGCCGGGTGTGGCCGCGGAAACGGGCCGCTCAGGATCACGATACCAGGCTTGGCCTTCTCGAGCGCGGCCACGCCCTGCGGTGTCGCTTTGGTTTCCTGTGCATCGAGATAATGTAAGCTCTTCCATTTCCCCAGCTCAGCCAGGGCTTGGTCGTCCACGCGGAGAGAGCCTTCCAGGGCCAGCTTCTCGACCCGGTCAAGCGAGCTCAATATCCGCAGGCCGTCCGCGCCGATCTGCGAGTAGCTGAGTTTGAGGACGTGCAGTTGCTTGAGCGTGGAGATCGCGCGCGGCAGATCGTCGGGCATGGGAGTGCCTTCGCGATCCCTTAGTCCGCCTCCACCCGAACGCGGACCGCCGAGGTCGAGATATTCCAGCGTCGGCAACAATCGCAACACTTCGAGCGCGTTCTTGCCCAGCTTGCTGCGGCCGATGGCGAAATCCTTGAGTTGCGTGAGCGGAACCAGGGCGTCGAGGCCGTTGTCGGTGAACTGCGTGTAGGCGATATCCAGCGCTTCGAGCTGTGTGAGACCGCCAACGATGGCCAGCGCGCCATCGGAAATGCGAGTGCCGCGCAAGTTGAGGCGCTTCAGGTTTTTCCAGCCGCGAATCGCGGCCATACCCTGGTCGGTGATTTGTTCGGCATAGTAAAGATTGAGCTCTTTGATCTGGCGCGCAGCCTTAAGGTGCATCAGCCCCTCGTCGGTGATGCGCGTGTGCGAAAGGTCCAGGCGTTCGAGCTTGGACAAACGCGCCAAGTCGAGCAACTCGGTGTCGCTCACCCAGGTTCCGCGCAGATGGACCGCGATCACTTCGCCCGCGGCATCGCGATCGATCCGGCCGCCCAAGCTGTCGACCCAGTCCAGGCCGCTGGCCCCAAGTAGCGCGCGGGCCGTAAGCAGGAGTACTAAACACTGGCTTACCCTCGTAACCCGGAAGCTTTTCCGCTTTGCCCAGCCAGTTTCCGAGCCGCGACCGTAAGGGAGCGGAAGTTGCGCCGGTTTTCTCATCAATTCGCCCTCGCCTCTACAGCTTCCTCCGCGAAGTCAGCGACGAATCCTTATCCCAGAAAATCTGGCAGTGCGGCAAGGCCGATTTGATCTCCAGGTAACCTTTGTCGGAAACCAGCGTGTGGTAGAGGTCCAGCGTCTTAAGTGTCGGAATCGACGCCAGCAGCTCCGCGCCGTGGTCGTCTACGTCGGTGCTGTCGAGGCCCAGGTCTTCCAGATGAGGCAGCGTCTTGAGCACATCGATCCCCTTGTCGGTCAGCTTGGTGTAGTCGAAATTGATCGAGCGCAGACTCTTGATCTCGGCGAGTTGCGTGACGCCGGCATCGTCGATGCGCGTTCGGAACATACGCAGCCGCTGTAGATTGGGCAGCGCCTTAAGATGTGCCAGGCCTTTGTCGGTGAAGCGGCAGTGGCTCAAATTAAGATCGCGCAGGCTCGAGATGTGAGCCAGTTTCTCGAGTCCGGCATCGGTCACATCGGTACCACGCAAATCGAGCGCCGCCAGATTGTGCAGGTTGGCCAGGTATTCGAGACCCGCGTCGGTGATGTCGGAGTTGCTGATGGCAAGCCGTTCGAGCCCGGTGAGCTTGCTGATGTGAGCCAGGCCCTGGTCCTTCACTGGAGTCGAGGTGAGGTCCAGCTCCAGCAACTGGCTCAGGCCCGACAGGTGCTCGAAGCCCGTGCCATCGAGCCGCGCGCCGGAGAGTATCAGCCGGCGCAGATTGACCAGGCCGCTCAGACTCGCGAGTCCCCGGTCGGATACTGAAGTGAAGCTCAAATTGAGCTCGCGCAGCTTCGTCAGCTTCTTCAACGATTCCAGGCCCGCGTCACTGATGTCGGTGGCTTCCAGATTCAGCCGCTCCACCCGCGGCAGCGCCTTCAGATATGCCAATTGCGCATCGGTGAAGTTCGTTCGCGCGAGCGAAATGGCTTGAATATCGCCGTCCGCGATGCGCGCGTCGCCGCCCAAGGCGTGAATCCACGCCGCGATGGCCTTCTGGCCGGTGCCCTTGGGCCGTTCGTTGCCGTGCGCGACCGTCGAAAGGGGGGCAGTGCGGACAAACGCGACCTTACACTCCGGCCGTGCGGCGCGCATTGCCTCAACGCCCGAGCTGTTGACGCCGGTGTAGCGCACATCGAGCAACTCCAGTCTCGGCAACTGCTCAAGTTTGGCGAGCCCGGCATTGGTCAGCCGGCTACGGTAGAGGTTCAATTCGCGCAGATCCTTGAACTGCGCCAAAACCGCCGCACTTTCATCGGTGATCTGCGCTCCCAGAAGATTCAGCTCTTTGAGCTTCGTCAGCTTGCGGAGGTAATTCACGCCCCGGTCGGTGATCTTGACGCCGTACAAGTCCAGCACCTCGAGCTGCGTGAGATCTTGCAGATACTTCACGCCTTCGTCGGTGACCAGCGTTCCCAACAGCGTGAGCCGCCGCAGGTTTTTCATGTTTGCCAGGGCCGGCATGGTCTGGTCGGTGACGTAGGTGTCGCTGAGGTCGAGATATTCCAGATTGACGAAGGGGACCAGGCTCTTGGGATCCTTCATGGTGCTGAGCGACACTCTCAAGTCTTTGAGCTGCGCCAGCGGCGCCATGCGCGCCAGCCCCGCGTCCCAGAGATCCAGCCACGCGAGCGTCGTCAGTCCGGCCTGGAACCTATCCAGATGTTTCATGCCGGCGAAGAAATCGAACATCTCGTCCGAATAGGGCGCCTTGATGTCGCTGGCCGGACTCCACACGCGCGCCGGGAGGAACACCTCGCGCAGGCCAGTCAGTTTGCTCAGCGGCTCGAGCTCCTTGGGATCGGCGACAGTACCGTGCATGTCGACGCCTGCGACGCGGACATCACCAGTAGGCAGTTCGAAAGGATCGCCGATATATTCGGCGGCGCCGTCGAGCAATACTCGCCCGCCTTCACGCAGCACCCAGAGGGCTACATCATGTTCGGACGCGGGCGTCGCCGCCTCCGCCGCCACCAGCCATCGTGGCGCCCCGCAAATGACGGCCAGCGCCAGAAATATTAAGCTACGAAGAGACATTGGCAAACCCATCCGGCAGCGCAATCGTGTCAGCATTATATCGCGAGCCGCGCAGTCGCATCTCTCTATGGTCTGCGGTTTCCGAGCCGCGAGTGTGAACGAGCGGTGCCCGATTTATTCAATGAACCCCGCTACCCGCACTAGGAGCTAGAACTGAAAAGTGTGAGAGATCCCTGTCTGAAATGGCTGGCATTTCGCTTTGTTACCGTCGCTGCTCGGTGCTTCATTCTGCCTCCAAGGGAAGGGGTCTTATGCGTTCAACGGAATCCGCACGGAGTCATGGCTGCGCTCGTTAGCCAGTCATTCCGCCAGCGTCGCCTTAATCCTGCGTGGATCCAGACGCCAAAGCTTCTGTCCCTTGAGGTCCGTCAGCCACACCGAACCGAGCCCCACGCGAATGGCATCGCCGCCCTGGCCAACGAACTGTTGGACAACTTTGTTCGTTGCGGGATCAATGCGCGAAATCGGAAAGTCAAATGACGTCACCCACACTGATCCTTCGCCTATCGCTATGTCGCCTCCCTCGCCCGGCACGCCGGCCTCAATGGTCGCCATCACCTTGTTCGTTTTCGGATCGATGCGCGAGACGCTGCCATCGCCCTGATTCAGTGTCCAGACAGAGCCCTCTCCAACGGCCAGGAAACGCGGCGCAGGGCCGGCCGGGATGGTTTCGACAACCAGGTTGGTATGCGGGTCCACGCGCGTGACCAGGTTTTTCTCCGTGCTCGTGATCCACAAGGCATCTTCCCCGAACGCCGCCGCATAAGATCCGGCCGCAACGTAAATCTCGGCGACAACTTTGTTCGTCGCCGGGTCGAACCTTGCCAAGGTTCCCTTGGCGTCGGTCATCAGCCAGATGCTGTCCGCGCTCGCAGCGATCGTCGTTTCGGAATCCGCGATGCCCGGCGCTCGCGGAGTCTCCGAGTCGCAGATTTCTATCATCCTGCCGCAGCCTTTAAACGTGGTTTTGCGAGGGGATCTCCACATTTGCGCCCTTCTTCCCGAGCTGAATGGCTCGGTTCTTACGGTAGGTGTTCAGCCGGCATCCACGGGATCTGTGGCCTACACCGAGTGGCTGCTATATGCTGTTCCAGACGCGGATGCCGCGGCGATCGAGAACGAGTGGAAGACCAAGCTGGCGCAGCTGTTCCCGCCGCCGGCTGGAAACTCCGCGGCATAAGAAAATCCATGGCTCGCGGCTTCTACGAAAATCTTCGTTGACATTACGAAAGTCTTCGTAGTATGATCTGTCGGATGGCCAAAATCAATCAGCCGCGCCCTACCGACGCCGAGCTCGAAATCCTGTGCGTTCTGTGGCAGCGTGGCGCCTCCACCGTGCGCGACGTTTACGATTCCCTCAGCAAGACCAAACCGGTCGGCTACACCACCGTCTTGAAATTGATGCAGATCATGGCGGACAAGGAGCTCGTACGCCGCGATGAACAGCAGCGCGCGCACGTGTACAGCGCCCGGGTTCCCCAGGAGCAGACCCAGCGGCAAATGGTGCGCGACCTGATCCGGCGCGCTTTCGACGATTCCGCCTCGCAGCTCGTGATGCAGGCGCTGGCCAGCAAGAAAACTTCACCCGAGGAACTGGCGCAAATCCGGCAGTTGCTCGATGCCTACGACCGAGGTGACCAATGAACTTCCTGGAAACGCTGTTCCGCCAGCCTCTGACCATCGCGCTGGGCTGGACCTTACTGCACTTTTTGTGGCAGGGAGCGCTCATCGCCCTGCTGTTCACCGCCGCCAACCTGTTCTTGCGGAGGTCCAGTGCCGCCGTGCGCTACGGAGTGGCCTGCGTGGCCATGTTGCTCATGCTCGCGGCCAGTGTCGGTACGTTCCTCTGGCTGAGCTCCCCTCCCGCGCTGGCCGTACCGACGCCACGCGGAGAGTCCGTTCTCTGGCCGGCCGGGTTCGCTGCTGGCGCGGTTGCGCCCGCGCTCGTAACGGCATCCGTGGCTCTATCGGCCGGGCGTTGGCTGGAGGGTCACCTCGCCTGGCTGGTCTGCTTTTGGTCCGCCGGTGTGATGATCCTTTCTTTGCGCACCCTCGGCGGCTGGATGTTCGCGCAGGCTCTCAAACACCGGAGCACTCGCCCGGCCGAGCCGGCATGGCAGCACGCCGTGGCGCGCCTCGCGGTCCGTCTCGAAGTGCGGAGCCGCATCGCGTTGTGCGCGTCCACGCTGGCCAAGGTGCCTACCGTGATCGGCTGGCTCCGGCCCGTGATCTTACTGCCGGTGAGCGCCCTAGCGGGTCTGACGCCGCAGATGACGGAGGCCGTTCTCGCGCATGAGTTGGCTCACATTCGCCGCCATGACTACCTGCTGAACATGTTGCAAACAGCCATCGAGACGCTGCTGTTCTACCATCCCGCGGTCTGGTGGGTTGGAAAGAAAATCCGTCAGGAGCGTGAGAACTGCTGCGACGATCTTGCGGTAGCCGCCTGCGGCGATGCCCTGGTGTACGCGCGCGCTCTCACGGAACTGGAGCAACTTCGCAGCGTGCAGCCCCAGCTTGTCATGGCGGCCACGGGTGGATCGCTGCTGGCGCGAATTCGCCGGCTTGTCGGAGTGCGCCAGCCCATGGGCAGCGCGTCATCCGCGTGGATGGCCGGCATCGCCGCTGTGCTCACCTTGGGCGCTGTATGGGCCGCCCGCCCACTCTCGATTAACTATTATGGTCGCGCGTTACTGCCGCATGACCGTGCGAAGCTGACTCTCGTGGCGCAAACGGCTTCGCCTGAAACTGAAGCCACCGAATCGGAGGCCCAGGAAACGGCAGCGGCTGCGCAGACGACTCCCACCGCCTCGCCGCGTGCTCAATCGCCAGGCGCGGGATCCAAGGATTTCATCGGCGGCCTCGCTGCTGCCGGTTACCAGAACTTGTCCGTCGATCAGCTCATCACGTTCAAGATCCACAACGTCACCCCGGAATTCGTGCGCGAAATGGAGGCGGCCGGCCTGCGCCACCCGACACCCGACGAGCTCGTGACCATGAGGATCCACGATGTCGACTCGGAATTTGTGAACCATCTGAAAGGTGCCGGCTACACCGGCCTTTCCATCGACCAGCTTGTTTCGTTCAAAATTCATGGTGTCGATCCAGGCCGGCTGGCCGAGATGCAGAAGCTCTGGGGTAAGCTGTCACCCGACCAGGCGCTGACGGCGCAGATCCACGAAGTGACTCCC